>CAJTSO010000052.1 GCA_910579115.1 uncultured Selenomonadaceae bacterium
TTGAGGGTCACCACCCTTTCATAGTAGAGGGCCAGGGCGGCCAGCTCCGCCGGGCTGAGGGGTGGCAGGGCCAGGGACTCCACTGCTCCGGTGAGGTGGCGGAGAAATTCTTCCTTATTGACCATGGGGGATTCCTCGCTTGTGTTTTTCCAGCGCTACTAACAGGACGCTGACGTCGGCGGGGCTGACGCCGGAGATCCTGGCGGCCCGGCCGATGGTTTCGGGGGCGATGGCGGCAAGCTTTTCCCTGGCCTCCTCGGAGAGGGCGGCGAGGGAGCGGAAGTCAAAGCCCGCCGGAAATTTTTTTTCCTCAAGGCGGTGCATCCGGTCGATTTGCTGCCGTTGTTTTTCAATGTAGCCTTCGTATTTTGCCTGGGTTTCCAGTTCCATGACAATATCCGCCGGAATCAGGTTTTCCCGGGCATTTTTTGTGAGCAGGCCGATTATTTCGGGATAGGCGGCCCCGTTTTTCAGCAGTCTCTTTTCTTCCTCACTGCCGTCGGTCTTGTCTTTTTCGGCCAGCTCGGCCACGATGGCCGAGAGGGTGGGAAGGTCCATGCCCTGCCGCTTCAGGAGTTCAAAGAGGCTAAGGCCGGACCTAAAGGGCGGCTGGTTCAGCTGGCTGAACAGGGCCAAGGTTTCGCTGTTGGGGGCGATGGCGATGTTTTTCAGGGCCGTCAAAAGGTCCGTGAGGAGTTTTTGACGGGCGGTGAACTTTTCATAGCGTTCATCGCTGACGAGGCCGATTTGGCGGCCCAGCTCCGTGAGGCGGAGGTCGGCGTTGTCCTGCCGGAGCAGGAGCCGGTATTCCGCCCGGCTGGTCATCATGCGGTAGGGTTCATTGGTGCCCTTTGTCACCAAATCGTCGATGAGGACGCCGATGTAGGCCTGGTCACGGCTGAGGATGACGGGCTCCAGCCCGTCGATGGAGCGGGCGGCGTTGATGCCGGCCATGAGTCCCTGGGCGGCGGCTTCTTCGTAGCCGCTGGTACCGTTTGACTGACCGGCGCTGTAGAGATTTTTCAGGATTTTCGTTTCCAGGGTCGGTTTCAGTCCCAGGGGGTCAAGGCAGTCGTACTCGATGGCATAGGCGGCCCGCATCATTTCGCAGCGTTCCAGACCGGGGATGGTCCGGAGGAAGGCAGTCTGCACGTCGGCGGGAAGGCTGGTGGACATCCCCTGAATGTACATTTCCTCCGTGTGGTTCCCCTCCGGCTCCACGAAGAGCTGGTGGCGTTCCTTGTGGGGGAACCGCATGAGCTTGCTTTCAATGGAGGGGCAGTAGCGGGGGCCCACGCCGGTAATGAGGCCGTTGGCCATGGGGGCCCGGTGGAGGTTGGCGTTGATGATCCGGTGGGTGGCCTCGTTTGTATAGGTAAGGTAGCAGGGAAGCTGGCGGCGGGTTCTCTCCTGCCAGCGGTCCGTACGGGTGTCGGTAAGGTAGCTGAATGCCCCCATGGGAACGAAGCCGGGCTGGAGCTCCATTTTGTCCAGGTCAAGGCTGGCCCGGCTCACCCGGGCGGGGGTGCCGGTCTTGAACCGCAGCAGCTTCAGCCCGGCCCGCTTCAGGGCGGCGGTAAGGTTCAGGGCGGGGCGCTGGCCGTTGGGGCCGGAGGGGTAATTCACTTCGCCGATTATCACCCGGCCCCCCAGATAGGTGCCGGTGGCAAGGATGACCCGCCGGGCTTCGTAAATTTCCCCGGTTTCACAGATGATGCCGGTGATTTTTTTCTCCGGGGTTTCTTCCCAAAGAAGATCCTCCACCAGGAGCTGCTTGACAAAGAGATTTTCCTGCTTTTCGCAGGTTTCCTTCATGGTAAACTGGTAGAGCTTTTTGTCCGTCTGGGCCCGGGGGGCCTGAACGGCGGGGCCCTTGCCGGTATTCAGCAGCCGGTACTGGATCATTGCCCTGTCAGCCGCAATGCCCATCTCGCCGCCGAGAGCGTCGATTTCCCGGACGAGGTGGCCCTTGGCGGGGCCGCCGATGGAAGGGTTGCAGGGCATCAGGGCGACGTTGTCCAGGCTGATGGTGGCCAGGAGGGTTTTTTTCCCCAGCCGGGCGGCGGCAAGGCCGGCCTCCACCCCGGCGTGACCGGCGCCGATGACGATGACGTCGTAGCGGCCGGCAAGAAAATTGTTCATTGTGGTTTATCCTCTGAGCGATGGTATTGGGTGATTGGTAAATTTATTATGTGGAAAATTATATTGTATGCTCTGTGAAATATATTCATCAAGGGAAGAGGTTATTTATGACGGTACTGAAGCCTCCCCTGCAGGGGAGGTGGTCGAAGGCCGTAGGCTTGAGACCGGAGGGGTGATAGATTAACCAGCAGTTTATCCTGTCACCCCTCAGCCAGCTTCGCTGACAGCTCCCCTACAGGGGAGCCTGCCAGACTGATAAAAGGTCGCAAGCTCCCTATTATCATCTTCATAATATAGCACATTTCACCTTTGTAAACAAAGTTATTTCTCTGGGGAGACCGCTATCTTCCGGCGGAGAAAAAGTCTGGCTTTCACCGGCGAGGAGAAAGGAAGGAAGCGGGGCGGCCGGAAAGGAAAGGGGGCGCTGGGTCTCCGGTCATCCCGGGGCTGACGATGGGGTGCTTTTTCAGCCGGGCCGCTTCCAAATGAACAGGGACGAAATAAAAAAGGAGCCGGGAAAAGACGGCTCCTTTTTTATGAGGGTGATGCAAGGTAAACAATGCTCAAAACTTTTTGGAACTTTCAGGCAGGAATTTAGCAAAATGTCTTGCGGGGGGGTGTGTGCTATACTACGCTACACAATAAAGATAAGGTTATTTTTTTCTCCGGTTGTTAAGGATTAAGGAGAACGTTAATAAATGCGGAGCTGCAGCGAAGGATGTTGGGGCTGTCAGCAAAAATAAAATTTATTTAGGGAGGAGAAAATCATGGGATTTTTTAAGAAACTTGTACTTGCGGCAGGAGCTGTAGCATTAGCTCCCATAGCTGCACCGGTAGCAGCCGCTGCAGGAGCTGCAGCATTAGGAGCAGCGGCCGCAGCGGGAACGGCTGCCGCTACGGGAACAGCAATTGCAGGCGCGGCAGGAGCAGCGGCCGCAGGAGTAACGGCCGCAGGAACGGCAGCAGCAGGAGCCGCCGCAGCGGCAGGAACAGCAGTAGCGGGTGCGGTTGGAACGGCAGCAGGAACGGTTGCCGCCGCAGGAACGGCAGCTGGGGCAATAAGTACGGCAGTTGGTGGTTCTGGTGTTTTATCTGGCACGGCTGCCAGATTTATTGGGAAAGAAGTTGGAAAAAAAGTATTATATGCAGCAGGAACAGCAGTTTTAGGAACTGCCATATACCAGGCTGGTGAGGAATCCGGTCGTGAAGAAGGGCACCGTGAAGGCCGTAAAAGCGGCTTTGAAGACGGATATAAAAAGGGGCGTATAGATACGGCAAAAAAATTTAATGAAACTGTGGAGCAACACATCAACAGAGTTGCCAGTTTCTACGGGTTAGCGGTGTGTATAGGGAATTTGGACGGCGCCTTTGATGAAGAGGACCAGCAGGCCGTAATAGAAGTACTGGGTGATCCAAAATTGCAGGAGGAATACGTCCGAAAAGAATTGAGCGGGATATTTCAAACCAGAGCGAACCTTGAAAAGATAAAGGAGAGGTATCTGGACAAGCTGCCGCCAGATGACTTAAAGGAGTTGGATGAAGTTATCCGGGCAGTTATTTATGCGGACGGCGTAGTGGACGATAATGAAATAAACTTTTATGATCATCAGTGGCAGCCTTACCTGAATCGCAGAACAAATTAAGCGGGGTTTTATCGTGGTTCCAAGACCTTCAAAGCGGAAATTTTTTAATTCAGCCAGGCAATATCAAAGCTTGGAACAAATATTGGCCCCGACTAAGTCTGAGATTCAATTTGCTACAGAAAGATATATGGAAAGGTATGATCAGCTGGCGGACGCATTAAAAAATAAAACGGCGCTGACTGATTTGGACCTGTCCATACTTTTTTTCTGCGGGGCTTTGCAGGTTTTACGCTGGTCGGTATTTTCTCCGGAAACCATGAAATTTGATAAAGCCAGCGACCCTGATGATAAAATTGCCCGGGCCGTAAATAAAGCGGATTTTATTCCGCCGGATGTTAAAGAGCTTCTGACCGCCTCTGTTCCCTATGACGCTGTAAAACGTTCCGCCCGGTTCAAAGGTATTTACGGCGATTTTTCTACCGGCATAGCCGGGACAAACCACCGGTATAGAGCTTTGGGCCATGATCCGGTTGCCGGCTGGATTGTGGGAACAGCGAATATAGCCAATGACACCATGACCGTTAATAACGGCTTAATCGGCGCGGGAAACGGCGAAAAGCTTTTTAATCTGGGCGCTGACGCTATTCTAAGGGAGTGGTATCCTTCTTACCATGTTAAAAATAATGAAATCGACGGGAAAACCCATATAACGAAGGTTTTTAAGTGGACTACCGACATTGCAAAAGATAAGCCGGAGATACTCGCCCTTTCGTTTCTGAAACAATCTATACATATGGGAAGTGATTTTTTCACCAGACAGGGATTACCGCTGCCGGTTATCGGCTTTCTGTCGCCGGAAGCGGCGGGCTATCTCATGGGCAGCAATATGCGTATCGACTTGTGGAGCGTGTCTAAGGGCGCATTGTTTGCGATGCTTATAAATAAAGTCGTGGAGATGTTCCATAGGTTATGGTTCGACCCGATGCGGGATGACGCTAAACTCTACGAAGTCAGAACGCTGAAAATCATAATGTACTCCAATATCCTGGCATCTTTTCTTAACGCTGGTTACGTTGGCATTACCGGAGATTTTAGAAAATTGGACATCGGCGGCATTGCCGTAGCCGTCTGGCGGCTGCTGACGGACAGGAAAAAAATACGAAAAATCCGTGCGGAATTTATCGACAGGATGCTGAGCAATGAGTTTCAAAAGGAGGAAGACGAAATAAGGGAGAAACTGGCCCGCTTTGGTTATTCATTCTGACATTCATGTATGGTGTTTCAAAAATATACATTACTTCTCTGAGATAGTCACAGGCTGGCTATCTCGTTTTTTACATAACGAACACCTCGCCGTCCGTTTATGGAGACGGCGAGGTGTTTGATTTTAGTGCCTGTAAGTGGAGCAAGCTCCTTTCCGGCAAGCCTTCTCCGTCTTGTCTGACGACAGGACACCTCTCCAGGAGGGAGAGGCAAGCCTCACTGGCTCTCCCTTTGGGTTGGCATGAGCGCTTAATAAGCGAAGCGTATTTAGTGCGAGACAGGCAAACTACTTAGCGATTGCCGAGGCGCAAGGCGATCGCAGAACTTAGTAGTTTGTAAGAGCTGGCAGTCCGTCAGGACTGACTGAGAGGGGACAGAAGTCTACAATACGACCTGTCTATTACCCCTCCGGCCTAACGGCCACCTCCCCTGTAGGGGAGGCTTTGGCAGGTGCAGCTTCCATCCCCAATCAGGTGGAGTTCCCGGTCATGGATGGCAAAGAGGGTGGAGCGGTGGCCAACGCTGATGATGCCCATGTCCGGCAGCTGTTCCTTCAGGAGAGCGTAGAGCCGTTCTTCCCTGGGTTCGTCAAGGGCGCTGGTGGCCTCGTCGAGAAAGACCACTGGGGCCGGGCGATAAGGACAGCTTATTCATCGAACAGTTCTGAGTGGGCGCCTGTTTCAGCCAAGGTCAATGTGAGGATATCATCTTCGATCAGGTAGATGAGCAGCCAATCCGGCTGGATGTGACATTCGCGGAATCCTTCCAGGTTGCCGTGGAGCGCATGATCGCGGTATTTGGCATTGAGTTTGTGTCCCTGCCTTAGTTCATCGACAACATCATCGATGAGTTGAAGGTTCAAGCCGCGCTTTTGGCCCGTTTGTAGCCTTTCTTGTAGGAACTGGTAAATTTTACATGATAGATCATTCTTCAAGGGCCTTTTTCAGATCATCCATGTTGTCGTAGCTTGGAATACCGGGATCGCGTGATATATGTCGCGCTTCTTCCATAGCGGCCAGAGCGCTTTTATTGTAGTGGGGCATTTCAATGGAAAAAGGAATACCCCCGCGAAGAACGCATTGATGCAAAAACAGATTCACGGCGCCGGACATATCCAAGCCAAGTCCGGAGAATAAAGCCCCGGCCTGTTCTTTGATATTCCGGTCAATTCGTATTTGTGTTGGTACAGTTGCCATGATAAACACCACCTTTATATCTATTACAAAACATTATAATCTATTTGGTATACGATGTGAAGCGATTGTTTGTCACAGGGGGCAGGGTGACGAATCAGATAGCTTCTTTGCCTGTTATCCCAAGAACCCAGCCGGGGTTAAAGCTCCCGGCAGGTGCAGCTTCCATCCCCAATCAGGTGGAGCTCCCGGTCATGGATGGCGAAGAGGGTGGAGCGGTGGCCAACGCTGATGAGGCCCATGTCCGGCAGCTGTTCCTTCAGGAGGGCGTAGAGCCTTTCTTCCCTGGGTTCGTCCAGGGCGCTGGTGGCTTCGTCGAGAAAGGCCCACTGGGGCCGGGCGATAAGGACTCGGAGGAAGGCGACCCGCTGCTGCTCTCCCAGGCTCATGATACGGCTCCAGTCGTCGGTCACATCAAGCCGGTCAATGAAGTATGAAAGCTCCGTCAGCTCCATCAGGCGGCGGAGGGCCGTCTCGTCAATGTCCTTTTTCCCTTCCACGGTGGAGGGGTAGAAGATGGCCTGCCGGAGGGTGCCCAAGGGGAGGTAGGGCCGCTGGGGCAGGAACATGAGCCGGTCCGCCGGGGGCCAGCTGATCTGCCCTGAGCTGTAGGGCCAGAGGCCGGCCAGGGAGCGGAGCAGAGTGGATTTGCCGCTGCCGCTGCCGCCGGTTATCAGGAGGCGGCGGCCCCGGGAGAGGGTGAAGCTGAGATTTTGCAGCAGGATGCCGCCGTCGGGCAGAGCCACGGAAACCTGGCGGACGGCAAGCTCGTCAGGACTGTCCGCCGGTGGGGCTTCCTGCCTGAGGGCGGGAGCCGCGGCGGAGACCGTTTCCAAATGATCGGTGAAGCTGGTAAGGCGGTAGGTGACCGCCACCAGCTGGGCGATGCCGTCGTAGGCGTCCACAAAGTAACTGAGGGCGTCCTGGACCCGGCCGAAGGCGCTGATGGTCTGCATGAGGCCGCCCAGCTGCATACTGCCGCCGAAATACCGGGGGGCGCACATGATGATGGGGACGATGACGGCCAGCTGGGCGTAGCCGTTGGAGTAAAAGTTCAGGAGCTTTGTCTGGGTCATGAGCCGGCGGAAGTTTTCCACCACCAGCCGGTAACGGTCGGCGAAGGTGAGGCCCTCCGCGGCCTCGCCATTGTAAAAGGCAACGCTTTCGCTGTTTTCCCTGACTCTTGTCATGGAGAAACGGAAGTCCGCTTCGTAGCGCTGCTGGTCAAAATTCAGGCTGATGAGCCGCCGGCCCACCTTGTGGGCGAGGACTGTGCCGGTAATCGAGTAGAGGAGGGAGAACCAGAGCATATAGCCCGGCAGTTGGAAGGTAGCGCCGCTCAGAGGGATGTCAAGGGCGCCGGAAAGATTCCACAGAACCACCCCGAAGGCGCCCAGTGTGGTGAGCTGTTTCAAAAAGCCCAGCAGCAGCTGGAGGGTGATGTTCACGAACTGGTTTATATCCTCCTGAATACGCTGGTCAGGGTTGTCCATGTCGCTGTCGTAGAGCTTCAGCCGGTAGTAGGCTCCGTCCTTCAGCCAGCTGGCCAGGTATTCATTGGTCATCCAGGTACGCCAGCGGAGCTGGAGGAGCTGCCGGAGGTAGATGGCGTAGACGGCGATGGCGATGTGGATGAAGGCCAGGGCGGCGAATTTGCCGATGAGGGGCCAGAACAGCTCCCATTTATAGGCTTGCAGGGAGTTGTAAAATTCGTTGTACCAGGCGTTTATCTGGACCAGCAGGTAGACCAGGGCGAAGTTCAGGCCGACGACTGTGGCCAGGAGCAGCCGGGCTTGCTTCTTCTCTCCGCTTTTCCAGTAGCCATTAAACAGCCGCCAGAAGGCGGTGAGAAATTTTTTGTTCAGGTTCATGATGGTTCCTTCCGTCTGAAATTTTATTGATGGGGTGGCTTTTGGTAACCGCTAATCCGTACAGGGAAGGCAGGAGCCCTCTCCGGCGGCTACGCCGCCACCTCTCCCAGAGGGAGAGGCAAGATGATTTCCCTTGGCTCCCCCTCTGGGGGAGCTGGCAGTCCGTCAGGACTGACTGAGAGGGATTGCAAACTGCCATCCTGTTTGTCACCTCAGCGGTTGTCTGAAAAATTCTCCCGCTCCTCCAGCTTAACGAATCGGTAAAATTATGCTATGATTATACGCAAAGATTTTGGAAGAATGAAGGAAATTTAATGATCGGAACCGGGACGATAATAAATGTGGCGGCGATAATCATCGGCGGCGGGGCGGGGCTGCTCTTTGGCCGGAGCATCAGCGGCCGCTTCCGGGAAACCCTGCTGATGGCCACGGGGGTTGCCGTGGTTATCATGGGGCTGGGGGGCGCGCTGGCCAAAATGCTGGTGGTAAATCCCGCCACCGGGCAGGTAAGCACCCAGGGGGTCATGATGATGATAATCAGCCTGGCCGCCGGGGCGGTGATTGGCGAGCTGCTGGACATAAACGGAGCCATCGTCCGCTTTGGTCAGTGGCTGAGGGAGAAGTCCGGCAGCAATCCGGGGGAAGGGGGCTTTGTCGCCGCCTTCGTCAATTGCAGCTGTACAGTCTGCATCGGCGCTATGGCCATAGTGGGTTCCATCGAGGATGCCATCGGGGCGGGATATGCCACCCTGGCCACCAAGTCCCTGCTGGATATGATTTTTGTGGCGATAATGACCGCCTCTCAGGGAATCGGCTGCGTTTTTTCCGCCGTGCCGGTGGCCCTCTTTCAGGGAGGCTGCACCCTGGCGGCAGCTTTTGCCGGCAGCTTTATGGATGAGGCAATGCTGTCAAATCTCTCCTATGTGGGGAACGTGCTCATTGCCATCGTTGGTCTGAATATCATTCGTCCCCCGCAGCGGTCCATCCGGGTGGCAAATCTGCTGCCCGCCATCGTGGTGGCCGTTCTTTGGGGGAAATATTGGTGACGCGATGCAAATTTTCAAAAACGACTGGGAGCCGCTGCTGGCGGCGGAGCTGCAGCAGCCCTATTACAGGCAGCTGAGACAGTTCCTCATCGGAGAATACCGCTCCGGGGCAGTTTACCCGGATATGTACAATATTTTCAACGCCCTCCACTACACGGCTTACAAGGATGTGAAGGTGGTCATTCTGGGGCAGGATCCTTACCATGAGCCGGGGCAGGCCCACGGGCTTTCCTTCTCCGTATTGCCGGGAGTGGAGCCGCCGCCCTCCCTGAAAAATATCTTCAAGGAGCTGGCGGACGACCTTGGCTGTACCACCCCGGACAACGGCTGCCTGAAGCCCTGGGCGGATCAGGGGGTCCTGCTGCTGAACGCGGTGCTTACCGTCCGGGCCCATGAAGCAAATTCCCACCGGGGCCGGGGCTGGGAGCAGTTCACCGACAAGATAATCTCCCTGCTGAACCAGCGGGAAAAGCCCATGGCCTTCATCCTTTGGGGAGCTCCCGCCCGCCGGAAAAAAGAGATGATTACCGGCTGGCAGCACATGGTCATCGAGTCAGCCCACCCCAGCCCCCTGTCGGCTCATCGGGGCTTTTTCGGCAGCCGTCCCTTCTCCCAGGTGAACGAATGGCTGAAGTCTGTGGGGGAGACCCCCGTCAACTGGCAGCTGCCGAATATATACGGGAAGTAATTTTTATAGCTGATACTTTGGCAGGGAAGCCCCTGCCTTTTTCTTTTGCCCGGATCAGGCGGGAAAAATTACTATTGAAAATCTCCATGCTTTCAATTATTGTATTGATTAAAGAGTACAGCCGGAGCGGAAAAGGGGGGCGGAGCATTGGATCTCAGGGAAAGCTTTCGCAGGGCGCTGGAGGAGATAGCGGCCAATGATGCGGCCTACGTGCGCATCGCCTTTGCAGGCCAGCCGGGGGCCGGAAAGTCCAGCCTTATCAACGCCATCATCGGAGAACCGGTGGCGGCGGTAGGCCAGGCTACGGATGTGACCAGGGGGGCGGCGGAGTACGATTACCGCTTTCAGCGGCTGGTGGATCTGCCCGGGTACGGCACGGAGCGGTTCCGCTATGAGGATTGGGCGGAAAAGTTCCGCCCGGAGCAGTACGATGCTCTGGTCTACGTGTGCCGGGGCAAGCTCATGGCCGAGGATGACAGCTTTCTGAAATCCCTGGCCCGGTCGGCGGAGAGAAAGGGCCGCCCCGTTTATCTGGTGAGAAATCACAGCCATGACCTGACGGAACAGGAGCGGCAGCTGGTGGCGGAGGATATGAGGAGCCGCCTGCCCGGGCTGGGGACGGTGGCCTTCACCGACTGCCGCTATCAGGAAGGGATCGGCCGGCTGAAGGAAATGATTTTCAGTGAGGATTTCCGCCGCCTCCGGAAGGAGCGGGTGACCCGGGCCTTTTCCGAAGCGAAGGAGCGCAGGCTGGGGGAATCGGCCCGGCAGGCAGAGGCAGTCATTGAAAAATATGCCCGGGCGGCGGGGCTCAACGGCGTCAATCCCATTCCCGGACTGGACATAGGCGTGGATCTGGGGATATATTTCAAAATGTACGGGGCCATCCGGGACAGCTACAACATCCAGGAAGCGGACCTGAAAAAGTATTCGATGGCGCCGGTGGCCAAAAAGCTGCTGGAGCTTCTGACAAATCAGGGCATCAGCCTGCTCCTTGAGCGGTACGCCGGCCGGCTGTTTTTCAAGGATATGCTGAAGATTATCCCGGGGCTGGGGACGGCGGTCAGCGCCCTGATGGGCTACCAGCTGGCCAAAATCACCGGCAGCGATTACAAGGCGGACTGCAAAAGCTTTGCGGAAAATGTGATGGCCGCCCTGATTGAAGAATTTGTGGAGGCAGACGAAGTCTGAGCCGGGAAACAGGAGGGAACCATAATGGATTTTGAAAAGGAGCGGGCCCGCGTCTTAGCGGAAATGCTGGCGGAGAAGGAAACCGTCCTCCGCATGGGCCTTATCGGCCAGCCGGGAGCGGGAAAGTCCAGCCTGATAAACCGGCTGCTGGGCCGGGAGCTCTTTCCGGTGGGCGTCCACACGGACACTACTACCGGCGCCAGGCAGGAGAAATACAACGACCTGGAAATCGTGGATCTGCCCGGGTACGGGACAGGCCGCTTTCCGATGGAGAGCTGGGTGGCGGAGTTCCGCCCCCAGGAGCTGGATATGTACATATTCGTCTTTGACGGGAAGCTCCACGATTCCGACGGAGAAATGTTCCGCCTGCTGGCCAGGTGGCAGCGGGAGCGGCAGCATCCCTACTTCATCGTCCGGAACAAATGCGATGATATCTGGGAGCCGGGCCGCAGCGAAGCCGAGCTTCGTCAGGAGATCGCCGCCGACGTAACAAGCCGGCTGGGAGATCCCGCCGCCCCGGTTTATTTTACCAGCTGCAAGACCGGCGAAGGCATTGACCGGCTGAAGGAGGCTATCCGCACCGAGGACAGGCTGGGGGTAAAGCGGTCGAAGATCATCGAGAGCTTCCGGGCAGAGTCGGTGGAGGAGCTGAAGGAAAAGCAGCAGCTGGCGGCCAGGGCGGTAAATAACTACGCCCTCATCGGGGCGGCAAACGGGATAAACCCCATCCCCGGAGTGGATATCAGCGTGGACGCGGGGGTTATCAGGAAAATGCTGGGGAAAATCCGGGCCATCTACAACATCGACAGCGAGGAAATGAGTAAATACGAGGTGCTGGCCCCGCTGCTAAAAAAGGTTACGTCCTTCTTCAGTGAGGACGCGGTGCTGTCCCTTATCAGGACCTTTGCCTCGGAGGAGCTGGCAAAATCCGCCGGTAAATACGTGCCCTTTTTGGGAATGTCTCTGGCGGCGGGCGCCGGATACCTGATGACAAAGAAAATCGGGGATGGCTACAGCCAGGACTGCTACCGGCTCATGAACGGCTACTTGGAGGAGGTCTGCCGGCGGCAGGGCTGATGCTCTGCCCGCTGTGGAGGAAAAGCAATTTACGCCGATTTGCTTCGGAAAATATTCCCGCTGTTTTTGCGCTGTGCTATAATGATATTGAAGGTTGCCGGAAAGGCATATCAGGGGGTCAGGGAGGTGATGCCCATGAGCAATAAAGCCCAGATCAGGGAAGACGCAAAGAAATTAAATCCCATAGACGACGCCCTGTTTATGGTTATGGCGGAAGAAAAAAGCTTTTGCCAGGAGATTTTGCGGGTCATATTGGCGGACGATAAGCTGATTGTCGCCCGGCATATTCCCCAGAAAACCCTGAAAAATCTTCAGGGGCGCTCCTGCATACTGGATTTGGAATGTATTCTGGGCAGCGGCGATCATGTAGGCGTTGAGGTGCAGAAGGTCAACGACGACGACCACCAACGGAGGCTCCGCTACGACGGCTCCCTGTTGACCGCCAGCATAGCGGAACCGGGAAGCAAATTTCAGGAAATTCCCGACGTGATAATGGTCTTTATTTCCAAGTTTGATATTTTTGCCGGAGGCTATCCCCTGTACCATGTGGATA
The DNA here is from genome assembly GCA_910579115.1 of uncultured Selenomonadaceae bacterium. Taxonomy (GTDB): domain Bacteria; phylum Bacillota; class Negativicutes; order Selenomonadales; family Selenomonadaceae; genus RGIG250. The sequence goes on from CAJTSO010000052.1 coordinate 12,608, forward strand.
GGGTTATCAGGGAACTTGATAAACGGACGGACAACGGCCTGACGGAAATATACGTGAACGCGGCGGTTGACAA
>CAJTSO010000053.1 GCA_910579115.1 uncultured Selenomonadaceae bacterium
TTTATTGACTCACCAGTTAAACTGGTGGTTTTTATCATGCCTATTCGGCGCCAAACAGAACACCTGCAAGGCTTGTGAATAAAGCCTTGCGGGTGTTTTTGTCTGGTTTAATTCTCTGTGGCGCAGTTGTCGTAAACCGGGTCGTTGAGCGCAGAGAGAGTCAAGGGTTCACAAAAGGCCCCTTGACTGTAAACCGCCCCGGCTGGCTTTGCCATTCAATCCACACCGGAAAGACTCATGTATAAAAGCGGGTAAGGATTGCCCTGTTCATCAAGGTCTGTCCTTTTGTAAACCTGAAAGCCTATACGCTCATAAAATCCCTTGGCCTGGGGATTCTGTTCATTAACTGTCAGCCGCACTACAGCATAATTTTCAATCCCATATCGGATCAGGCGTTTTCCCAATCCCTTTCCTCGTTCTTCCGGGGAAACGAACAGCATTTCCAACTTGCCGTCCTCAATTCCCATAAAGGCGGCAGGACAGCCTGTTTCATCTTCCGCAATCACCAAATGAGCAATTCCCTTCAACGCCTGGGGAACGTACTCCTTAATACTTTTAATCTCTCTGTCCGACAGGAACAGGTGAGTCGCCCTTACAGAGCTTTCCCATACTGTCAGCAGCCGGCTTATCAAGGCTGGTGTCCTATTTATTACTTCAGATATTTTCATTTTCTCTCCGTGATACAGGCAATTTCATAAAATCCGATTTAGAGCCAACCCGTATTATGCTCTAATTATTTTTTGCCGCGCGTTTCATTTCCTGTCGATAAAAGGCAATTTTATCATCCAGTTTTGCTATATGCTCCTGCAATTGTCCTATCTGCTCGCCCAGCGCTTCCCTATGGGCAATCAGCATTTCCATCCGCTCCTGCAAAGTGGCAGTTCCCTCTGCCCGCAGTCTTGCGTAGCGCTGAATCGCCTTAATCGGCATACCCGTGTCCTTAAGGCGCTTGATAAATTGAATCCAGGCAAGGTCTTTGTCTGAATAACAGCGTCGGTTACCTGAATTGCGCTCAGGCGTGATTAAATCCTCCTGCTCATAGTAGCGCAGGGTATGGACTCCCAGGCCTGTCAGCTTTGAAAATTCACCGATTGAGTATTCCAAAAAAATCACTGCCTCTCCTCTTGACATAGAGTTTACTCTACATTGTATGCTCCCAGTATACTAAATACGAGGAGGCTTTGTAAATGGTTCAAAACGTAAGAGGATACACGGTTATTACCGGGGCCAGCTCCGGCATAGGGTACGAAACGGCCAAGGCATTTGCCGGGCGCGGAAGCAATCTGATTTTGATTGCCCGCAGAAAAGACCGGCTGGAAGCATTGCGGCAGGAAATTTTGCGTTTATATCCACCCCTTGACATTGTGATTAAGGCAACGGATTTATCTGCTTCCCAAAATGTTTTCAGGCTGTATGAGGATGTAAAAGCCTACCCTTTGAAGACATGGATCAACAACGCGGGCTTCGGCAATTATGACAGCGTAGGTCATCAGGCTTTGGGAAAAATCAGCCGGATGCTGCACTTGAATGTGGAAGCCCTCACTATCCTTTCATCTTTATTTGTTCGTGACTATAAGGATATTGAAAAAACACAGCTTATCAATGTATCATCCTGCGGCGGCTATACGATAGTTCCCAATGCAGTAACCTATTGCGCGACAAAATTTTATGTCAGCGCTTTTACGGAGGGTCTTGCCTGGGAATTAAAGACGGCTCAGGCAAAAATGCAGGCAAAGGTATTAGCCCCAGCGGCGGCAAAAACAGAGTTTGGCCAGGTTGCAAATGATGTGGCGGAATACGACTATGATAAAATGTTTGGCACCTACCATACCAGCCCGCAGATAGCATCATTTTTGCTTGAATTGTATGACAGTGATAAAGCAGTCGGATTAGTTGACCGGGAAAATTTCTCTTTCCGCTTACGGGAACCGCAATTCCCCTATGCAGGTAATTCACAGCACAACCAAAAGCTGTAAAATTCTGAGATAATTGCCGCGCGATGGCACAAAAAACATCGTGCAGAAACCCCGTCTTCATGCCCTGATAAATTTTAACGGCGGTTTGGAAAAATCCAAACCGCCGTTTTTGTTGTCTGCCTTTTGGCAAAACAAAATTTCGTCGTCAGGAGCTTAACAATCGTTATATCAGTAAGAGGTGGCAGCCTGCCAAAAGTCTACAAATCAAGCCTGAGCTGATTCACCTTACAGGAAAACATCTTCCGTTCGGTGATTTTATCATCCGGCCCAACCTCTCCAATCAAAAGCGGGGAATCCGGATTGTGCTTTCCAACGTTCGTCCCGACTGACTTTTCACTATAATTTGCATAGCAATACCGGCACCCGTTGCGGCAGGTATTGTAAGCCCCTATATCCAGACTTTCAATACAGCCGCATTCCAATCGCTGGTTTTTATCCTTTTTTACACTCAGAGGGCACTGTATCAGCTGCCCCAGTAGTCTGTCGTCAATACACCTTGCGTGTTCGATCCCATATTGCTGCAATTCGATTTCTTCGGCGCAGGTATCAAGCCGCAAACCGTAACCATGGGCAATTTCCGCAATATTTTTTGCCAATTCTTCCTGCTGCTCAACCGGAAATCTGCCGGGAGCCAAAGCCGATATATTTTTTTCTGTATTGCGGTAAAAGTCAAGAAAACTAATCGTGCATTTTTTTGTATACGGAGAAAGCCTTTTTGCCAACTCTTCAAAGTAACGGATATGATAGTCCATCGTATAAGCTTCACTGAGAAATATTGGATCATACCGCCATACTACCCGGTCAGGCCCAATCAAATCAGACAGACGCTGAAAAGCTGGAATGATAACGTCATTTTTGCTGGGAATATTTCTTTCCACATCGGTACCGTAGCTGTTGAGAGTAAACTGAAAGTAGTACATATAATCCTTCAGCGCATCCAGTTTATCCAGCATAGGTATCGGATTTTTTGTCCAGAATACAATCCCGTCCACAACCTCTGGAGAAAGACTGATTTTACTGATCTGATGGGCGTTCATTGGATTGCGGACGTACACATACCCGGCCTTGATGCGATTTAGAAACCAGTTGAAATAGTAAGTTGGAATGTCTGTCCGTCTGCTCGCGCTGATAATCATATTCACTGCACCTCTACAATCAATTGCGCGCTGGTACAATTGATTGCGCAATTAAACTCATCTTTGAGTTCATCGGGAATCCTAAATTTATTTTTACATGACGGATATGGTACTGATCCATCTTGATAATCAAACTCTCTGTGTTTAAAGTGAACTTTTCGAAGGAAAAATTGATACCCCTCATTATGAAGTTTGCTCCGAAGGATATCAAAAAGGGAGCGCACACTATCATGGTCAATATCATTGATGATAAACAGGAACGGCGAATTGTCCAATCGATTAGATAGCACAACCTTAATTAACTGGCTAAATAACACATCTGCCAAGTATTTCCTGTTATCAAACGAAAAATGAGAAAGCAGATATTCCAAAACAATTACATTATAATGGCGTACAGCTGGTTTTCCTTGAGCCAACACATCAAATATGTTCCTATTGATAAATTCCATGTTTATATTGTTCGTGGATGTTGCGTACTGAGATATCGTCTCATGTATAGGAGTCCAGTATCCGTTTACATCATATCCTTTGTAGAATATTTTTTTACCACCCGCCAAACCCGTTTCTTCAAAAGCCATTAAATCAGGCGCGCCTCCACAGCCAACAGACAAAATATTGTAAACAGGATATTTACAACAGTCAATTTGTTCCAATGCATACATTATTTCTGAACAGTATTTAAAAGAATAGCGGCACACATAATAGTACAAAAACTTCTGACAATCGTAATCTATACGCCCACCCGCTTTATGGAAGTTAACTTCCTCAGAACAATTCAGGCAGCTACCGCTACATTCTCCAGACGGATGATTACAATGCCGGCAATCACCATATTCATAGAACTGATCTTTGCAGTACAATATTAGATTTTCCAACAAACTCATACTTACATCTCCCAATTATATCTGCATTCTAATTGGCGAAAGTATGTCAGGAAAAACTGCCTTTGTCCATCTTCCACACCTAAGGAGTCGGGCAAGCACCCTTGGAGTCTGCCCGCCTTAATGACCACAAAACGAACTCGTGCAAGGTGGTCAAGGTTGGCGCTGAAAGCGCCATGCACTTCAACCTTGTCGGCCCCGCACAGGTTCGCTATTTTGTCGATGGTACACGATTTAGAATAACGGCAGCATATTCTCTATTCTATATTTTTCAAGCTCCATTCTATTTTTCTTTGACACATTTATCCCATATTCCGGTTTTGATTTCTTGCCCTCATAAGCATGGTAGACGAATACTTCGCTTTCCTGTCCCCAAGTTGGCGCAGGGATTATATATGTATCTGGATGTTCCCCATCAGATAATAAAAGCAAAAACACAAACATAGTTTCATCTTCAATATCGAAATGCTCTTTTCGCATAAATACATATTGCGATTTTGCAACTCGAATTGCCTTCACTTGAAATTTGAGAAACCTCTTTTTACTTTCTGCCACAAAGTCAATCCCATGGTCATCTACCTCAGCAGTATAAATATCCATTCCATAGGAAGCCAATGTCATTTTAGCATAGTATTCACCAAATGCTCCGAGTTTTTGTGGCGTTAGACTAGCCCTTGACCAATTCAAATTATACATTCTATGTCCTTTCTTCATATTGCGACGTAGTTAAATCATGTAGATTATCCATTCTTGTAGCTTCGATTCCTTTCCATGGACTATATGCGTTCCACATATAGGGAATCAAGAAAGATTTCCTGTTTTTTTATTATAAAACAAAAAACCGAAGCCTTTGCTCCGGTAAATCTCACCTGGTGCGGTTGATGGGACTTGAACCCATACGTCTTGTGGACACTACCCCCTCAAAGTAGCGCGTCTGCCAATTCCGCCACAACCGCGGGAAAGTATAAAGTTTTCGCACCTTCATAAATAAAAAAATGGTGCGGTTGATGGGACTTGAACCCATACGTCTTGTGGACACTACCCCCTCAAAGTAGCGCGTCTGCCAATTCCGCCACAACCGCATCAGAGAGAATTATGAAGTTTTAATATGGTGCGGCTGAGTGGACTCGAACCACCATGATGTTGCCATCACTAGCTCCTGAAGCTAGCGCGTCTGCCATTTCGCCACAGCCGCATAACCCTTTCGGGAATACCATCTATTTTTAATCTTTGATTGGTGCCGAGGACCGGAATCGAACCGGTACGATTGTTACCAATCGGGGGATTTTAAGTCCCCTGCGTCTGCCAGTTTCGCCACCCCGGCATTAAATGGAGCGGGTGATGGGAATCGAACCCACGTGGCCAGCTTGGAAGGCTGGAGCTCTACCATTGAGCTACACCCGCAATAAGCCAAATGGAGCTGGCGAGAAGACTTGAACTCCCAACCGGCTGATTACAAATCAGCTGCTCTACCGATTGAGCTACACCAGCAATGCTTGATGGTGCCTCAGCGCAGAATCGAACTGCGGACACAAGGATTTTCAGTCCTTTGCTCTACCAACTGAGCTACCGAGGCATCACTTATCTAAACGGCTTTACCGTTTTTGCCGATGGCGACCCGAATGGGACTTGAACCCATGATCTCCGCCGTGACAGGGCGGCATTCTAACCAACTGAACTACCGGGCCATATATATAAACACTTCCGTGTTTATAAACAAAATGGTGGGCGATAACAGGTTCGAACTGCTGACATCCTGCTTGTAAGGCAGGCGCTCTCCCAGCTGAGCTAATCGCCCACTTTAGAATTCACGCAATACAGTAAGTGGCACCGTACCGCGGATTAAACTAATGGTGACCCACCGCGGAATCGAACCGCGAACCTACTGATTAAGAGTCAGTTGCTCTGCCAATTGAGCTAGTGAGTCAATATCGGCCACCATTATCAGAGACGCTTCTGACAATACCTGGTGGCTCACCCGGGACTCGAACCCGGGACCCCCTGATTAAAAGTCAGATGCTCTACCAACTGAGCTAGTGAACCGCATTTGGCTGGGGTAGATGGATTCGAACCATCGAGTGCGGGAGTCAAAGTCCCGTGCCTTAACCGACTTGGCTATACCCCAAATACCCCAGGGGTAAACTTGGCTCCTTGAGTAGGACTCGAACCTACGACCGATCGGTTAACAGCCGATTGCTCTACCAACTGAGCTATCAAGGAATAATTTCGCAGACGATGTGACTGCGAAGAAAATTATATTACACCTGCGGGAAAATTGCAAGGAGAATTTTTATTTTCTCATGCAGCAGAACTTATACTTCTTACCGCTGCCGCAGGGGCAGGGAGCATTGCGGCCCACCTTGTTCTTGTTCCGGCGGTGGGCCGCCAGGCTCACCACGTTCTCCTCCTCCGGGTCAAGCTTGCCGCTGATCAGCTCGCCGGTGGTATGTCCCTTGTAAATCCAGAAGCGAATGGAGTGGTGATAGCCCATGACCAGCGCTTCCAGCTCGCCGTTCTTTTCAGGGGACAGCCTGCCAAGGGAGGCGATATAGTCCAGTCCGGCCTGGACGGACCCATCATTCTGCCAGAGGACAGCCAGCTGGCCCACCACTCCGGCGGCGTTCATGACGTCAAACCCGTATTCCTGCATGAGGAACTGGGCCAGGGCCTTGTACGCGTCGGTAGCCTCGATGTAGTTCTCATCACCGGCATCATAAACCTGACCATAGGAAAGCTTCGCGTAGGTCAGCTCGCGGCTGTGGGCCATATCGTGGATCTTTTTGGGATCGGCCACGGTGTAGTAGGCCGCGTAGTGCTGATCCATCTTGATCTGGTACTGCCAGCAGCAGCCGGTGAGCAGGATGCCCATGAAGGCGGAGAAGCCGAAGCCCGCCTCGTTCTCGATTTCCGCCGCCAGATGCTTCTTTACGGCGGCAAACAGCTCATCATGGTCAAGGACGCCATAGTAAAAGAGGATTCCGGTAGAGATACGGAGCACGTCCGTATTAAATTCAATGGCTTTCCGGAAGGACTCGCTGTCCAGCCGCCTGAACTCCTCCAGGATCTCCTGAGGCATATACCAGGCGACCTTGCCGTCAACGCTGCCTCCAAAGACAACGCCAATCCCCTGGAAATAATCAAGGCGCATTTCGTCTTCCCGGAACTCGGTAGTAATGCCGCCCTTCTCCACAATGTGCTTGAAGGCGTTGTACTGCTCATCCACGATGGTAACGAACCAGCGGCCGGCAAAGCTCTGAACCGCCGGGCCGATAGCCGCCACCAGCTCCGCTTTTTTCCAGCTGCTCTTTACATCCACGCCTATGTTGAAGGCCACATCCTCAAGGTCTGCCTTGGTGAGGGTATTTAGGGCGTCGGCCAGCGTGGGCTCCTGGGGAACGGATTTCTTCAGCAGCTTTGCCTTGCGGGCAGCAGCCGCTTCCTGAAGCTCACGGCTCATTTCGGCCAAAACATCGTTCTGCTCACCAGTTTCCACCGGCTGATTCTTCTTTTCTTTTGACAATCCGGGTCACCACTTTCTTCCATAGATAATCCTTGAGACAGACATATCTGAGTATTTTATCATTTTTTGAAAAATTCCGCTATACCATCGGCAACACCCTGAGCCGCCTTCTTAACACCGGCGGAGGAGGTAAGCAGCTTTTCCTCACGGGGATTGGAAAGGAAGGCGATCTCCACAAGAGTGGCGGGCATACGGGTCTTTCTGACCACATAGAAATTACAGCTCTTCGCCCCCCGGCTGTTGGTGTTCAGCTGACGGACCACGGAGCTTTGGATCGAGCTGGCCAGCCTGCGGCTGTCTGCTGTTCCCTTAACATAGTAGTAGCCGGTGGTCCCGCTTGCCTCACGGCTGCTGAAGGAATCCAAATGTATGCTGACGAAGGCATCGGCCTTTGCCTTGTTGGCAATATCACAGCGGGCTTGAAGCTCCTCGATATCGGAAGCATTCTCCCCTTTGGATGAAACCTCCACATCGGTGGTACGGGTCATAATCACCTTTGCCCCGGAAGCCTCCAACAGCTTTTTTGTCTCCAGAGAGATCCGGAGCGTAACACTCTTTTCTGTGATCCCGGTAGGACCGATAGCCCCCGGGTCGCAGCCCCCGTGTCCCGGATCAAGAACGATGAGCTTACCCTTTAAGCCCGGTTGCTTCTTCTGGTCAGACTTTTTATCGCCCTTTTTATCTTTACCATCCGTGGGCTTTACTTTCGGCTTCTCCTCAGGTTTTGTCTCCGACTTTTTCTCAGATTCCCCTCCCGTCTCCGGCTTGCCCGAATTTTCTGCCTTGCCGGTATCCTCCGGGTCATCGGGACGGTTGGGATCGGCTTGGGTTATTTCATCCTCCGAAGCGTACTCATTCGTTCCCCCCAGCTTGCCCAGATCCATTACCACCCGATAGGGGATTTCTTCCCCGGCAAATCCAAAAACCGCAAAGTTTTCCTTTTTTACCTCTGAGTGAATAACCACCCGGACGGTATCCGGATCGAACTGGCCAACCCGCACCTTAGAGGCAAAACGGCTCTCTACAGGGGTCTCCCGCGATATGCCCGGATCCAGCCAGGCGCCCTTTATATCGATAATTATCCTACCCGGCTCCCGGAGCATCATGGTCTTGTACTCCACCGGTTTCGCCGTATCGACGACCACCCGCACCCGGCTTCCCGTGCCCCCCACCCGGACATTGGTCACCTTCGCCATGGACCCGGCCCGTTCACTGAAGCCCTCTGCGGAAACGGGCAGGGCGGCGCCAATAACGAGGGTCAGCATCAGCAGCAGGCTGAGGAAATAACAGAACCGTCCTTTTCTCATAGGTATCACCCGTCCAACCATCACGCTCAGATAACCATCTCCATTGCGATTTCATCGCAGTTTGGAAACTTGGGGCAATCGATGCAGTCCTTCCAGACCTTATGGGGAAGCTCATCCTTCGTCACCTGGACAAAGCCCAGGGTCTCAAAAAATTCCGGCTTATAGGTCAGGGTAAATATTTTCTTCACTCCGTACTGCTTCCCGTCCGCAATCAGACGTCGGACGATCTCCGCCCCGATACCCCGCCGGGCAAATTCCGGCTTTACCGCTGTGGAGCGGACCTCCGCCAGCCTGTCCCAGATAAAGTGCAGGCAGCCGACGCCTACGATAACCCCATCCTCCTCAGCGACGATCATATCCCTGACGGCTTCATAGAGAGCATGGCGGGAGCGGGCCAGCATAACGCCGGTAGCCGCATAGTCATTTATTATGCTGTAAACAGCTTCAACATCGTCAAAGGTTCCGCGACGATAATTCATTGAATACACCTCTATATTTACTTTGCCCCGTCACAGCCCTTCGAGGGGCAGACCTCGCCGAGGGGACATTTACTGCAAAGGGGGCTTCTCGCCCGGCAAAGCTGGCGGCCATGGTAGATGAGCCAGTGGTGGGCCTGCGACCACTTTTCCCGGGGGATTGATTTCATGAGCCCCTCCTCCACCTGAAGAGGAGTCTCCCCCACGGCCAGTTTCAACCGGTTTGCCACCCGGAACACATGGGTGTCCACGGCAATGGCCGGCCGGCCAAAGGCAATGCTGGTAACCACATTCGCGGTTTTTCTCCCCACCCCCGGAAGCTTCACCAGGGCCTCGTAGTCCTCCGGCACCTGTCCCCCGTACTCATCGACCAGAATCCGGCAGGCGGCCAGAATATTCTTCGCCTTGGCGCGGAACAGACCGCAGTCATGAATCTGATCCTCCAGCTCCGGCTGGGACATCGCCGCGATTTCCGCCGCCGTGGCGGCCCGCTTAAACAGCCGCTCCGTCACCAGGTTCACCCGTTTATCGGTACACTGGGCGGACAGGATAACGGCGATAAGCAGTTCAAATGGATTGCGAAAAACCAGCGCCGGCCGGGCATCCCGGTAAACATCCTCCAGAATGGCCAGCTGCCGGCCCTTTATTGTCTTTGTAACACGCATAAGGAAAACCTCAATTGTCTTCACCAGAGCCGGGCTGCCGTAACAGTCTGTGACCGCTTCACTAAAGCCTCCCCTTTGCAGGAGATGGCCGTCAGGCGGTCGGGATCACATGATTTGATCCTGCCACCCTCTCAGTCAGTCCTAACGGACTGACTGCTCTCCCAGAGGGAGAGCCAAGGGGAAAATTGCAAACCCAAGGGTAGATCCAAGTGGGAACTTGCCAACCCCAAAGGGAGAGCCACGGGGTAACTTGCCTCTCCCTTTGGGAGAGGTGGCGCATCGTCAGATGTGCCGGAGAAGGCTGTCTTGTCACCTCTCAAGTTATCAGTTGGTCAGGCTGCGGACGGGAGCCGGGATACGGCCTCCCCGGGCCACAAAGGCATCGCTGCTCCAGGTATTGCGAACCGGCATTACAGGGCAATAGCCCAGCAGTCCGCCGAACTCAACAGTATCCCCCGGCTTTTTACCCGGCACGGGAATCAGGCGGACAGCAGTAGTCTTGTTGTTTATCATCCCGATTGCCGCCTCATCGGCAATGATGCCGGAAAGGGTAGCCGCCGAAACGTCGCCGGCTACCGCAATCATATCGAGACCCACCGAGCACACGCAGGTCATGGCCTCCAGCTTCTCCAGTGAGAGGCTGCCCCGGGCCGCCGCATCGATCATGCCCTTGTCCTCACTGACGGGAATAAAAGCGCCGGAAAGACCCCCTACATGAGAAGAAGCCATCAGACCGCCCTTCTTCACCGCATCATTGAGCAGGGCCAGCGCCGCGGTAGTCCCCGGAGCGCCGCAGCTCTCGATGCCCATCTCCTCCAGAATGTGGGCAACGGAATCACCCACCGCCGGAGTAGGCGCCAGGGAAAGGTCGATTATCCCAAAGGGAACCCCCAGCCGCCGGGAAGCCTCCCGGGCAACCAGCTGGCCCACCCGGGTAATCTTAAAAGCAGTCCGCTTGATCCGCTCGGCCACGGCGGTGAAATCCGCCCCCTTCAGATCCTCCAGGGCGTGCTTGACGACGCCCGGCCCGCTGACCCCTACCGAAACCACCTTGTCAGCCTCGCTGACTCCATGGAAGGCCCCGGCCATAAAGGGATTATCCCCCGGGGCGTTGGCAAATACTACCAGCTTGGCGCAGGCGATGGCATCCCGATCCCGGGTCAGCTCCGCCGCCCGCTTGATTACCTCGCCCATTTCCCGGACGGCATCCATGTTAATACCGGCCTTGGTGGAACCCACATTGACGGAGGAACAGACGAAATCCGTTGTGGCCAGCGCCTCCGGAATAGATTTTATCAGGGTGCGGTCCCCGGGGGTATACCCCTTTTCCACCAAGGCGGAAAAACCGCCGATGAAGTTGATCCCTATCTCCTTAGCCGCCCGGTCCATAGCCTCGGCCACCGGCACGAAGCTGTCGGTCCGGCAGGCCTCGGCAGCGATGGCGACAGGTGTTACGGACACCCGCTTATTGATGATGGGAATACCATATTCCGCCTCGATATCCTCGCCTGTTTTTACAAGAAACTCCGCGGAGGTCGTGATCTTATCATAGACATTCTGGCAAAACTGGGCGATGTTGGGATGGGCGCAGTCCCGGAGGGATATGCCCATGGTGATGGTACGGACATCCAGCTTGTACTCCGTTATCATGCGATTTGTTTCAAGAATATTATCTATTGTCAGCACGCCTTACCACCTCAAATCCTGTGCATGGCGGTAAAGATATCGGCGTGCTGAACCTTCACTTCCAGCCCCAGCTCTTCGCCCTTTTCCTTCATGAGCTTCTGGAAACCGGTCAGCTTCAGCCTGTCGTCAGATGCCTCCGCCAGCATGACCATATTGAAGAAACCATCCATTATATTCTGGTTGATGCTGACAATGTTCACATTGTTCTCGGCCAGAATCGCGCTGAAGGTGGCAATGATGCCTACCCGATCTTTACCGATAATGGTGATGACGATTTTCATTTCATTACTCCATTCTTTTTTCCCTGGCTCGGTCTTTTATCAGTCAGGTTCACGAGGACACAATACCAATTTAGCATTATAGCAATTTGCCGAAAAAATTGCAAACCTCGGGGAAATTTTGTTGATTTTCGAGCTGTTATAACGCCTTCTCTAAAGGGAAGCCATAATCCAAAGCCTCCACTTCAAGCCACCAGCACCACGGCCTGATAGCCTCCCCTGTAGGTTGGCATGAGCACCTTATCCATGGGTTTCCATTTAGATGAGCCGTATACCCAAAGCCTCCCCTGTAGGGGAGGTGGTCGAAGGCCAAAGGCCGGAGACCGGAGGGG
>CAJTSO010000054.1:0-1190 GCA_910579115.1 uncultured Selenomonadaceae bacterium
TCATGCCATACGGCTTTTTCTCCGTAAGGGAATCGGCGTTTTTCCCGGGAATGATTGCCGTTGTGAAGCCCAGTCGCGATGCTTCCCGCAGCCTGTTATCAATCTGACTGACAGCCCGCACCTCACCGGCCAGCCCCACCTCGCCGACGACTATCATTTTAGGTTTTGGCTTGCGTCCGGAATAGCTTGATGCCATGGCTACGCAAAGACCTAAATCTGCCGCCGGCTCATCAATTTTTATCCCGCCGCCTGCCTTTACAAACACGTCACACAGTCCCAGCGAAAGATTGACCCTCTTCTCCAGCACGGCAATAAGCAGCTGCAAGCGCTTGAGGTCAATGGCATCGGTAGTGCGGCGAGGCGGCACATACGGTGTCTTTGCCACAAGCGACTGTATCTCCACCAGCAGCGGACGAGTCCCCTCTACGGTAGGAATGATCACGCTGCCGGCATCATCTGCCCGCTCCGATAAAAACAACTCAGAAGCATCAGGCACATCCACCAGGCCGGATTCACGCATTTCAAACAGCCCGATCTCATTGGTGTTGCCAAAGCGATTCTTCACCGCCCGCAAAATACGGTAACCGGCGTTCTTCTCTCCTTCAAAGAACAACACCGTATCTACTATGTGTTCAAGGACCCGGGGGCCAGCAAGGCTCCCTTCCTTCGTGACGTGACCGACCACAAACAAAGCCATCCCGGCTGTCTTGGCAATCCTCAGAAGCTCTACGGCACATTCCCTGACCTGACTGACGCTTCCTGGGGCGCTGGCAATTTCCGGCATAAACACAGTCTGAACAGAGTCAATGACCAGCAACTCCGGCTCTATATTTTCAATGTGAGCGGTAATCGTTGTAAGATTTGTCTCACTGACTACATAGAGATTGTCAGCAATAGCCCCTAAACGGTCCGCCCTCATCTTCACCTGCCTGGCGCTTTCTTCGCCGGTAACATACAAAACCTTCTTTCCCTGTCTTGCCACCTGAGCGCAGACACGGATGGTGAGGCTGGACTTACCCACCCCCGGATCACCGGCAATGAGGACTACCGAGCCTGGTATTACGCCACCGCCCAATACCCTGTCCAGTTCCCCAGAACCACCGGAATACCTTGGTAAATCTTCGGTTTCCACCTGGGCAATCGGCACTGGTTTGTTTCTGCTACTACCAACCCCGAGACTCAATCCACGC
>CAJTSO010000054.1:1200-11798 GCA_910579115.1 uncultured Selenomonadaceae bacterium
ATCATTCAACTCGCTGATGCGTTCCTCCGCCAGTGTTCCCCAGGCGCCACAGCCGGGACAGCGTCCAAGCCATTTTGAGGTATCATAGCCACAGTCCTGACAGACATAGCGAGTCTTAATTGTTTGCTTCTTCTCCAATTCCTGTCACCTGCTCTGCCTCTGCCATAGTCTCCTCCCTTGAAAAGATCAGCTTTCCTTCATTTGCCTTATCGACGTCTACGACAATCGTGTCCCCAGGAGTGAATTTACCGGCCAGAAGCTTCTCGGCCAAATCATTCTCAATCAGACGCTGGATTGCCCGTTTCAAGGGCCGGGCCCCATTCTTGAAATCGCTTCCCTTTGCAATGATCAAATCCCTGGCCTCCGCTGACAGATTCAGCTTCAGCTTTCTCTCCGCCAGGCGATCCATCAGACTATTCAACTGAATATCTATAATGGCGGATATTTCTTCTTTCCCTAAAGGATTGAACACTATCATTTCATCAATGCGGTTCAAAAATTCCGGTTTGAAGCTCTTTTTAGCTTCACCCATCACTTTTTTCCTGATATCCTTTGCCCTGTCCTCCTTGCTTTCTTCTCCCAACGCAAAGCCCATTTTAGGCATTTCCGGCTTCAGCATTGAGGAACCGATGTTGGAGGTCATGATGATAACGGTGTTCCTAAAATCAATGGTACGCCCCTGACTATCGGTCAAACGGCCATCCTCAAGTACCTGAAGCAGCAGGTTGAAAACATCGGGATGGGCCTTCTCCACCTCATCCATGAGTATGACCGAATAGGGCTTGCGGCGAACCATATCGGTGAGCATTCCGCCCTCTTCGTATCCAACATAGCCCGGAGGCGCACCCACGAGACGGGAAACGGTAAATTTCTCCATATATTCGGACATATCGAACCGGACAATGGCCTCCTCGCTGCCGAACATCACCTCAGCCAGCGCTTTCGCCAGCTCCGTTTTACCTACGCCGGTGCTTCCCATAAACATAAACGAACCGATTGGACGCTTCGGGTCTTTCAGACCGGTACGGGCTCTGCGGATAGCCCGGGCTACACCGGAAACAGCCTCCTGCTGGCCAATTACCCTCCTGGCCAATACCTCTTCCAGTTTCAGCAAGCGCTCTGATTCAGTTGCTGCCAGCTCCTGCACAGGAATGCCTGTCCACTGGGCTGTCACCTGAGCAATGTCGTCAGCGGTAACAATGACATCGGCTTTTTCCTTTGATTTCAATTGACGGTGAACAGCGGCAATCTGCTCCTTTAGTTTATTTTCCTCGTCCCTAAGGCTCGCTGCTTTTTCATAATCCTGTACAGCAATCGCTGACTGTTTTTCCTTTTCGACTTCTTCCTGCTGCTTTTCAAGCTCCTTCAAGCTGTCCGGCTGTGTAACCTGACTAAGCCGCACCTTGGATGCCGCCTCATCTATAAGGTCAATTGCTTTGTCTGGCAGGAAACGGTCTGTAATGTACCGCTTAGAGAGATGTACAGCTGCCTCTATCGCCGACGGCCTGATTTCCGCCCGATGAAATTCCTCATATACAGGGCGCAATCCCTGAAGAATGGTTATCGCCTCATCCTCCTCAGGCTCCTCAATATTAACGGTCTGAAAGCGGCGTTCCAGAGCGGCGTCCTTATCCAGACGCTTTTTGTACTCCCTTGGCGTAGTGGCTCCGATTATCTGAAGTTCGCCCCGGGATAAAGCCGGCTTCAAAATATTTGCCGCATCCAGCGAGCCTTCAGACGCACCAGTACCGATAAGGGTATGAATCTCATCAATAAAGAGAATAATATTTCCCGCATTGATTATCTCGTCAATGAGGGTTTTCAGCCTTTCCTCAAATTCTCCCCGATACTTGGTACCGGCAATCACCGAGGCCATATTCAGGCTGATAACCTTCTTCCCGCTTAGCATAAAGGGAACATCACCGCTGACGATGCGGGCTGCCAGGCCCTCCGCCACCGCTGTTTTTCCGACACCCGGTTCTCCCAGAAGAATTGGATTATTCTTCGTGCGGCGGGAAAGAATCTGGATAATTCGGCGAATTTCCTTATCCCTTCCTACAACCGGATCTATATTGCCTTTCTCTGCCTGCTCGTTAAGATTTCTGCCGAATCTGTCCACATAGGGAGTTGCGGCATCACGACCACGCCTATGACCTTTAATCCTTCCCTGCCTGCCTTCGTCTTCATCATCAGAGAAATCATCATCCCGAAATTCAAGACCGCCCTCATCAAACAGTTCCCTGTCCTCCTCCCCCGTTCCTCTGTCAAGGATGAAACTAATAGCCCTGCGAACGCTTTTCAAATCCAGTCCAAAATCATCGAGAACTGCCGCCGCTGGAGTATCATTATCCCGCAGTATACCAAGAAATACATGCTCGGTCCCGACATAATCCTGTCCCATCTCACGGGCCTCGCTGATTGCCGCTTTCATAATGCGCTGGGCATCCGAACCAGCCCTGTTTCCCGGTCTGCGTTTACCGTCGTCTTCAATGCTGCTCAATTCTCCCGCAATTTGGGTTCTATCTATATTCAGCAGGGTCAGAACCCGATTGGCCAGATTTTTCTTCTCGGCCAGTATATTTATCAGCAATTCATTTATATTTACATGACCGCTTCGGTAATCGTAAGCGTATCGCAATACCCGGACTACTTCTCCTGTCAATTTAGCTTTCATACTTTTCTCCCGTCTCCATATAATAGTCTGTTCCCCTGCCTGCCAGAACAGCCTGCACCAAGTCTGCCCTTGCCTTACACAGCTCTGTCGGGGACATATTCTCATTGTTTCCTGTATATTTAATATAAGCAGGCTGGATGGCGATAATAAGCCTTCCCATATCTTCATGAGATACTTCCGTAATGTATCCCAGGTCGATTCCCAATCTTATTTTGCTGATGAATTCCATTGCTTCATCCCACTCAAGCAGCGAGCCGTATTTCATAATGCCCAGCGCGCGGCGGGCAGAATTTTCAAGCATTGCCCCGCTAAACATTTGGAGCGCTTTTCTCGCCCTCAGCTCATTATCGGTAATTCCCTGAACAGCACTGACAATATTGTCGATTATTCCCTGCTCACTGAACCCCAAAGTCATCTGATTGGCAATAATATAAAGATTTCCCTTGCTCTCGTTTCCCTTGCCGAAGAGCGGACGGACAGACAGTCCCAGCTGTTGGGAAACAGTTGTAATATTCTGCATATTCTGAGTATAGAAAAGTCCCGGTAAATGAAGAACTGCCGTTGCCCTCAATCCCGTACCCAGATTAGTAGGACAGGACGTGATATAACCCAACTTCTCATCAAAGGCGATATCCTGACGGACCTCAACGGCATCATCAATGGAAAATGCCCTCTCCAACTGCTTTTCAAGGCAGAGACCTCTTCCCATGCAGTGGATGCGAAGATGATCCTCCTCGTTCACCATTACGGCCGCAGTCTCATCTCTATCCATAAATACCGCCCGGCTCTTTGGCTGAACAACCATCTGTCTTCTGATCAGCTGTTTCTCTATCAGCACCTGCCGTTCAAGGCTGCCCAGCTTTTCAATATCCAGCACATCCAGTCTTTTTTTCAGGACGTTCTCAATATCGCTGAAGGAATCTCCCGCTTTCATCAGCACAGCTTCCAACTGCTGTGCATTCGCTCTGTTAGGAAAAGGTATGCCGGCAAAATTTCTTGCCAGCCGCACTCTGCTGGCAAGGACAACTTCGTTATCAGAATCTCCGACAAGCCAGGTGTTCTCTGTTTTTTTCAGACTGTTGTTCACGGCTCACACCTCCCCATTGTCCTGTTCCATGGCTCGAATCATATCACGATATTCCGCAGCCTTCTCATATTCTTCCGCCGCCACGGCTTCCTTCAGCTTAATACGAAGACTCTCAAGCTGTCGTTTCACCGCCAGCTTACCGCCGCTTCTGGCAGGAATTTTACCGCTGTGGCTCCCGGCCCCATGTATTCGCTTCAATACAGGCATCAAATATTTCTTAAAAGTATCATAACAATTATCACAGCCCAATTTTCCGGCGTTGGCAAACTCCTGCAAAGTTAGTCCGCAGCGACTGCATTGCATCGAGGGGCTTTGTTCTGCCGGCTGATTACCGGAGGGATCTCTATTTTCTCCAATGCTACTGATTGAAAATGCCTTTTCCGAATCAGTAAGTACAGGTTCCTTCTCAGACAAGTTTTCTTCATTCTCAAGTGAATCTTTACTCTCGATTTTTCGGGAATGGCTTCCGCCGAACACTCCCCGCAAAAAATCATTGACCGTAAAATTTCCCTCAAGACCGCCAATATTATCAAGGCTGGAAACATCAGCACCCAGCTTGGCAGCGCAGCGCTGACAGAGATTTCTGGCGGATTTTCCCTCGGTGGTAATTTGGACAATGTGAATACTGGCCGGATTCTTTCCACACTCATCGCACAGCATTGTCATACCTCCTCCCCGTAATGCTCCAAAGTCAAAAATAAGGACTTCAGTAAATGAATCCGGTTCTCCGGATCCATAGCCTCGTAAGAAGCTGTAACCGAAGCCATGACCAAGGCAGCTTCACGCTTTGATATCATCTGGTGTTGAAGGAGATATCTTACCATGGACTGAACGGTTTCGTACTGCGGATCATCTTCCAATTTCTCCAGCATTTCTTCGTAGACGATCTCCCGCATGGGAACCTGAGCGATGCGAATAAAACCACCAAGACCGCGGCGGGACTCCACCGCAAATCCCCTTTTTGGGGTAAAGCGAGTAGACAGGACATAGCTGATTTGTGACGGGGCACAGGATATTTTCTCGGCAATATCGGTGCGGCGAATCTCAACCTGTCCATTCTGTTCCAAGGCCAAACGTTGAAGAATGTAAGCCTCTATCATATCTGCAATGTTACTCATAGAAACTACCTCGATTCTAAAAAACTATAAAAAATTTTCTAAATCTTCTAACTGACTATTTGACTTTATTGTATCTGATTTTTTGACTAATTACAAGAAAAAAATGGAGCCATTCAAAACAGCTCCATTTTTTGTGAAAATCAGAGACCCTTCAGAATCTCCATCGCCTTAGCAACGACATCGGCCTTACCGGCCTCAACCGTTTCGCCATTTCTTCTGACCTTCAGCTCTATGGTATCGTTTTCTACCGCCTTTGGCCCAACTGTAATCCGAAGAGGATAGCCAATGAGGTCACAATCCTTAAACTTCACTCCGGCCCGTTCCTTCCGGTCGTCAATTATTACATCAACACCGGCCTTTTTAAGTTCTTCGTAAATTTCTTCTGCCAGTCCCAGCTGCTCAGGTACCTTTGCATTGACCGGAACAACGACTACCTCGTAGGGGGCTATGCTGCGGGGCCAAATGATACCATCCTTATCATTGCACTGCTCAATGGCTGCGGCCATTGTCCGGG
Organism: uncultured Selenomonadaceae bacterium; assembly: GCA_910579115.1. Taxonomy (GTDB): domain Bacteria; phylum Bacillota; class Negativicutes; order Selenomonadales; family Selenomonadaceae; genus RGIG250. The sequence goes on from CAJTSO010000054.1 coordinate 6,594, forward strand.
AAACGCCGATGCCATAGCAGCCCATCATGAGCAGCTGCTCCTTGCCCTGCTCATCAAGATATGTTGCATGAAGCGCCCGGGAATACTTTGTTCCCAAAGTGAAGACCTGACCGGCCTCAATACCGCGGGTCATGTGAACGGTTCCGCCGCAGCGGGGACAAGGATCCCCATCCTTAATCAGACGGATATCCGTTACAATGATCCCGTTCTTATCAAAATCACGGGCCGGGTTCACCCCGGTGTAGTGCGTATCCTTTTCATTTGCCCCGCTGACGGCGTTGAACATATTCATTACCGTCGTATCGACGATAACCTTTGTTCCCCTCTTGATGCCAATGGGACTCATGAAGCCCGGCATACCACCGGCTTCACGAATTGCATCATCCTCGGCCATATACAGATCGATAGCCCCAACTGCATTGATGACCTTTACTTCATTTACGTCATGATCTCCCCGGACAAAAGCCAGGACAACCTCGTCCTTCTCAGTTTGGAAAGCCACGGCCTTAATTGTGCGCTTAATGTCGCACTTCAGGAAATCAACGAGAAGGTCGATGGTATGGGCTTCTGGAGTCGCTACCTTAGTCAAAGGCTGCATTTCCTCCTGCTCAGGGGTAATGGGAAGCAGCTCGGCTTTTTCATCACTGGCTGCATAATCGCATTTATCGCAGTAGACGATGTTGGACTCACCGGCATCGGCCAAAACGGTAAACTCGTGGGAATGACCGCCGCCGATGGCCCCGTTATCTGCCTCTACCGGACGGAACTTCAGGCCAATGCGCTCAAAGATGCGCCAGTAGGCATCGTACATCTTCTTGTAGGATTCATCCATGCCTGCCTGATCCTTATCAAAGGAGTACAGATCTTTCATTATGAACTCACGGCCGCGCATAAGACCAAAGCGAGGCCGAATCTCATCGCGATACTTGTTTTGAATTTGATAAAGAAGCAGCGGCAGCTGCTTGTAGGAACGAACCTCATCCCGAATAAGAGTAGTTATCATTTCTTCATGAGTAGGACCAAGGCAAAAATTTCGGCCATGACGGTCATTCACCCGGAACATCTCGTCGCCGTACACGGACCAGCGACCGGTTTCCTGCCAAATTTCTGCCGGCTGAACGATAGGCATGGCAATTTCCTGCCCACCGGCGGCATCCATTTCTTCCCGGACGATCTGCATGATTTTTCGCAAGGTGCGCCAAGCCAAGGGAAGATAGGTATACAACCCACCGGCGGCCTTGCGGATCATACCGGCCCGAAGCATCAGCTTGTGGCTGATCACCTCTGCCTCGGCAGGGGTTTCACGGAGAGTTGGGGCATAAAGCTTTGATGTTCGCATTTATATTCCTCTTTTCGTTTTTATTCAAAATTATATTAACCTGATTTTTCCCCGGCCAGCAGATCATCTATTTCCCTGAACAGTTCCTCTACCAGTTTACTCTCTTGTACCTTCCGGAGAACTTTTCCATGACGGAAGACGAGACCTTCCCCCCTGCCTCCGGCTATACCCACATCAGCGTCCCTTGCCTCGCCGGGGCCATTGACTACGCAGCCCATAACAGCAACGCTGATTGGTTCTTTGATTTTTTCCAGCCGCTTCTCGACCCTGGCCGCTATGGCCGGCAAATCAATACTTGTCCGTCCGCAGGTGGGACAGGATACAAGGGTAGGACCATACTCTCTAAGTCCCAGCGCCTTTAGTATTTCTCTGGCCACCTTCACCTCAATGACCGGGTCACCTGTCAGAGAAATGCGGAGAGTATCACCGATCCCCTCTGCCAGCAGAGCGCCGATTCCAACAGCCGACTTAATTATGCCGGTAGTTGGTGTACCAGCCTCAGTGATACCAAGGTGCAGAGGATAATCAACCGTCTCGTGCATGAGGCGGTAGGCGGCTAATGTCAACGGAACATCATGGGCCTTCAGGGATATTTTCACATCGTAAAAATCAAGCGCTTCGAGAATATGGACATGCTCCATAGCCGACTCTACCAGAGCCTCTGCCGTGATCCCACCATATTTCTCCAGGAGCCTCTTATCAAGAGAACCTGCGTTGACACCAATCCGAATGGGTATATTCGCAGCCTTTGCTGCTACTACAACCCGTCTTACCCTTTCATGGTCTCCGATATTTCCCGGATTGAGCCGCAAGGCAGATATTCCCTGGTTAATTGCCTCAAGGGCAAGCCGATAATCAAAATGAATATCGGCTACAAGGGGGACCGGAGATTTTTCAATAATATTGCCAAGGTTCAAGGCCGCTTCCATATCCGGCACCGCCAAACGGACAAGATCACAGCCGGCTGCCATGAGGGCATTTATCTGGGCAATTGTAGCTGCCGTATCCGTTGTCTTTGTGTTTGTCATGGACTGAACGGAAATCTGGGCTCCTCCGCCGATTGGAATCCCGCCAATTTTTATTTGCCGGGTGTTCCTGCGATTATAGTCTGCACAGCCAGGCATACAGTTCCCTTTCTTTTTTACTAATAAATATATCCTGCGTTTTCCTTGTCAAACAGATGACGGCATTCTCTTAATGCCAAAGAGCTATCGCCATCGCTCATTTGAAAAATATTCGCACGATATCATTCTTTGTAGCAAACAGCATTATTGTAGCAAGGCAAGCAATCCCAACCATCTGAATATAACCGAGCGCCTTTTCTCCCAAAGGCTTCCCCCGGAGAGCTTCAAGAAGCAGTACGACGACATGACCGCCGTCAAGAGCCGGAATAGGCAAGAGATTAACAATACCAAGATTAAGGCTCAGCAAAGCCACAAAATTTATAAGCGGCAGCATACCGGCGTGAGCCATCTCTCCAGTCATCTGAACTACGCCGATTGGCCCGGAAACATCACCTGCTGCATCTCCGGAAATAATCTCCCCAATTCCAGAAACCATTCGGCTGATTATGAACATATTCCGCTCGACTGCCAAAGAGAAGGCCTCAACCATCCCCACCTGCTTAACGATAACATCACTATGGACTCCAACAAGGGCTCTTTTCGCCTGCTCATTGTATTCCGGGGTAAGGGTAGTTTCCTGCCGCTTTCCGTTCCGTTCAAATATAACCTTATAGCTCTGACCGGCACTATCCCTTACCAGCGTGGTAAACTCCTGCCAGCTGCTTATTTTCTGACCGTCCATGCTGACGATTCTGTCACCATCTTTAAGTCCAGCCCGAAAAGCCGGCGTATTTTTCAATACTTGTCCCAGCACCGGTTCAGGCGATGGCGAAGGGACTCCATTAAAATAAATAAGTCCCCAAAACAGGAATACCGGCAGGAGCAAATTCATTGCTGCGCCAGCCACAATGACCACCATGCGGTATAAAATTGGCTTACGGTAGTAAGCGCGTTCCCCCGCCTCACTATCACTGGGATCCATCCCGGCAATATCATTAAATCCACCAAGTGGCACGCAACGGATAGAATAAACAGTTTCACCAAATTTCCTGCTAATGAGTTTTGGCCCAAAACCAATAGCAAATTCTCTCACAAACATCCCGGTCTTTTTTGCCATTACGAAATGACCGAGCTCATGAATTAGAACAAGAATGCCAAAGACCACAATGGCCGAAAAAAATGTAACCATCACTTACCCCCTTTGATAATCATACTTTCCACTATTTTCCTGGCATACTCCCTTGCCCAGGCATCATCACTGTTCAAAAGCTCCAGGCTCAGTTCCCCGGTGAAGTTTTCCCGGGCCTCTCGTGCCTCTATCGTCCGCTCAATGATTTCGTATATGTCGAGAAAGCCAATTTTCCCGGCCAGAAATTCCGCCACAGCGATTTCATTCGCTCCATTGAAAACACAGGGCATTATGCCCCCGGCCTTACCTACCTGACGAGCTATCTTTAGCCCTCGGAACGTATCAATATCCGGTTCTTCAAAGGTAAGCTCCTTCATCTGCCAGAAGTCCAGCCGTGGCCATTTTGCAGGCTGCCTTTCCGGATAGGTAAGGGCATATTGAATAGGCAGCCGCATATCCGCTGTCCCAAGCTGAGCCATAACCGCTCCATCCACATATTCAATCATGGAATGAATTATACTTTGAGGATGAACAACTACCTGAATCCTGTCATAGGGAATATCATAAAGCCAATGAGCCTCTATGACCTCCAAGCCTTTGTTCACAAGGGTAGCCGAGTCAATGGTGATCTTCCTGCCCATTGACCAGGTGGGATGCGCCAGACATTCCCTAGCGGTGACACCGGCAAGCTCACTGGTAGTTTTACCTCGGAACGGGCCGCCGGAAGCGGTGATGATCAGCTTGCTGATCTTGCTTTTCCGCTCGCCCTCAAGGCACTGAAAGAGCGCGCAGTGCTCGCTGTCTACCGGAAGAATGGCAACTCCTTCGGCTGCGGCGGCCTTCATTACCAGCTCGCCTGCTACAACAAGAGTTTCCTTATTTGCCAATGCGATATGCTTATGGGCCCTTATAGCGGCCATCGTAGGAGCAAGACCGGCAAAACCCATCAGGGATGTAACGACTGTATCAATACTGCCAAGGGTGGCCGCCGCAATAAGACCTTCACTGCCCGATAGTATCTCCGTCTTTCCCTTGTATTTACCTCCAACCCGCTGGCGTAGCCTGTCAGCAGACGCCTCGTCTACCAGTACTGCCAACTCCGGATTGAATTCCTCCATCTGCTTTTCCATTAGTTCATCACTGGAATAAGCGGCAATAGCTTTTACCACAAACAACTCCGGATTGGAACGTACCACATCAAGAGTCTGGAGGCCAATAGAACCGGTTGAACCGAGAATGGCTATATTCTTCTGCTTCTTTATTTCTATCATGAATTTCTCTTTTCTTTTCATTGCTAATAGCGTCATTGGCTAAGGAGATATGATCATCGATCGTTTATGCAATAATGAACCTGCCGCCTTTGAAGTAAGAAACGCAGCGCTTCGTTAAATTCCAAACAGGAAAAACAAGAAATAATACACAGTGGGCGCAGTAAAAATCACACTGTCAAAGCGATCAAGGACACCGCCGTGTCCGGGAATGAGATTACCGGAATCCTTGATGCCTGTGTACCGCTTGATAATGGACTCCACCAAATCCCCCATTGACGCGACTAATGACTGCAATACACCAAGAATTGCCAAATACCGAGGGTCAAAACCAAAGGAATAACCCAGGGCGGCCACAGAAGCGGCGGTACCTATAATTCCACCAATAAAACCTTCCACCGTTTT
>CAJTSO010000055.1 GCA_910579115.1 uncultured Selenomonadaceae bacterium
GGACGTATTGGCAAAGGGCTGGCGCGGGATTGCGGGCTTTTTACTTTTGGTGGAAATGAAGCAGTAAATTAAGCCGAAAAGCAAGCTGAAAAGCGCGAAAAAACGGCGTAAAAAAACAAAAAAGCGGCGCAAGAAAAGCGCATGTTTGTACCTAAACGGGATAAACCAATGCGCTGCCGGTACGGAAGCAAACGCAAAAAGCACGTTTATGCTGAAATGGGATAGCCCAGGATTTATGGCGAACAGCTCGGCGTGGGAAGCACATTTATACCGAAATGGAATGACCCGTGGTGCTGCTGGTACTAGGGCAAGCGCAAAAAGCGTGCGTTAAATCTTTGACCGAATAGCAAAGAAGAACCACAAACGGCGAGATATTGAGCTCTCAATCAGACGAAAGTCAAAAAGCTATATTTGATACTAAAGCGTCAGAGCCCGCCGTGCAACAGGGAGAATATAAATGAAGCAAAGCGAAATGCCGCCGTATAGTGTGCTGATGTCGGTTTATAAAAAGGATGATCCCACATGGTTGGAAACAGCGATGAAGTCCATGCTGGAGCAGACGCTTCCTCCTTACGAATTCATACTTGTTGAAGACGGTCCGTTACCGCAAACGCTGCGCGAGGTCATCGCGCAAAAACGGTGCGAGTATCCCCATATCGTTCGCTGCGTTCAATTGCGGGAAAATCAAGGCTTGGGGCTTGCGCTGCGGCGCGGCGTGGAGGAATGCCGCTGCGAATGGATCGCGCGCATGGACGCAGACGATTATGCGAAAGCCGACCGGGTTGAAAAGCAAATGGCAGCGGCATTAAGCCAGGGCGCGGATATCGTTGGCAGCGACATATACGAATTTGAAAATGATATATCGCAGATAACGACGCTTCGCGCTTTTCCTGAAGAAGCAGAGGAGCTTAATCGATTCGCGCGGAGAAAAACGCCCTTTGCTCATCAGAGCGTTTTAATGAAAAAAAGCCGCGTATTAGCGGCGGGAAATTACGCTGATGCTTATTTGCATGAAGACTACGATCTGTTTTTGCGCATGATAGCCGATGGATGCCGCGGTTATACCGTCAAGGAGCCACTGGTATTTGCGCGGGTAAACGATAATTATTACGAACGGCGGGGCGGTTTTTTCTATTTGTGTACGATGCTGCGGTTTAACTGCCATAGCTATCGAAAGGGTTGGATCGGCGCAATTGATTTTCTGGTACGTTCCTGCGGCAATATCCTCGTTTGCTCGGTTCCAAATCGAGCGCGCGTGTGGATCTACAAGCGCTGTCTCCGCAGACGGATCGTTTCCGCTGAAGCATAGAGGGCGCCGATGAAAGCGTTTACTTTCGCTGTTTTGACCTATAATCAAGAACGCTGTGTTCTTTACCATTTAGAATCCATTCGGTATCAGGTCGAACGCTGGGGTGACGGGATAGAAATCTATTTTCTCCTTGCCGACGATCATTCTACAGACGGGACGATGGAGCTGGCGCAAGCGTGGTTACGCAAGTATAAAACGCTTTTCACCGGCGTTCAAATATTTCAAAACGAGCAAAACCAGGGAATCGTGCAAAATTATCTGCATGCGCTGCACGGTATCCAAACGGAGTTTTTTAAGATATTGGCGGGCGACGATCTTTATTATAAAAATAACGTATTTGCAGCGGCGGAAAAGGGATCGTTTGTATTAAGCCCGGTTCTGTATTTTTGCGGCGATACGGTTTTACGCGGCCAATATCTGCTTCGGCATTGGGTATTTCAGGAGTTCCTGCGCTATGAGGATACGGACTTAAAACGGCGTATTTTACTGCGACAGCAGTACACCAACTGTATTTATACGCCGGGCGTATTTTATCAAAAGAGTTTAGCGGACGATAGGGTAGATCAGCTCCTGCGCCGCTACCGCTGGATGGAGGATTATCCTCTTTGGAATCACCTGCTGGCGCGGGAGGACGTTCAGCCGCGGCTTGCTCGCCGGCCGGTAGTTTTGTATCGGGCAAGCGCCGGAATTTCAACTGGCCCAGCCCATGAAAAACGCTCCCTCTATAAAGAGGAATATCTTTCCTTTCTTCGCGAAACAGGGTCTCCGTTTGCAAAATATCCGCTTTGGGTAAATCCCTACCGATACCTGTATTATTTGCGTTACTTTTTGAAGGGCGCCGTCTATTCGACATTTATACGTTACCTGGACGCTCGGATCGGCGCTTTTTTGCGTGAAATGGCGCTGGAGGAAAAGCAAGCGAATGAATATCTTAAAGATATACGTCAAAAGGTCGAGAGGTGGCAATGCAGCTAAGCGCTTGCACGCCGCAGGCTGAATGAAAAAAGCGAAAACCATTCAATAATGTGCATGGAGGATAGAATATGCAGGTCGTTAAGTATATGTTTCAACCGCATGGAGACGATCGCGGACAGTTGATCGCTTTGGAGGAAGGAAAGGACATCCCCTTTGCGGTTCGCCGTATTTACTATATGTACGAAACCGCGGACGGCGTAACGCGCGGATATCATGCGCATAAGCATTTACAGCAGATATTAGTCTGTATCCACGGAAGCTGTAAAATCAGGCTCGACAACGGGCAAGAGAGCAAGGTCGTATCGCTGGAAAAGCCTTATGAAGGATTGTACGTCGCGAATACGATGTGGCGGGAAATGTTTGATTTTTCGCCTGAGGCGGTATTACTTGTATTGGCTTCGGAATTTTACGACGAGAACGACTATATCCGCGACTACGATGAATTTTTGAGCTTTGTCCGAAAAGAGGCCTCAAACCCATGAAAATTCCTTTTGTGACTTTTGCTCCGCTCGAAAAGGAGCTTGACGTAAATCTGCGCGCAGCCTTTGAGCGTGTATACGCCAGAAGCCGGTACATCCTGGACGAGGAAGGCTCGGCCTTTGAAGAGGCGTTTGCAAAGTGGTGCGGCGTTCCTTATTGCGTTGGCGTCGGCAACGGGTTGGACGCGCTGACGCTCGCTCTATCAGCCATGGATATCGGCCCGGGCGACGAAGTGCTCGTACCGTCAAATACGTTTATCGCGACGGCTTTGGCCGTTACCTATACCGGCGCAACTCCGGTCCTTGTAGAGCCGAAGTTATCGACCTTTAATATAGACGTCGAAGGAATTGAAGAAAAGATTACTTCCCGCACCCGCGCAATCATTCCCGTGCATTTGTATGGCCAGCCGGCCGATATGGATCCAATCTTAAAAATCGCGGAGCAGTATAATCTGCGCGTGCTGGAGGATTGCGCTCAAGCGCACGGCGCTAGATATAAGGGCCGTTTGGCCGGCAGTTTTGGCGACGCCGCGGCATTCAGCTTCTATCCGGGCAAAAATCTGGGCGCGCTGGGCGACGCGGGGGCGGTTATAACCGGCAACGGAGCTTTGGCGGAAAAAATCCGCGCGTTGGGAAATTATGGCAGCGACGTTAAATATCATCACATCTATCAGGGACGAAATTCTCGTTTAGACGAAATGCAGGCGGCTTTTCTTTGGGAAAAACTGCCCTTGCTAAGCAAAGTGAACGAAAATCGTCGCGGAATTGCCGCGCGGTATCTTACGGGAATAAACCATCCTGATATCAGCCTTCCGGCGGTTCCCGATTGGGCCGAACCGGTCTGGCATATTTTTGCGGCGCGCAGCGCCCGGCGTGACGAGCTTGCAACGTATTTAGAGGAAAACGGGATACAAACCAGCCGGCATTACCCAATTCCGATCCACTTGCAGGAATGTTACACGAGTCTGGGCATTCGTAAAGGAGCTTTGCCCATCGCTGAGGAGATCAGCGCGACGGAGCTCAGTCTTCCGCTATATTACGGGATGACCAGAGAAGAAACCGACTTTGTAATCGAAACGATAAACGCGTTCCCTCGATAAGGCTGCGTTCAATGTTACGTTTTATAGCTTGAATAAGGAGTCCTATGCTCTCGCGATTGAAGAAAAATCAGTTTTTATTTGAAGAATTAGTCAAACGGGATTTTAACAAAAAATATCGCGGAGCTATCCTTGGTATTTTTTGGAGCGTTTTATCGCCTCTGCTGAGTTTGTTTGTGATGCAGATCGCTTTCAGCCGTTTTTTTGGCGCAAGCACGCCCCATTATATTATCTACCTTTTCAGCGGCAATATCGTATTGTCCTTTTTCCGCGAATCCACGACGACGGGAATGAGCGCCCTCAGCGGTAATGCGGCTATTTTCAGCAAAATACCTGTATCGAAATACTTATTTGTACTTTCTAAAAATACGTCCGCCTTCATCAATTTTATCTTTGTGCTGATCGTTTATTTTTTGTTTGTCATTGGTGACGGTATTAGCGTTACGCCGCGCTTTCTTCTTCTTTTGTTCCCGATCGTTTGCCTGACCGTTTTCAATATCGGCGCCGGACTTATTTTATCGGCGCTGTATATGTTCTTTCGGGATGTGGAATATTTTTATCATGTTTTCTTGATGCTGCTCACGTATTTATCAGCTATTTTTTATACCCTCGATCGCTTCTCTCCTTTGCAGCAAACGTTATTTTTACTAAATCCTATCTATACGTATATTTCTTATTTTCGTATCGTGGTGATCCAAAATGCAACGCCGGACTGGCTGCTGCACTTTCTTTGCGCGTTTTACGCGGCGTTGGCGGTCGGGGTCGGAGCGTGGATCTATAAAAAATATAATTATCAATTTATTTACTATGTGTAAATAAATAAATTGGAGCGTTTATGACAACGGTCGAGTTAAAAAATGTGTCCGTACGATATATGACGGGAGATTTACGAAATATCGGCTTAAAGGAATGGATTCTCCGGCGAATCGCCGGGCAATATAAAGTTCATACGTTTTGGGCCAACCGGAATATCAGCTTTTCGCTGCAAAAGGGAGATATGCTTGGGATTCTCGGAACCAACGGCGCAGGAAAATCTACGCTGCTCAAAGCAATCAGCGGCGTGATGCTGCCGACGGAAGGCGAGGTGCGCGTGCGCGGAACAATAGCGGCGCTGCTCGAATTGGCTTCCGGATTTGACGACGACTTGACCGTCCGAGAAAACGCGTACCTGCGGGGCGCGTTCCTGGGCTACACGCGCAAATTTATGGACGAGCACTACGACGCGATCATTGAGTTTGCCGGGTTACAGGACTTTCAGACGTATTACTTTCGTCAGCTTTCCAGTGGTATGAAAAGCCGGCTGGCCTTTTCAATCGCCAGCGAATTAGCTCCGGATATCATGATTTTAGACGAAGTATTAAGCGTGGGAGACGGAGCCTTTAAGGAAAAAAGCTATCAAAAGATAACCGGTATATTGGAGCGGGGCATCACCGGACTATTAGTATCTCATTCGACGGAACAAGTTCGTTCGATTTGCAATAAAGCCCTGTGGCTGGATCATGGCAGGCAGGTTGCGTTCGGTCCCGTCGGAGAGCTGTGCGATCGCTACGAAAGATTTTTAAGAGACCGCTCCCAAGGAAAAATACAATCTTCAAATGGTTGAAAGGACGGATAGGTTACAAATGACGAGGCGTAAAAATACAATTGTCCTCGGGGGGGGGATTGTCGCTCTACTGTTTCTGATAGGCGTATACCTTGAAATAATGTCAAAGCCGAATTTCGAGGACTTTTGTCTTGACGGCAAACCAATACAGGCCAGACTGTGCCCGGTCAAAGACGATCGAGCCGCAATCGTGACGGTCATATCGGACGACGGATTTTATGAGAGCGGTCTGATTTTGAACGAATTGGCGCGGGAAAGAGACCTTCATGTTACCGTCGCCGGGACTGTCGGTAATCTTTCAGAGCGTTTGCAAGAGTGGCAAAGCATAGAAAAAGAAGGCTATATAGAAGTTATCAGTCATTCTTACAGCCACCTGAAAATAAACGAAGAGACCAATCCGCCGTATCAAGCGGTTTTACACGAGTACGCATGCTCGAAGGAATGGTTCGAGAAGCGTTTCGCAACGCCCGCTTTTTGTTTCGTAACGCCGAACAATAATACGAGTGAAAACGGCTACGGAATATTACGGAATTATTCTTTTTTAGCGGTTCGGCAGGGGCAGCGCGGAGAAAATAGTCTGTCGCCCGTTTACGGGCGTAAACCCGGGGAATGGCTCAATCTGAAAACCCGCGGAATCGGCGACGTGAAAACCACGGCGGAGCGAAATGCATGGGTAGATAAGACGATCGGCGAGGGGCGCTGGCTGATCGAAATGTGGCACGACGTATCGCCTGATGGCGACGTGCATTATCAGCCGATTTCTACCGCTATGGCAGCGGAGCATCTGGATTATTTAGCGCAAAGGTCGGCGGAGGGAGCAATATGGGTCGCGCCTTTTACCCAGGCGGTTTCTTATATTTATCAAAGGCAAAATACGACTGTGCGGGCTTTTTTGAAGGGAGAGCTTATCGCGGTCAAGGCCGAGCGGAGCGCAAAGAAACTTCCGAACGGAAAGGAACTTCCCTGGAACGAGTTTAATACGCCGCTCAGCGTAGAAATAGTTTTGCCAAAGGATTGGAAAGGAATAAGGGCCTATAAAGGATATGAAGCGCGCGTAGTAAAGAAAAATAAAAATGAAGGACGTTATCTGGTCGATATCGCCCCGACGGACGACATCCTGTACCTGGAGAGAATTTACTGACGCCGCCGACTTGTGTCTATATCCATATATAGATTACATCGTTATTTTCAGGAGAGAAGATACAAATGGAAGAAAAAATTACGGTTGCCGGAATGGGTTATGTTGGATTGTCCTTGGCGATTTTATTGTCCAGAGCTTCCCGCGTGACAATTTATGAGATCGACGCAAAGAAAGTAGCGGATTTTCAAGCGGGGAAATTACCGATTCAAGATAAGCTCATGTATAAATATTTACAGGAGGAGAAGTTATCCCTTGAGGCGACGGACGATCCAGCGCGGGCCTTTTCCGATGCGTCGCTGATTGTAATAGCGACGCCTACAAATTACGACCCCAAAACAAACGCCTTCGATACGTCTTCAGTGGAAAGCGTGCTGCGGCTTGCCGAAAGGTATGCTCCTGAAGCTGTCGCCGTCATCAAATCCACTGTTCCGATCGGTTATAGCCGGACGGCGCAGGCGCGTTTTAGCGGCACGGTGCTGTTCAGTCCCGAATTTTTACGGGAGGGACAAGCCCTTTATGACAATCTGTATCCAAGCCGGATCGTCGTAGGGATGGCGCAGCGCGCGGAAAGCCAGGAGAAGGCCGCCCGGCGCTTCGCCGCGCTTTTGCGCGCCGGCGCCCTTGAGAAAGAGGTTCCGCTTCTGCTGGTGGGCTCCGATGAAGCAGAAGCCGTAAAATTATTTTCTAATACATATCTGGCAATGCGCGTGGCGTTTTTTAATGAACTGGATACCTATGCAAAGGTAAACGGATTGCGGACGAAGGAGATAATCGACGGCGTTTCACTGGATCCGCGGATCGGAAACTACTATAACAATCCTTCCTTTGGCTACGGCGGCTACTGCCTGCCCAAGGATACCAGGCAATTGCGGAGCAATTACGGTAACATACCGCAAGAGCTTGTTCAGGCCATCGTAGGTTCTAATCGAACAAGAAAAGAATTTATCGCGGCGGATATTGCGGCGCTTGCTCCTGAGACCGCCGGTATTTATTTGCTCGCTATGAAAGCGGGGAGCGACAATTTCCGCGAGAGCAGTGTGCTGGACATCATCCGCCTGCTGCGGGAAAAAGGGATTTCCGTTTTAATTTACGAACCGCTCCTTCCGGCGGACTCGTATCTTGACGCGGCTGTCGTTCACGATCTAACGCAATTTAAGCGCCAATCAGACATTATCGTATGCAATCGCGTTGACGAAAATTTGAGCGACGTAGAAGAGAAGCTGTATACGCGGGATATTTTCCATATCGGGTAAACGGTTTTTACCATTGCGGCCGGTTTACAAACGGCGTAAAGGACGAACGAGAAATGAAATTATCAGTCATCATGCCTTGCTACAATGTGGAAGAAACGCTGGCGAGGGCGATCGAGTCGGTGCTGTGGCAGGAGACGGACTTTTCCTGCGAGATATTGATCGTAGACGACGCTTCTACCGATCGTACTCTCGAACTGGCGAAGGAATATCAGGCAAAATATCCGCAGATTAAAGTGCTGCAAAACGAAGAAAACAAGGGCAACGCCTTTTCGTTTTACACCGCTCTTTGCGCGTCCCGGGGGGATTATTTCTGCGTGCTGGACGGAGACGATTATTACACGGTGCGCGATAAGCTTCAGCGGCAGCTCGATTTTCTGGATCATGATGAGAAGCGGGAATACGTGGGAACCGCGACGCACTATATCGTAGATTTAGGCGAGGGACGCGTCCACATTCCCGACCGTTCAAAAATTCGAGAATTTAACTATGTAGATTTTCTGACGCAGAACAGCGGTTACTATCATACGGCGACGTACGTTTACCGAAATATATTCCGGGGAGCCGTTCCCCTGGAAATGTCCGACGTACTGTACCGCGGGGATTCGCCGCGCACGATGTTCCATCTAAAATATTCCGGAAAAAAGATCCGCGTGCTGGACTTTGTCGGCTCGGCCTATGTCTTTGAGGGGAACGGCATCTGGTCGGGATTAAAGCAGACCCAGCAATTTGAATATCAAATCAACTATCAAACCCGTCATAAAGAAAATGTGACGACTGAGTTTGAACGTGAAGCGGCGGATAAGACGATCATCCGCAACCGATTGCAACTGAAAACGGCAAAGCAGGATCTGCGTAAATATCCATCGCTTACGATCGACGAGGCCGTCGCGTCGGTTTCGCCATACGTCAAAAAATTTGCCTTTGCGCAAAAGGACTACGTTTTAGAAAAAGTCTATTTCTCGGAGTATATCGACTCCCTGCTGGCATCTTTAGGCCGCGTTCAGCGGGTTCGGTTTCCAAAGTACTGCCAACAGCGAGCGACGAAAGAAAATATCTGTATAATCAACGGTATCTTAAATCCGACAGGCGGCGGCATATTTTCGGAAATCGACGGCTTGATCGGGATATTAAAAGATAAACGGGTCTTTCTATTTGTGACGAATATGCCGGAGATACCCCCAGAAACGCGGGACATCTTAAAACGTCATGAGCATTTGACCATAGTTTGCGCGCCCCCGGAAGTAAAGTCGCGGCTCGATTGGTTCCGCGCGCGGTTGGTTGAAATATCGCCGTATCGCTGTTATTGCTACTGCTCGCATCACGATGTAATCGGACCGGCGTTGATCGAGTCGGGAGTATGTGAAAATATCGCGTTATTCTCCTTCGACCACGGCTATGTATGCGGTATCTCAAACGGAGAATTGGATAAACTGGCCGCGAAACGGAGCGTTGACTACCGGCTGCTTTCCAAAAGCTTTCCGCGAAAGCGGGTCATGCTGCTGCCGGCCTGGAGCAGCGGAGCGGTTGATTGTGAGCAAATAAGCTATCAGCCCTTTAACGGACACCGTCAGCTGATAACTGCCTGCGGCGCGGCCCGGTTCTATAAAGTAGACAGGCGGCCGCCCTACCGCTATTTGGATTTTATTTTCGACCTTTTGGCGGCAACAGGCGGACAGCATTATCATTTTGGCCCGCTTCCGGAGGAAGTATTGCGGGAAATCGCGGCTCGCGGTAAAAAACTTGGATTGCAGGACGGAGCGTTCATACATATTCCCTGGTCGGACAACATCCCCCGCGAGCTTTTGCTCAATCATGTCGACGTATTTATCGAGCCGTTCCCCGTCGTTTCGTATAAGCTTACTTTGGACGTCTTATCAGCAGGAGTCCCGGTCATTGCAAGGAACAGTCCGGAACGCATGAGAACGACAGATTTCATCCCGTCGGACAGTATTTATTGGAGCAGCCGGCAGGATTTCCTCTCGACGCTTGCGAATCTGACTCCGGCCCGGTTAGCCGCCGCTTCTCGAAGCGCGAAGCGATATTTTGAAGAAAATTTTTCCATGCCGGTTGCGGCGAAAAATATTATCGAAAACCAGGGCTGCGCCATCGGAACAGCGCCTGATTTTACGGACGACCGTATGCTGGATATAGCGGATAGCCTGAGATTGTTTGGAAATTCGTTTCAGATACGCATTCAAGCGACCCCTCAGGAACGTATCATCGCCAATCGGGACGCAGGCAAAATGGAACGAATCCGGGCGTTTATACAACTGTCGCTTCATTCACCAAGAACCGCTATGAAAAAGGTCGTCAAAAAGATATTGGAATGAGACAAGCCGATTTCCAGGGAAGTGATTATATTGTTTTTATACGATAAGCTTCAAGATCGCTTTATCAGCAAATTGGAGGCAATGATTGAACGAAGCTTAAATGAAAATATTTCGCGGTTAGAGAAGGATATTAAAGATATTAAGGATATCGGAAAAGACAATCGAAAAACATTGGAACAAAATATTTTGTCTTTACAAAAAGATATAGAACGCCGACTGCAAACACGCTGCCAGAAAAGCGACGAGGACCTTGAAGCCGTTAAAGCGGAAACTCTGACCGCGGTTTCCAAGCTATTGCCCAGAAAAGGTCTTCAACATTTAGATTATCATCTGACCACGCATTGCAACTTGAATTGCAAGGGATGCAGCGTGTTTTCTCCCATCGCAAAGGAATGGTTTGCGGCTCCGGAAGAATTCAAAAAAGAAATCGAAGCGTTACGCAAGGCGCTGGACGGCGCGTCTCCCGTAAACATTCATCTCTTAGGGGGGGAGCCGCTGCTGCATCCGCAAATCGAGAGCTTTGCGTTCATTGCGCGGGACGTATTCCCTGAGGCGCGTATCGATTTTACAACCAATGGTCTTCTCGTCCGGCAAATGCCGGAAACTTTTTGGGAAACCCTGCGCCAGACGCAGGTCGCCATAAAATACACCAGATATCCGATCGGATTGGATTACGATGATTTAATTCGCTACATACAAGATAAGGGCGTAGAGGTATTTTCCGCCAGAGGAGAGATCGCTTTCTTCAGACGCATACCTATGAATCCCAAAGGAACCTTTAATATGTTCCATTCGTACATACAATGTCCGTATACGGATTGCGCGCAGCTGCGGAATGGAAAGCTTTTCCGCTGTCCGGCAAGCGCTTTTCATGGTATTTTGAACGAAAATCTGGAAAGCTCCGGGAGCGTCTACAAAGGGAGATTTAAACTTAGCCGCAGGGACTATGTAGATTTATATAACGAAAATATAACGCGGGAAACCGTATATGACTTCCTTTCCAACGCGATTCCTTTTTGTTCCTATTGCGATACAGCGCGTATGAATCCGCGCGTGCCATGGAGCCAATCGGAGAAAAATTTAACCGAATGGGTGGATTTTTAATAAAATGAAGCAGATCGAATTGAGATGTTTATTTTTGAGTTTTTTGCCGAATACTAATTTAATTCTTAACGGAGGAAGATGAAAATGATGAAGCTGCTAAAATCATTCGCTCGTTCTTTACAATCTCCGAGCGCCATATCCCAAAGCTCCCTCCCCCC
>CAJTSO010000056.1 GCA_910579115.1 uncultured Selenomonadaceae bacterium
GATTGATAAGAATTTGATTGATTGTGAAAATCCTCGCATTCATGGCAGGGGACTGACTGCCAATCGAAGCGGACAATGGCGTTATCGAGTAGGCGATTACCGGATTTTGGCAGAAATAATGGATAATAAGCTGGTGTTGGTACTCATTGATGTAGGGCATAGAGGCATGATTTATTAGTCGGCGTTGGCGGTGTAGCTTGGTGATTAAACGTGATATTTTGAAACAATTCAAGAACGCCTATTGACAAATCAAAAATCAGGTGCTACGATACTGCCAATTTAATACACCAAACCGTTGAAGCGGAGATAATGGCAGTGATGCCTTTACAGAGAGCCTGCGATGCTGAGAATCAGGCAAGAAACAAGTTGTCAAATGGACCGCTGAGGGCGCAGTCAAATGTGTTTTTTACAGAGTATTCTGCGACGTTGCAGGCAGGCGTCATTTGCCGGGGATATGTTGGTATCCTGCTAAGCGCACGGGTCATGCCGTGAATCAGGGTGGCACCGCGGATAAATGTTTTTATTCGTCCTTGACAGAGTTTATATCTCTGTCAAGGACGTTTTTGTGTTTTATGGGGCTCCTTTGACCGAGATAGAAGTTCAAAGGAGTCTTTTTGTTTCAGGAGGTTGCGATATGGTGTATACAAAACGTTGGCGGCGCACTGTACGCAATATTGGAATTGAATCATCCTGGTAAATAATCAACTTTACCTGCTTGGAGGAACTGATTATGAAAATTCAGCCAACTTTTATTGAAGTCAAAGAAATAGCGGCAACAGGTCGTTATAACGTATTGCCGGTCAGCCTCGAAATTCTTTCCGACTTCACCACCCCGATTGAAACGATGAAGATACTGAAAAATGTGTCCACTCATTGCTATATGCTGGAATCCGCTCAGGCAAATGAAACATGGGGCCGTTACACCTTCCTCGGATTTGACCCGAAAATGGAGATCATCTGCATGGATGGCGAGATGAAGATCGGCACTCTCAAGGTTAGGACAGACAACCCATCCGACTACCTCCGCCAGATTCTTGCCGATTACAAAAGCCCCCGTTTCGATTATCTGCCTTCCTTTACGGGAGGGCTTGTGGGATATTTCTCTTATGATTATTTTTGCTACAGTGAACCGGCTGTCAAATGTGATGTTGAGGACACCGAGGCATTCAAGGACGTTGATTTGATGCTTTTTGATAAGGTTATTGCGTTTGATCATCTCCGACAGAAGATTATTCTCATTGTAAATATGCCGTTGGATGAACCGGAAATCGGGTACAACAAAGCAGTTATGGAGCTCCGGCAGCTGGCAGAGCTTCTCCATCACGGTGAAAAGAAGAAGGAATCGGGCGGCAGGCTGCTTGGAGAAGTAACGCCGTTGTTCGACAAAGAGCAGTTTTGCGGTATGGTTGAGAAAGCAAAGAATCATATCCGTGAGGGAGATATATTCCAGATCGTGCTGTCAAACCGGCTGAGCGCGCCCTTTGAGGGAAGTCTTCTGAATACCTATCGAGTTCTGCGCACTATCAATCCTTCACCGTATATGTTCTATTTTTCCGGAACGGATGTTGAGGTGGCAGGCGCCTCTCCCGAAACGCTTGTGAAGCTGGAAAACGGTGTACTGCACACTTTCCCGCTGGCTGGAACGAGACCGAGAGGTAAGAACGAGGCAGAAGACAAAGCTCTGGAAGCAGAGCTGCTGGCTGATGGGAAAGAACTTGCCGAACATAACATGCTGGTGGATCTCGGTAGAAACGACCTTGGAAAAATCAGTAAATTCGGCACTGTACAGGTTGAAAGGCTCCATTCCATTGAACGCTTCTCCCATGTTATGCACATCGGCTCTACGGTGCGCGGTGAGATCAGCGAAAAATACGATGCGCTGGATGCCATTGAGGCCGTATTACCGGCCGGAACGCTTTCCGGCGCGCCGAAGATCAGGGCCTGCCAGTTAATCGGAGAACTTGAAAACAACAAACGAGGTATCTATGGCGGCGCAATTGGCTATATCGACTTCACGGGAAATATGGATACCTGTATTGCCATCCGCATTGTTTATAAGAAAAATGGTAAGGTATTCGTGAGAAGCGGAGCAGGTATTGTGGCGGACTCCGTACCCGAAAAGGAGTTTGAGGAGTGTCTGAACAAAGCCAAATCTTCACTTAGGGCGCTGGAACTTGCCCAGGAGGTGGATTATGATTCTTCTGATAGATAATTACGACAGCTTTTCCTATAATCTCTTTCAGCTCGTCGGTGAGATTGAGCAGGATATCAGGGTCATCCGCAATGATGAAATGACGGTAGAGGAAATCAGGAAATTGAACCCGGCTCGGATTATTATCTCACCCGGTCCGGGTAGGCCGGAAGAGGCCGGAATTGCTATTGAAGCCGTAAAAGCCCTCGGAAAGTACATTCCCATTCTCGGCGTTTGTCTCGGTCATCAGGCAATTTGCGCGGCATTCGAGGCAACTGTTACCTATGCAAAGAAACTAATGCACGGAAAACAGTCGGATGTAAAATTTGATATGAATTGCCCGTTATTCAAAGGCTGTCCCGAAATCGCACCTGTCGCGCGGTATCATTCCCTTGCGGCAGATGCAAGCACAATTCCAGAAGAATTAAAAATAACCGCGCTTACCACAGATGGCGAGGTAATGGCGGTACAGCACAAAGAGTATCCTGTTTACGGCGTGCAGTTCCATCCAGAATCTATTATGACACCGGATGGAAAGCAGATGTTATATAATTTCATAAAGGAGATATGAGTCATGATTAAAGAAGCTATTGTAAAGATTGTAAATAAAGAAGACCTCACCTATGATGAAGCATACACTGTCATGAATGAAATTATGAGCGGCGAAACGACAGCGATACAGAATGCTGCTTTTCTTGCAGCCCTATCCACTAAAAGCGCCAGAGCTGAGACTACGGATGAGATTGCTGGCTGTGCGGCCGCTATGAGAGCCCACGCAACAAAGGTTGAGACCGGTATGGAGCTTTTTGAAATTGTCGGAACTGGCGGTGACAATGCCTATAGCTTCAATATTTCTACCACTTCCGCTCTTGTTGTCGCCGCAAGCGGTATGAAAGTCGCAAAACACGGCAACAGGGCCGCGTCCTCCCAGTGCGGGACGGCTGATTGTTTGGAAGCCCTTGGCGTAAACATTCAGCAGAGTCCAGCAAGATGTATAGAGCTTCTGAACGAGGTCGGTATGTGCTTCTTCTTTGCCCAGAAATATCACACTTCTATGAAATATGTTGGCGCTATACGCAGGGAGCTTGGCTTCCGTACAGTGTTCAATATTCTCGGTCCTCTTACGAATCCAGGCACACCATCCATGCAGCTTCTCGGTGTGTATGATGATTACCTTGTTGAACCGCTGGCGCAGGTTCTGATCAATCTCGGCGTCAAACGCGGCATGGTTGTGTACGGTCAGGATAAGCTGGATGAGATTTCTCTGAGCGCGCCGACTAAAATCTGCGAGATCCGTGACGGCTGGTTCAAGTCCTTTGTGATTGTGCCGGAGGACTTCGGTTTTGAGCGTTGTACAAAAGATGACCTGAAGGGCGGCACTCCGGAGGAAAATGCCAAAATCACGCTGGCTATCTTAAACGGGGAAAAAGGTCATAAGAGAAATGCCGTTCTCATGAACGCAGGTGCAGCACTCTATATCGGCGGTAAGGCTGATAGTATAAAAGGCGGTATTGCGCTTGCCGCAAAGATTATTGATTCCGGTAGGGCAATTGAGACCTTGAACAAACTCATCGAAGTCAGCAACCGTCCGGAGGTAGAGGCATGACGGTTCCCGATCAGCTTGACGAACTCGCTCGTGACGCAGCGGGCAAGGGGAATTGAAAATACCGCTCAAAGAATCAACAGGCGAGCCTTATCACTCCAAAAGACTATTTTTCTTTTGAAAATACACTAAAACGGAAACTGTTTTGCGGGCTGGCCTATCGGCATGATTTACGACCATAAATGGTATATGGATGCACGTGTTGGATGCGCAAAAGTAAACAATAAAACTGATAAAACGGTCGGTTAGCATTTTACTTGTTGACCGGCCGTTTTATTGAGCGTAAAGGATGAAGATATCATACAAGAAATCGCAAATATCTTGAGTATAATATAGAGTGAACGGAGGTGTTATCATGCAAAAAGAAATACGGACAGTATGCTATGATAAAAATTTACGCCTTGAAGCGTATCGTTTTGAGGGCATTGTCCAGCCATTCCCGAATCACTTTCACGATTACTATGTGATTGGATTTATAGAAGCAGGGGAACGCTGCTTATCCTGTAAAAATAAAGAATATACGATAGGTCAGGGGAACATACTTTTATTTAACCCAAACGATAATCACAGTTGCGTTCAATGCGATGGCAGAACACTCGATTACAGAGGTTTGAATATTCCAAAAGAAACAATGCTGTCATTGGCAGAAGAAATAACAGGGTCAGGGACATTGCCTGGTTTTTCAGAAAATGTAATTACAAATGCTGAGCTGAAGGGGTATCTTCATTCATTGCATCAAATTATTATGGATGGCTCAAAGGGTTTTGAAAAGGAAGAAATGCTCCTGTCCATTATTTCGCTGCTTATCGAACAATACGGACAGGCTTTTTCAAGCTGTGCTTCGTCATGGGATAAAAAGATAGAGGACGCCTGTGCATTTATGGCGGAGCATTTTACAGAGCATATCACCTTGGAAAACCTATGCAAATACAGTAACATGAGCAAGTCAACTCTGCTTCGTGCATTTATCAAGTCAAAGGGGCTCACGCCGTACAGATATCTTCAGACTATTCGCATAGGAAAAGCAAAGGAATTGTTGGAAAAGGGTATTTCTCCTATTGATGTTGCATTGCAGACTGGATTTTCAGATCAGAGCCATTTTACAAATTTCTTTCATACGTTTATAGGACTGTCGCCTGCTGCATACAAACGCATTTTTAGAGAAGACGATAAAAATGATTGATAAAAAAATTACTATGGGACACATCACAGCATTAATTACGATCGTGATATGGGGAACGACCTTCATATCCACCAAAATACTACTTGCAGATTTTACGCCGATAGAAATACTGTTTTTCAGATTTTTACTTGGATTATTCGTATTGATAGCCGTTTATCCAAAACGATTGAGAATTAAGGATAAAAAACAGGAGCTTACCTTCGCTGCGGCAGGGCTATGCGGGATATGCTTATATTACCTGCTCGAAAATATAGCATTAACCTATACAACGGCTTCTAATGTCGGAGTTATTATTTCTGTCGCTCCATTTTTTACTGCCAGTTTATCTCATGTATTTCTAAAGACAGAAGAAAAACTGAAAGCCGGTTTTATTACTGGATTTATTGTCGCTATGACAGGAATATGTCTTATCAGTTTTAGCGGCTCAGAGTTGAAGCTGAATCCTGTCGGTGACATTCTGGCGGTTATTGCGGCATTCGTATGGGCAGTCTATTCCTTACTTATGCGAAAAATCAGCAGATATGGATATAATACCATTCAAACAACAAGGAGAATATTTACATACGGAATTCTCTTTATGTTACCGTTTTTGTTTATATTTGACTTCCACCCGGATTTTCAAAAGATAGCCAAGCCTGAATATGCATTAAATCTGATATATTTAGGATTAGGCGCGTCAGCTCTTTGTTTTGTTACCTGGAATTATGCAGTAAAGGTGCTTGGAGCTGTTGAGACAAGTGTGTATATCTACATGGTGCCTGTAATTACCGTTGTCACATCCATCGCTGTATTAAAGGAAGAAATCACATGGATGGCGGCCATAGGAACAGGACTTACCTTAATTGGCCTGCTTCTTTCGGAGAGTAGATTAATATTTAAGAAAAGAGAAAAACAAAATGAGTGTAGAGAATGAAAAATGCGTGATTGTGGTTGATGAAAATCTGAGGCTTGGGATTACCGCTAATACTGCTGCCATCCTTGGCATTACTATGGGAATTAAGCTCCCCGATGTTGTTGGCAATGATGTGCTTGATTTGGATGGCAATCCACACATGGGAATTATACAGTTTCCAGTACCAATATTAAAGGGAAGTACGGAAATACTGAAAACGCTCCGAACAAAATTGTTTGAGCCGCAATTTGCAGAACTGACGGTTGTTGATTTTTCTGATTTGGCACAAGGGTGTAAAATCTACGATGAGTTCACCCACAAAATGGCGAACACCTTAGAGGCCAAACTGGATTATATTGGCATTGCAATATGCGGAAGTAAAAGGCAGATTAACAAATTGACGGGAAATATGCCTTTATTGAAGTAGGAAGTATCAAATTTACTGGTCATTTCAATTTTATTAGGCGGAGCATTCATGAATTTGATTGTGCATAATGGCGATAACAATAGCTGGTGAACTTTAATGCACTCCAAAGCGTCAAAGTGCCAAACGGTAGCCAGAATGGCAGTTTGGAAAACGAAACAAGATTCATCGCTATCGACAAATGCATCAGTGGTACACAGAGCCTTTTTAATACATGTTGCTCCTAAAATAAAGGATTATGCTGTTCTGATATAGAATGGTAACCTCGTAGGATTTTTAACTCATAAATATAGCTGACAGAAAGTCAAAAAGGAGGCTACTATCCTATGAGAAGAAGCGACCGGGAGGTTACCGATTTTTCACATATCAAGGACATAATCAGCCGCTGCGATTGTCTGAGATTGGGCCTTGTTGATAACAACGAGGCGTATATTGTTCCGGTTAATTTTGGTTTTGAAATTAAGCAGGGCAATAGGCTGGTGCTGTATTTTCATTCTGCTACGGAGGGCAGAAAGGCAAAGCTGCTTCTGGAACAGAAGTACATTACTTTTGAAATGGATACAAAGCACGAGCTGGTTGAAGCTGATATTGCCTGTGGTTTTTCCTATTTATACCAATGCGTTATGGGGAAGGCAAGGGTGGAAATCTTAAGGGATAACGAGAAAAGGAAGCATGGACTCAATATGATTATGTCTCATTATTCAAAGCAAAATAGCTGGGAATACAACGAGAAAATGCTGGATAGAGTTTTGGTTGTAGAACTTTCTGTAACAGAGCTTTGCTGTAAAGAACATTAAACCTCATACAGAGGGTCAATTCAGCTTTTGAGAATTGTGCTTTCCAATAATTTTATCCAATAGGGCTGTGCAGCCCCATAGTACATCATCAAAAGTAACGCCAAAATTTCCCGTGTACCACGGGTCAGCAACACCTCTGTCCTGACCGGCAAAGGATAGAAGAAGATTTATCTTATTGTTTTGATCACCGCCGGTATAGTGGCGTAAATGATGGAGATTTTCATAATCCATAGCAACAATGTAGTCCCACTGCTCATATTCTACGGGCATAAACTGACGAGCGTTCCTATGTTCAAAGGGAATGCCCCGCAGCCGGAGCTCCTGCTGTGTGCCCGGATGTATATCAGCCCCTATCTCTTCTCTGGTTGTAGCCGCGCTTTCGATGATGAATTCTTTCTCTACGCCATGTTTTTTCACTAAATGCTTCATAACAAATTCAGCCATTGGGGAACGACATATATTGCCGTGGCAGACAAAAAGAATTTTTGTCATGGTATTGCACCTTTCTTGCAGTTATTTGTAATCGATTGAAGAAAACAGCATTTTCTGAAATACTATCATACAACAATTAAGGGGAACATGGAACTTTCCTTTCCTAAAATTAACAAATGATACAAAATGATAAACGAATTGACGATTAAAAACTTATACCGGGAGTCGGACCTTTCAGATAGCGAGATTTTAGACTTAATTCAAACCAGCGAGTATGATAAAATTCTATACGATGCTGCCGATAGAAAAAGAAAAGAGTTATACGGCAATGGCGTGTATATTCGCGCTCTGATAGAGTTCACAAACTACTGCAAAAATGATTGCTATTACTGTGGCATCCGTAGAAGCAACAGGGAAGCCATAAGGTACCGTTTGACCATAGACGAAATTATGGCTGCTTGTGATGCCGGGTACAAACAAGGGTTTAGGACATTTGTTCTCCAGGGTGGGGAGGATCAGTATTTTACTGATGAAAGAGTATGCGATATTGTATCGAAAATAAGGCGCACTTATCCAGATTGCGCTATAACACTATCAATAGGTGAAAAAAGCAGGGATGGTTATCAGGCATTCTTCGATGCCGGAGCCAACAGATATCTTTTGCGTCACGAGACCGCTTCTGACTCCCACTATAAAAAGCTTCACCCAAAAGAAATGAAACTTGACAACAGAAAGCGGTGTCTGTTTGATTTGAAGGAAATTGGTTTCCAAGTGGGCGCTGGGTTTATGGTCGGATCTCCGTTTCAGGAACCGCAGCATATACTTGCCGACCTCCGCTTTCTTCAGGAATTGAATCCGGATATGATAGGCATTGGGCCGTTTATCTCTCAATGTAATACTCCATTTGGACAGGGAAATTATAAAAATGGAAGTGTGGAGTTGACTTTGCGCTTAATTTCAATATTGAGATTACTTTTTCCCGCCGCCTTGATTCCCGCTACTACCGCGCTCGGCACAATTCACCCTCAGGGCAGGGAGCTTGGGATAAAAGCCGGGGCAAATATTGTCATGCCAAACTTGACACCGCTTGAGGCAAGGCGGAACTATCTGCTATACGATAATAAAATATGCCTTGCTGAAGATTTGGCAATGTGTCGAATGGACACAGAAAAACGAATTAACAGCATTGGTTACAAAGTGGTCGTTGGAGTTGGAAATCCTGTAAAGAAGTGGTAACTTCACTGAATAGAAGAGAGAATGCTATGGAAAACGATAACAGTCAGCATAAACGCCGGATCCATTATTCGGGGAAATATCCCCGAAATTTTGAAGAAAAATATAAAGAATTAAATCCGGATAAATATGCCGACGAGATCAAACACATCATCGGCAAAGGCAATACCCCCGCCGGAATGCATATCCCAATTATGGTAAAAGAAATACTTGATGTATTATCTATAAAGCCAGGAATGACAGGGTTTGATGCAACACTGGGTTATGGCGGACACACAATGGCCATGCTGTAGAAGTTAAAGGGTGGGGGCCACCTTTACAGTGGAGATATTGATCCTATAGAGTCTGCTAAAACTGAACAACGTATTAGGCTACAGGGCTTTAATAGTGACATCTGGACTCGATGCAACATGAATTTTTGCCAAATCGACGAGCTTGTTTCAAAGGTTGGACTATTCGATTTTATCCTGGCTGACCTTGGCGTCTCCTCAATGCAGATTGACAATCCGGAACGTGGATTTACCTATAAAAGTGACGGTCCGTTGGACCTTAGACTCAATCCAACTGTAGGTTTATCTGCCGCTGAACGACTCAAGACCATTTCCCGAGACGAGCTGGAAGGGATGCTGATTGAAAACTCCGATGAGCCATATGCAGGGGAAATATCTAAACAAATAGTAAATGACTTGAAAAGAGGAATGAGGATTGATACAACCTTGGCACTTCTTTATGAAATAGATAAAGCACTCTTACGGATAAAATTTCCCAAGGATACCCGTAAAGATGCTGTAAAAAAATCCGCAGCCAGGGTGTTCCAGGCACTACGGATTGACATCAATCGTGAATATGAAGCTCTGTACGATTTCATGGAGAAACTGCCTAATGCACTGGTATCTAGTGGCCGGGTCGCAATTCTAACATTTCACTCCGGTGAGGACAGAATTGTAAAAGGAGCATTTAAGGCTTTCAAGCGACTGGGTATTTACAGGGAAATTTCCAGTGAAGTTATACGACCCAGCCGTGAAGAGTGCTACAATAACAGCCGGTCTCATTCCACAAAATTACGCTGGGCTATAAGGGCATAGCTGTGATAATGCAGAGCCGCCAGGGGGTATAGGCCCCAAACAGGCCTTAAATCCTTGACGGTTTTTTATAGCGCCATTTTTGAGGAAAACATCCCTTGTTGCCAGTTTTTATTCTTGGTAATTACTTCCTATAAATTCTACTTATCGGAAATAATGCGATGGTTTTTCCCCACGAATATCAAAATGCGAATATATTTTCACAATACCGCAAACCACATCCAAAACAGTACAGCCAACCAACCCAAAATCGTTTTTGCCAAGCATTGTCGATGCTGAAAGTAACAGTCCGTACTTAAACATACTCTCAGGACTCAATCAACGACTAACTGGTATTACTCTGATTGACAGTAGAATAAACGGTGCCGGGTTCAATGACAGAGCTTGTGAAATACTTTTGGTAACAGGTGTCGCAATAAAGCTGCTGTTGTGTTGCTTGATATATTTCTGTCAAAAGCCGAAAAGACTGTGAAAGCAAAAATCGTGTCAAATCCGCTATTTATAAAATTTTGTAAACAAAAACTCTCAGACATTGGAGATTAGCTCTTTTTGTCTGAGAGGAAGTAAATATCATTTGAACAATTCTGACTTTGCGGCCTCAAAAATTTTACTTTCTTCTTTTGTTGCAGGAGTATATTTTTCCAGCAACTCAGGTCTATACCTGAGAGTATTTTTAATTGCTTCTTTCTTTCTCCATCTGTCGATTAAGGCGTGATTACCGGAAAAAAGAACCTCTGGCACTTCCCTGCCCTGGAAATTTCTTGGACGGGTATATTGAGGGTATTGGAGAATCCCGTGATAAAAGCTGTCAGTTTCGGCAGAATCCTCAGCATGAAGTACCCCTGGTATCATCCTGGACACTGCGTCAACAATGACCATTGCCGGTAATTCCCCACCGGTCAGAACATAATCTCCAATGGAGAGTATTTCATCTGGTAATTCATTTTCTATCCGCGCATCGAAACCCTCGTAATGACCACAAATAAAAATAAGCTGGTTATATGTAGCGAGCTCTTTAGCTTTATTTTGGTTGAATCGTTGTCCTTTAGGACTAAGGAGAATAACACGGCAGTGTTCCTCAGCGCTGATATTTTTTACAGCCTGCAAGGCAGCAAAAAAAGGATCCGGCTTTAGAACCATACCGCTTCCACCCCCAAAAGGAATATCGTCTACCTTATGGTGCTTATCTGTAGTAAAGTCCCTTGGATTCGTAATATGAATATCAAGAATCCCTGACTTTGCGGCACGGCTCAGGATACTCTCAGAAAATGGTCCGCAGAACATCCTTGGAAAGAGGGACAGTATATCTATACGCATATCAAACCAATT
>CAJTSO010000057.1 GCA_910579115.1 uncultured Selenomonadaceae bacterium
ATCGCCCTCGATGTAGAGGTTTTCGGTGCCGTCCCAGTCCACGCTCTCCGCCGGACAGGGCCGCAGGGTCTTGCGGATGGGCCGGTTGGCCTCCACGATAGCCGCCTTCTTGCCCACCCAGGTAAACTCGTATGCTTCGTCGCCCGCTAAAACTTCGTCAGACAGCATCTGCCGCAGCAGCTCAAAGTTCACCGCCTTTTTCAGCTTCCCGTCCTCGCCCCGGGCCTCGGTGACACAGGCCGGAAACAGGGCGGCCAGCTTTTCAATATTGCTTTGAGTCAAATCCGGGGTTTCCATGCGTAGCTTGTCCATCACTTCTGCCTCCATATTTCATCGGGAATGTCGACTGCATCATGGTCATTATTTACGGTTGTCCGTTTTGGCCTGGCTGCCGTTTCAGCATAGAATGGCAACTATTCCAAGTATAGGCGAAAGCCGGCTTATAATCAAGCCGTGGAGGTCTGATTTGGGACGGTCCGGCGGGAAGGCAGGAACCCTCTCCGTCATGTCTGGCGACATGACACCTCTCCCAGAGGGAGAGGCAAGCCTCCCCTTGGCTCTCCCTCTGGGAGAGCTGGCAGTCCGTCAGGACTGACTGAGAGGGTGCCACGACGACAAGTTCTCCGGACAGGCTGTCACCCCTCCGGCGGCTTCGCCGCCACCTCCCCTACAGGGGAGGCTTTTGAGCGGCGTCTCCACTGGAGCGGCTTTGGGAGGCTGGCGGTCTACCGGAAGAATTTTAGTAAATTTGGCGTTGAAACTATTAAAAATGTCCCCCGCTTTAATTAGCAAGCGGGGGACAGATCAGCTGACAGGGCGAGTGGCCCGATAGAAAAGAGAAGGGGTCGATTCGCCTATTTTGTTATCGCTTTGAATATTCCAATTCCTGAATGACTTCTTCGGGAACGGGGGTGCCGGCTTTTTCAAATTTTGCCTGAATAAATTCAATGGAATGAACCCGGGCGGCGCGCTTTGTTCCGGCTTTTGAGATAAGCTGGGTGAATTTTGGATTTGACCGGAGGGCTTCCCGGTATTTCCTTGCGAAGGGACAATAGGCAAAGAGTATTTCCCGGGCAACTTTGTTCAGCCGGGAAATGCCGGTGGATTCATGCCGGATATAGGTTTCGTATTCGGAGACGAAGACATCGCTGTAGCTGTTGTGGAACCGGGCAAGGGCGGTTTTTACCTTTTCCTTTATATCCTCGGAGAGCTCGCCGTTTTTCTTGTAGAACTGGAGATAGTTGATGTATTCGGCGGTGAGGGAGTGCTCCCGGATGTCGCTGTAGTGGACGCCCTGAATGCGGCGGCACATTTCCCAGCGGAATTTGCCGCAGAGGGTGAGGAGGGTGTTTTCGATGTCGGGCTGGTGGTAGATGGAGAGCATCAGGTGGGCGGGGGAGAGTTTATTGCGGCCTTCAATTTCCTGCCACATGACGCCCCGGCTGCCCATGTTTGGCATCAGGATGATGTAGGGCAGGACTTCCACATTGTACTCAAAGTGGTTTATTTTCAGGTCAATGTAGGAGGCAAGGGTGGGGCGGCAGAAGCAGCTGAAGTCGATCTCCCGGATGTCGTCCAGGGCTTTCCGGACTTTGGCGGGGGAGAGGAGGCACCTTTCCATGGGCATGGTGACGTTTTCTTTGTAGAAGGCGGGGATGTAGGAGAAAAAGCTGCCGTAGGTCATTTTGTTGGCGCTTTTGAACATGTTGTCAATTTCAAATTTTACCATGGCCCTGGTGTCGGTTTGCAGTTCGTCGGCCTTTTCCTTTGTGATGGCGTTGGTGCGGAGGTCTTCCCGGATGGTGTCCGTCCAGTCCATATCAAATTCGTTCTTGGAGGGAGTGGCTTCGCCCCGGTAGATTTTCACCAGCCAGTCGTAGGCGGTCAAAATCTGATCGGCGGGGTCTTTCTCCCAGAGTAGGGCGTGCTTGTAGAGGGTGGCGGTGTTTTCAATGCCGGCCAGGTTTTCGTCCACAAAGCCAAAGAAGAAGAACATTTTTACTTCGGCGGGGATGTCGGGGACTTCCAGGCTCTTGAAGAAGGAGGCTTCGTAGATTTTGTAGAAGGTGGCGGTGATTTCCCGGCGGAGGCGGATCATCACATCGGATTTTACGCTCTTGTCCGGGGCTTTGGCAAAGGCGGCAATGCTGTTTTTGAAGGCTTCGGAGGTTTCGTGGTCAATTTCGGCAAAGGCCAGAATGGTGTCCAGGGCGTTCTCAATGGAGGGGAGATTGCTGCTGCCGCCGTCCAAGGCGTCCTTGCGGGCGGCTTCGTCAATTTTTGCTTTCTGGGTAAGGTATACTCTGGAAAATTCCAGGGTATCCAGCTTCGTCCGGCTGACGAAGGCGGCAAGATTTTCAATTTCCTTCAATATCAGGGGGACCGCCTGGACCGTCAGCATGATTGTTCCTACCGGCAGGTTGATATCCGCCGGGTAGTAGCTCTTTCGGAGCAGTTCGTCCTGATCCTTGTAGGCCTGACAGAAATCCATCTGCCAGCTGTTCAGGATGGAGGGGGGATCGGGTTCCTGCAAAGCTTCTACGGATTCATATTTTTGCGGCGCCTGCATGAGGGTGGCGCAGATGTTCCTGTAGTCGGTGTAGTCCGATTTGAGGGTCAGAATCATAGTCCGGGCTTTTTCGTAGGCCGAGGCCAATTCCCCAAACATAGCGTTCAGAAAGGACACGGCAGCGGAAGCGATGGCCGGGGCAATGGAGGGAGTGCCCTTGATGGCGGCAATAAGATCATCTTCGCTGTTGTAATCGTAAGTGATAAGGGTACATTCTTCCGAGGCAATATATTCGCATTCGTAAGTGTTTCCGGGCAGGTTGTAGGCGCCCAGGATAAAGCCGCTTTTGGCCTCAAGAGAAAATTCATTTTTGTATTTGACGGTTACACTGCCCTTTAACAGTAAGTCCAGGGCGGCGACAGTATCCCCCTGGCGATGGATGATCCGGTCTTTTGGTACGGTGATTTTTGCCATTGGTTCTTTCTCCTCATCGTAAGATATTGAATGAAATCTCGCCGATTTCACATATAAATTATAATGCAGTCTTTCAGAAAATGCCACAGGATTTTTCCGTATGTTGGCAGAGAGCGGTTTTGCCGTTATAATTCAGGATGTTGGAAATTTTCAGAGTAATTTTGCCGGTTAGCAGAGAGCGGTCAAAGACCGTTATAATTAAGAAGGGGGGATCGGCAATGGAGAAAAATTTTCGGAGTTTTGCCGGACAGCGGGCGCCTGTCCGGCAAAAGGAGGTAAGGGTAACTGCCGTAAAGGAGGAGGACTATTCTCAATACATAGACGCGCTGAAGGAAGCTATCGGGGATCGGAAGGAGCTGGTGGAGAGGCTTGGCCGGCTCGTGGCGGCAATAGGCGGTGAATACGGTGATCCGGGGAAAAAGTCTTTCGAGGATATGCAGCGTCTGGCGGAGCAGGAGGCGGCGATCCGCCTGGTGGAAAAGCGGATACTCCGGCTGACGGATCATATAAAAACCTATATCGATTATTTCTACAGTGACCCTTGTCCCAGCGATGATCCCCTGACCTGGGGGAATTAAGCCGACAGAGATGGGCGGCGGACTGTACCGGTCAGGAACAGGGACGGGGGAATTTTGGGTACGAAAAAGCAGGATACCTTTTCAGGCTTCCTGCTTGGATGGGCCGCTGACGGGCGGCGGATCATTCAGTTTTTGACAGGCTGTATCGGGACACGGAAATTTACCAAACGAAACATACCGGAAAACAGCCGGCAACGCAAGCTGATATGGATAAGGGGGCTTTGACATTTGTCCCCGGCCGGCTGTGCCGGCCACATCAAAAACCACTGAAGTCAGGCCCGGGCGTTAAGCTTATCGGAGATACAATCAAAGGCTTTTCAACAGGCGGTCGTTGAGTTCATAGTAAGTTTCTAGCTCTTCCTGGGTAAAAATCTTTTCGGCAGTGGCGGCAATCCTTTTGCAGGATTCCTCCTGAGCCTCCATGATGTGATTGCCGGTATCGGTGAGGGCAAGGTGGAAAACCCGGCGGTCGGTTTCACTCTGCTGCCTGATAACAAGACCTGCCTTGCACAGGCGGCTCACGATGTTGGTAACGGTGGGACGCTGGACGTCGAAAACTTTGGACAGGTCGGAGGAGGTGATGGAGGGCTTGGAGGCGATCGCGCGTATATAGTAGAGCTGGGTCAGGGTAAGGTGCATGAAGGAGGGAGAGCTCTCCTTGCATTTCGCCTGGCTGTTCTTGCTGAATGCCTGTCGGAAATTCTCAGACAGCCGGCTTAACTGTTTTGCCAATTTCTTTGTGGTAATCCTGTCTGTGAACATGGATATTCCTCCTAACATTTTTCGCAATGCAACAAATTTCTTAAGAAAATTGTACCATATATTGGCGGGATTTGTCTAATTTATTCTGTATACAAAGTCCTCTTTTTCCGGAGCAGGCCATTTGTTGGAGAGGGATACGGGAAGGGGATTTGGCCATCAATTGACAAACCGTCAAAACATACTCTATAATGGAGACGCTATGTCAATAAATCCATAGGAGTTACCTTAATGGACGAAAAAATTACCTCCCGTCATTTGACCTTTGACCTGTACGCCTGTAAGCTTACCCAGGAAAATCTGGCTGATCGCTTGCGGGAGGATTTGCCGGTGCTGCTCAAAGCTGACGGGTTTCATGTTCTCATGACGGATAGCCGGGACGTGGATGAAAAGCATGTGGCGGCGATGGTCCTCTTACAGGAAGGACATTTTACCGTGCATATCTATCCTGAGCTTCGTTATGCGGCCTGTGAGTTTTACCTGTGTGTGCCGGGAGCAAAGCCGGAACGGATTTTCAGGGAGCTGAAAAAGTTGCTGCGGCCGGAGAAGACCAAGACGACTTATCTCAAGCGGGGGGATTTTGGCAAGGAAACCGATATGAAGCCACGGGTCAAAACGAGGTTTGCCCCTCTGCGGAAAATAAAGAATACCGGGGCAAAGATGATTTCCTGCCTGAAGACAAACAAGAAATAATATAAGGGCGGCTGCCGTGGTAGCTGCCTTTTTCTTTTTTCTTCAGATAAAAGTCTACGTAAAATATAGGCGAATGTTTGCCTTGCTTTTTTGCTAATGATTTAGTAAACTAAAGAGAATTGTAAATACCTCGAAGGAGGTCGTATCGGTGGAGCAGATATTACATACCTCTGCTTTGATGCTTGAGGGGTCGAAGATAACTCTTCAAATCTTTTTTTTGACCCTGGTGATGGCTTTGCCTCTTGGGTTGATAGTGGCTATGGCCCGGCTGTCCGGGCTGGGCCCCCTGCGCTGGGCAATGGAGTTTTACATTTGGATTATGCGGGGAACGCCGCTGATGCTTCAGCTGCTGTTCGTTTATTTTGCCCTGCCCATGGTGGGGATCAGGTTGAATGATTTAGCGTCGGCGTTGCTGGCCTTTACCCTGAATTACGCGGCGTATTTCGCGGAGATTTTCCGGGCGGGAATCCAGTCGATTCCCCGGGGCCAGTATGAGGCATCAAAGACCCTGGGCTTTACCTATGGGCAGACGATGCGGCACATCATCGTGCCGCAGATGATTGCCCGGGTATTGCCGCCGGTTTCCAATGAGACGATAAACCTTGTAAAGGACACTTCCCTCATTTACATTCTGGCCATGAATGATTTGCTGCGGGTGGCCCGCACCATCGTCCAGAGAGAGTTTGATATGACACCCTTTTTCATTGCGGCCGTTTTCTATTTGGTCATGACCTTCATTTTGACTTGGGGGTTCAAAAAGCTGGAGGCGCATTATGCCAAATACATTGATTGAGGACAATGGCGCCATGGTCCAGGTCACCGGGCTGACGAAGCAGTTCGGCGGGCTGACTGTATTGGACGGCATAGATATTACCATTCGCCGGGGCGAGGTGGTGGCTGTCCTTGGGCCCTCCGGCTCCGGCAAGTCAACGCTGCTCAGGTGTATGAACCGGCTGGAGGAAATTGATTCCGGCTCTATCGTGGTAGGGGGAGAGACCCTCGTCGAAAACGATGAAACGGGGAAGGCCCGCTATGCCGTCCCGGCGCGGGCGGGGAAAATTCTCGCCCGCATGGGAATGGTCTTTCAGCAGTTCAATCTGTTTCCCCATATGTCGGTTATTGAGAATCTCATGGCGGCCCCGAAAATCGTCAAGGGACAGACGGATGAGGAAATTCGCCCGGCGGCAGAGGAGCTGCTGCGAAAGGTCGGCCTCTTTGACAAGCGGGACGTGTATCCTTACCGGCTTTCCGGCGGGCAGCAGCAGCGGGTGGCTATTGCCCGGGCGCTGGCGATGCGACCGGAGATTCTCCTTTTTGATGAGCCTACCAGCGCCCTGGATCCGGAGCTGACGGTGGAGGTTCTGCGGACGATACGGCAGCTGGCGGAGGAAAAAATGACGATGGTCGTGGTCACTCATGAGATGTCCTTTGCCCGGGATGTGGCCAGCCGGATCGTTTTCATGGATGCCGGCCGCATAATAGAAGAAAATACCCCGCAGGAGTTTTTCCTCAATCCGCAGGAGGAAAGGACCCGCTGCTTTTTAAGGAATATGCTGGATTAGAATGGCCCGGTTCAGCAATCAGTACACAGAAAGTATGGAGGAATAAAATATGATAGTCGTAATGAAGCCTTCGGCCACGGAGGAAAATATCGTAAATGTCCAGAAGCACATAGAGTCCATGGGGCTTGCCACCCACCTTTCCAAGGGCTCGGACGTTACCATCATCGGGGTAATCGGCGACAAGCATAAAATCGCCGTATTACAGATGAATTCCTACGAGGGAGTGGAAAAGACTGTCCGCGTTACCGAGAAATACAAGCTGGTGAGCCGGGAATTCCAAAGCGAGCGCTCGGTAATCGATGCCCGGGGAGTAAAAATCGGCGGCAGGGAGCTGGCAATAATGGCGGGCCCCTGCTCCGTAGAATGTGAGCCCCAGCTTATGGAGGCGGCTAAAGCGGTAAAGGCAGCCGGGGCCCAGTTCCTGCGGGGCGGCGCTTTCAAGCCCCGTACCAGCCCCTATGATTTCCAGGGGCTGGGAGAGGAAGGGCTGAAGCTCCTGGCCATGGCCGCAAAGGAATACGACCTGAGGGTGGTCACAGAAATCGTGGACATTGCCGACCTGGAGGTGATTTGCAAATACGCCGATGTTTTGCAGATCGGCGCCCGGAATATGCAGAATTTCCGCCTGCTTCAGGCAGTGGGCCGCACCGATAAGCCGGTGATGCTGAAAAGAGGACTGGCGGCCACCATTGCGGAGTGGCTCAACGCGGCAGAGTACATCGTAAGCTCCGGCAATGATGATGTCATTCTCTGCGAGCGGGGTATCAGGACATATGAAACCTTTACCCGCAATACCCTTGATCTCTCGGCGGTAGTGGCCGTTCAGGAGATGACCCATCTGCCGATTATTGTGGATCCCAGCCACGGCACTGGCCGCCGCTCCATGATTGCCCCCATGTCCCGGGCGGCGATTGCCGCCGGGGCGGACGGTCTTATCATTGAGGTTCATCCTCATCCGGAGGAGGCCCTTTCCGACGGGGATCAGTCCCTGAGGCCGGAGCAGTTTGCCGCGCTTATGGCGGAGGCCCGCCGCGTTGCCGAGGTAATGGGCCGCAGTGTTTAACGGCTGGCAGAGGGGGAACCCAAATTGAACAAGGAAGCTCAAGATTTGCTCCGCTTCACATCCCACAGTGAGGATGTGCTAAGGGCCATCAGGAAGAATGCCCGATTCAAGCTGGCCATTATCGGCGTGGGGCTCATTGGCGGCTCTCTCGGCCTGGCTTTGAAGGACCGGCTGGGGGAACAGGTATATATAACGGCGCACGCCCGCACGGCCGAGACCATGGAGTTGGCGGCAAAGCGCGGGGCCTGTGACCTGGCCACCAATGATCTGGCCGAGGTGGCGGGCGATGCGGATATCGTGTTTCTCAGCACGCCGGTACTTCAAATGGTGCCCATGGCGAAGAAGCTGATCCCCTGGCTGAAGCAGGGGGCGGTTGTAACGGACGGGGGAAGCACCAAGGCTTATATTGCCGAGGAGCTGAAGGGGATTCTGCCCGCCGGGGTTTCTTACGTAGCGGGCCATCCCATGACCGGCAAGGAAAAGAGCGGCGTGGAGGCGGCGGATAAGGATCTGTTCGTTCACCATTGCTACGTGGTCGTCCGGGATACGGGCGCTCCGGAGGAAGCGGTAAATAAAATTGTCGATCTGGCAAAGACGGTGGGATCCTCGGTAACCACCATCGACATCAGAAAGCATGATCGCTGCGCCTCTTTGATCAGCCATATTCCCCATGTGGCCGCCGCAGCTCTGGTGACGCTTCTGGACAGGAGCGGGGATGATCTGTCCGATGCCATGAAGCTGGCGGCGGGAGGCTTTAAGGATACCACCCGGATCGCCAGCTCTAACGCGGATATGTGGTCGGACATTCTGCTGACAAACCGGGAAGCGGTTACCGGCCACCTGGAAAGCCTGAAGGGAATTTTGGATGAGGTCATAAGGGCGGTCAACGAAGGAAACCGGGGAGCCCTCCACGAATATTTTGCCGCGGCCAAGCGCCGTCGGGATATTGTTATCGCCGAGACGGAGAAGAAATTCGATTTGTAATTTCAAATTTTGTTGGACAATGGAGCAGGAGTATGATATAATACCCTCCGTTGCACAGTTAGATAAGCGCTCGTAGTCCAGTGGATAGGACGGTGGCCTCCGAAGCCGCAAGCGTGGGTTCGACTCCCGCCGAGCGCACCAGAAATTATCCTGCCTCTTTACGAGGCAGTTTTTTTGTGCCCAGGCGGGCGACCGAGTTGTCCCGGGGCGTTTATACAGGGGAGATTTGCCTTGCAATTCCCCGAAGGGCTGCATTATAATATCACCGGGTAGATGGGTGCGCATTGCCGCGCATTCATAAAGCCTCCCTTTTAGGGAAGCCTGTTAGACCGATTAGAGGCTGTAATATCTGGAAGGATTTTTGCTTTGAAAAAAAAGTTATATATTGGAGTTTACGGCTGTCAGATGAATGTGGCGGATAGCGAGCGGATGGCCGGGGAGCTGGCGGCTATCGGCTATGAGCGGCTGCCGGAGTCAGCGGCTCCTGATGAGGCCGATATGATTCTGCTGGTTACCTGCTGCGTTCGGGAGACGGCAGAGGATAAGATATACGGTAAGCTGGGGGAATATAAGCGCCT
The DNA here is from genome assembly GCA_910579115.1 of uncultured Selenomonadaceae bacterium. Classification (GTDB taxonomy): domain Bacteria; phylum Bacillota; class Negativicutes; order Selenomonadales; family Selenomonadaceae; genus RGIG250. Next base: position 9,201 of record CAJTSO010000057.1, read on the forward strand.
GAAGGAGAGTAATCCCCGCCTTATCCTGGGCATTACCGGCTGCATGGCCCAAAAGGAAGGGGAAGCCCTTATAAAGCGGGCGCCGCACCTGGATTTCGTTTTGGGGACCAATAAGCTGGCGGAGCTGGCACCCCTGGTACAGAGGCTGGAGGAAGCCCGGATTGTCCTTGAGGGGACGAGGGCTGAGGACAAAGAGGCTCTGGCGGAGGGGAAAAAAGCCCTTCGCCGTCAGCGGGTGGTGGATACGGCGGAGAAAAATGATATAGCCGAGGGACTGGCCATTGCCAGACAGGGATCCCTGTCTGCCTGGATTCCCATTATGTACGGGTGCGACAATTTTTGCGCTTACTGTATCGTTCCCTACGTCCGGGGCCGGGAGCGGAGCCGTAAGCCAAAGGATATTCTCCGGGAGATCCGGGAAGCGGTTGACGGCGGCTTCCGGGAAATAACGCTGCTGGGACAAAATGTGAACAGCTTTGGTAAGGATCTGCCGGAATCGGAGAAGGTGACCTTTGCCCAATTGTTGTCCAAGGCAGACGAGGCGCCGGGTTTGCTGCGCCTCCGGTACATGACCAGTCATCCCAAGGATATGTCGGATGAGGTAATAAGGGCGGTGGCGGAGGGCGAGCATATCTGCGAGCATTTCCACCTGCCCGTCCAGTACGGCTCCGACAGGATCCTCAGGGCCATGAACCGAGTCTACACTACGGAAGCCTACCGGGACTTGATCCGCCGGGTTCGGGAGGCGGTGCCTTTTGGGAGTCTGACCACCGATCTTATTGTGGGGTTTCCGGGAGAAACAGAAGAGGACTTTTTGGAGCTTCTGTCCTTCATAAAG
>CAJTSO010000058.1:0-8216 GCA_910579115.1 uncultured Selenomonadaceae bacterium
CCTTTTTTGCAGCTGTATTAAATTTCGTAATCCTTCAGGAAATTCACATAGGTCTCGGTAAAACGCTCAAACTGTTCGACTTCGCAGTACTCGTTGGGCTGATGAGCCATTTCCGACAGACCCGGCCCGTAGATAACAACCTGCTTCTCCGGGTACTTTCCCACCAGGGTGGAGGCATCGGTGTAGAATCTGACGCCTCTCCTTATATGCTGACGGCCAGCGGCCTTATCGAGGGCCGCCAGGATGGAGGCTCCCTCCGGACAGCGAACGGCCGGAAGGTCGGAAAGGATTTCCGTCTCCACCTTGAAATCCGGGTCATCCTTTGCCGCTTCGGCCAGAGCTTTTTCAACGTACTCCCTGATATCCTGGCAGGTCTGCCCCGGGATAGTCCGAAAGTCGATGTTGACTTCACAATAATCAGGCACCACGTTTGTGGCCACGCCCCCCTGACAGATATTCACGCTGCAGGAGGGCATCCCCAGAATATCGTCGGGCTTTACTGCAAAGGTTTGCTTATCGATGGCCACAACGAATTTTGCCGCCCGGCTGACGGCGTTGAACCCCAGCTCAGGCATGGAGCCATGGGCCGTCTTACCATAGAACTTTACCTTTACCCATACGGCCCCTTTGTGGGCCACGTCCAGCTCGTTGGAAGAGGGCTCGCAGACCAGCAAAGCGTCTGCCTTTTCCATGCCGCCAGCCTCCAGGAACGCCTTCGCTCCCAGGCTGCCGTTTTCTTCACCAACAGTTCCAATGAAAATAACGTCCTGCTTAGGAACGATTCCCTCCCGCTTCAGCTTGATCATGGCGTAAAGGAAAGCGGCGTCCCCGGCCTTCATATCGGAGGAGCCCCGGCCATACAGCTTGCCGTCTGTCACCTCCGCCCCGAAGGGGTCATGCTCCCAGCGGACCCCGCCGGGAGGAACGGTATCCAGATGGCCGGTGGCGGCCAGAAGCTTTCCGTGGTTCTCTCCGGCCATTTTGACGATGAGATTGTCCCTGCCCGGCAGAACCTCCACCGTTTCCGCCTTTATCCCCTCGCTTCTCAAAAGAGCTGCCAACTTCCCGGCCAGCTCCTTTTCGCTGCCGGGAGGGTTGACCGTATTGGTCCTGATCATATAACGAAGAAGCTCCAGAGCCTCCGCCTTTTCCTCTTTCGTGAGTTTAATCATTTTCCAAGCCGCCTCTTATTCTTCCTTTTTCGTGTGATTTGCCATGTATATTTCCTTGAATTGCTCTTTCGCTTCCAGAGTGTTTTCCGTGCATTCCGCCACGATTTCCCCCTTTTGAAGGAGATAAGCCCGGTCTGCCAGCTGGAGGGCCTTGAAGCCGTTCTGCTCAATGAGGAGGATCGTCGTTCCCCCTTCATTGATGGCCTTGATTGTATCGAAGATATAATTTACCACCAGGGGAGCCAGACCAAGGGACGGCTCATCCAGAAGGATGATCTCCGGATTTGACATAAGGGCCCGGGATACCGCCAGCATTTGCTGCTCGCCGCCGGACATGGTACCGGCGTTCTGATTGCGGCGTTCTCCCAGCCGGGGGAACATGGTATAGGCCCGCTCAATGTTACGCTTTATCCTGGCCTTATCCTTATCAGTGGCCGCCCCCACCAGCAGATTTTCTTCTACCGTCATCTTGGGAAATACCCGGCGGCCCTCCGGGACGACGGCGATGCCCATCTTGATGATATCCTCCGTCGAGGCATTGGCCACGTAGTTATCCTTGAAGAATACTTCTCCGGCAGCGGGCCGGACGAAGCCGAGAATCGTATTGATTGTCGTGGTTTTTCCGGCGCCGTTGGAGCCCAGGAGGCAGGTAATGCTTCCCTTGGGCACGTGAATATTTACGTCCCGCAAAACCGGAACAGAACCGTAAAAGGTGGATACGTTGATAAGCTTTAACATTATTCACCCTCCTGTCCCAGGTATGCGTTTATGACCTGCTCGTCACCGGCCACCTCATCAAAAGTACCGTAGGCGATATTCTCCCCGTAGTTGAGCACCATGACCTTGTCCACCAAGCCTTTAATAAAGTCCATGTCGTGCTCCACAACGATTATCGTCAGCTCAGGCATTGCTTTCTTTACCTTCAGCAGGTCATACATGAGCTTCTCCGTCTCCATGCTGTCCATCCCGGCGGAAGGCTCATCCAGCAGGATCACCTTCGGATTGGATGCCACGGCCCGGCAGATTTCCAGGCGGCGGCGGTCGGCATAGGGAAGATCCTTAGCCGTCTTATCCGCCTGTCTGATCAGAAGATCGTCAAAGATTTCCATATGCTTCAGGCAGGCGGCAATGGCCTCCCTTGCCTGCGCCTTCTCTTTCCCGGCTCCGATGATGGAACCCAGAACCGAGCATTCCCGAACCTCCTTCAGCCCCACCATAATGTTTTCCAAAACGGAGAGGTTCCAGAAAAGACGGCCGTTCTGGAAGGTCCGGGAAATTCCTCTGGTAAACACCTCGTTGGACTGCTTGCCGGAAATATCCTCCCCGTTCAGGAAAATTTGTCCCTCCGTAGGAACATAGATGCCGGACAGCAGATTGAACAGCGTCGTCTTACCGCTGCCGTTTGGTCCGATCACCCCGAGAACCTCCCCGGCCTTCAGCTCGAAGCTCACATGGTTCACGGCGGTAACGCCGCCAAAGCGGATTGTCAGATCCCTAGCCTCAATGATGATATTTTCCCTGTTCTCACTCATCAGCTTCCGCCTCCTTATTTTCCAGCCCGGACATGAATATACGGCGGGTATAGGGAAGAATGCCATTGCGCATGAAAATCAGGCAGAAGATGATAATGAGACCGTAGAACATGATCCGGTAATCTTCAAAGGCTCGGAATTTTTCCGGGAAAATCGTCAGGAAGAAAGCGCCGACAATCGCTCCCGGAATGGAATCAAGCCCCCCGAGAATGATCATGCTGATCACGATAACCGACAGGCCATAGCTGAAATTCTCCGGAGCGATAAAGTTTATCATCGCCGCGTAGAGACCCCCGGCAAACCCGCCGAAAATCGCGCCGATGGCAAAAGCGTACAGCTTGTAATTGGTAAGATTGATACCGTAGCACTGGGCGGCCAGCTGATCCTCCCGCATGGCGGAAAGAATCAGGCCAAAGAAGGAATTGGACAGCTTGAAAATGAAAATCGTACACAGGGCCAGAACGATGAGGCACAGATAATAGAAATGCCCCAGATAGTTCATGCTCACAAAGCCCAGGTCAAGCATCTGGCCGAAATCGTAGCCGAACAAAACAGGCGAAGGAATATCGATCAGGCCGTTTGTCCCGCCGGTAACGCTTTCCCAATTCAGCAGAGTTTCCTGAACGATGAGGCCAAAGGCGATGGTCACAAGGGCCAGATAATGACCCTTGACCCGAAGGGCCGGCAAGCCGAGAACAGCGCCAAAAACCATTGCCGCCAGGCCGGACAGGACAAAGGCTATCCAAAAGCTTACCCCCAGCTTCAAGGTAAGAATACCTACGGTATAAGCCCCGATGGCCTCAAAAGCGGCATAGCCCAGGCAGATAAGACCGGCCCGGCCCGTCATGAAATTGAGACCAAGCGCCATCATGGCGTTAATCATGGCAAAATTCAGAACCTGTAACCAATAGGCATCCCCATCGATGAGAACCGGCAGGGTAAGGGCCAGCAAAAAAGCTACCGCCGCCACCTGCTTCAGATTTGCCATGAATAGCTCATACCACCGGCTTGTCTTTTCCGGAAATTTCTTCGCGATACAGAAAGCCGCCGCTACCAGCGCTAAGATATAGGCCGCGACAAATACAGGATTTTCAATAAGGATAAAGGCGATGAAAAGTACGTACAGCAGTACCTCCGCCCCAAGGAGTTTCATATTCATCCCGCAACCCCCTTAAACCTTATCGTAAGCCTTCTCGCCAAAGAGGCCGGAAGGACGGAAAACAAGACAGAGAATAACGATGAGGAACGCCACCAGCTCCTGATAGCTGGAGCCGTCCGGCAGGAAGCTTACCACAAATATTTCCAGAAAACCCAGCAGCAGACCGCCCACCACAGCGCCGTACATATTGCCCAGACCACCAACCACAGCGGCGGCAAAGCCCTTAATGCTGGCGGCAAAGCCCATGTTGAACTTGATTATACCATAGCTCATGCCGTTCATCAGGCCCGCTACCGAGCCGAGAACCGAGCCGAGAATCAGGGTGATGATAAATACCCGGTTTGCATTGACTCCCATCATGAGCGCCGCCTGACGGTCCTGAGCCGTGGCGCGGATATAACGGCCCAGGGCGGTTTTCTCAATAATCCAGTACATCAGGGAAATCAAAGCCGCCGAAATGACGATACAAATAATCGTTTCCGGCTTGATAAGGGCCCCGCCTATATCAAAGCTGTCCATCTGGATCATCTTTGGGAAGGGCTGAGGATTGCGGCCGTCCGGGAAGAAAATCATCACCGCCTCACGGACGACAATCGACGCCCCGAGAGTAATGAGCAGGGTCATTATGTCCGGCGCTCCCCGCATGGGCGCTACGATAAACTTTTCCAACGCCGCGCCGAAAACGGCGCCGACGGCAATAATGACTGCCATAACCGCCAGAATGTAAGCGACGGAGCCAGCCTCCACCCCCGCTCCTGCCATAGCAGTACCCACAACCATTGCTCCAAAGGCACCGAGCATGAAAACCTCGCCATGGGCAAAGTTCACAACCTCAATCACGCCGAAAAACAGCGTAAAACCAACGGCAATGAGTGCGTACATGACACCAAGTCCCAGCGCGTTGAAAAATTGCTGCAGCAGAACGTCTACTGTCATTTTTAAGCACCCCTAATAAAAAAATATAGCTTGAAAACAGGAAAAACTAAAAGTCCAATAAATACAGAAATTCGTAGGAGCCGAAAAGGACTCCTACGAATACTATTCTGTTGTTACATACGATGAATCCATGCCGAATTTTTGCAAATTTTACTTGGCAACGATCTGTTTATCCTTTACCTGAAGTCCGGACTTCTCATAGGCTACCCATTTACCGTCCTTGGAAATATAGGTGGTGATAAGGGTATTCTTCGTCTGGCCGTTTTCATCAAAGGAAGTCTTGCCCAGCACGCCGTCGTACTCCGCCTTGCGGAGGGCCTCGATTGCCTTCTTGCGGTCAGTTCCCACCTTATTCTTGCCGATGACGTCGCAGAGCATCATAACGGTATCGTAGCCGAAGTGACCCAGGTTATCGTACGGTTCAGGATACTTGGCAGCCGCGTAGTCCTCCATGAATTTCTTGCCGCCGGGCAGATCCTCAAGGGGCTTGCCGATGTTGAAGGCGATCATTCCTTCGGCGGCCGGACCGGCAATCTTATTGAAGGTGTCGGAAATAATCCCGGAATCGGACAGGAACAGGCAGTTGATCTGCAAATCCGCCATCTGACGCTTAATGAGCGCCGCCTCGGTAGCCATGCCGCCAAAGTATACGCAGTCAGGATTCTTGGCCTTGATGTTGGTAAGAACTGCGGAGAAATCCTGCTGGCCGACATTGATACCATCGTCGGAAAGAACCTGGGCCCCATTCTTCACGGCATTTTCCCCAAACTGACCGGCATTTGTCTTACCATAATCGGTACGGTCGTTAATGAGGCAGATAGTCTTAACGCCCCACTCCTTCGCCGCCAGGCTGCCGGCGTAAACATTCTGGGCCTTTGCCTCCGTGATGATCCGGTTGATTTCCTTATAGCCCTTGCCGGTGATGTCCGGATGGATAGCCGCGGATACCAGGAAAGCCATACCATTCTTATGGAATACCGGAGCGGTAGCCAGGGAGCAGCCGCTGTTGAAATGGCCGCCGCTGGCCACGACGGCCTTGTCGGTGATAAGCTTGTTGGCTGCGGCTACAGCGGTAGACGGGTCAGAAGCATCATCCACCACGACCAGCTCAAACTTGTAGGGATATTTGCCGGAAGCGTTAGCGTGCTTGACGGCCAAATCGGCGGAATTCTTCATGCCCACGCCGAGAGCCGCATTGTTGCCGGTGATGGGCGCGATAAAGCCGATCTTTACAACCTCGGCCTTATTGTCGCCGCCACCGCCGCCGCAGCCGGTGAGCATAACGGCGGAAGCAGCCGCCATGGCAGTCAGGGCAAGGCCCCTCTTAAATTTTGTATCAATGTTCATTGGTATTCATCCCCCTTTAATTACAGCGCGCTGGATTAAAGTCAGCGCCGATGATATAAATTTGATTCTACCACACATATTGAACAAAAAACAATTGATTTTCCCATTGTATTCACAAAAACATCCGTGTACAGAATAGAGAATGTCTTGTACCAAAAGACATTCTCTATTTTCTCGGAGAGTTTTATTAAATTTTGTAAACCGGCCTTCCTTGAAGCATAAATCCTCCGACGCCTTATTATGCCCGGTTCAAAAAATAATCATAGGTCCGCTTCAGCCCCTCGTCAACGTCCGTCTTCGGCCGCCAGCCCAGCCCCTGTTCGGTCGCTTTATTATCAAGGCTCGAACGGAGAACATCTCCCTCATCAAGCCCAAAGACACGCTGATACATGGTCAAATAATATTCAGCGGTAAGCTTTTCTCCCTGCTCCTTCGGCGGAATAACAACGGTGTCATCACTTTGTTTCTGCCGTCTGCGAGCTTTTCCCCGCGGATGCTGTCCCGGCCGTTCCTGCCACGGCAGACCTGCTTTTACGGGCATTGCTGTCTATAAAATCCTGAATGAGAAAACGAGGACGGCGCTTGACTTCTATATAAATCTTGCCGATATATTCCCCGACGATACCTACAGAAAATATAATCAGGCCGCCGAGAAACCACAGGGAAATAATCAGGCTGGTCCACCCGGCAATCGTCATGCCGCGGAAGTACTGAACCAGCGACCAGAGGAATACAAATCCGGAAATGATTGAAATGATCAAGCCAAGCCGGACAATATAGCCGATGGGCTTATTTGTAAGGGATGTAATGCCCTGCCACGCAAAGTCAATCATTTTTGTCAGAGGATACTTGCTTTGGCCGGTATACCTCTCTTTTCGTTCATAATAGACGCAGTCGTGCCGCAGGCCAATCATTGGAACAATGCCCCGGAGGAAAAGATTCACCTCCCCATACTCCGCAAAAGCTTCCAGTGCTTTTTTATCCATAAGGCGGAAATCCGCATGATTATAAATAATATCGGCGCCCAGAGCCTGCATTAAACGGTAAAATCCCTGCGCTGTCACCCGCTTGAAAACTGAATCGCTTTTGCGGCTCTCCCGAACCCCGTAAACAATGTTGCAGCCTGCGCGATATTTTTCCACCATTTCGTCGATTGCATCAATATCGTCCTGTAAATCTGCATCCATACTAATGGCAATATCGCAGTACTCTCTGACGGTAAGAAGACCGGCCGTAACTGCATTCTGATGTCCCCGGTTGTGAGCCAGACTGACGGCGGAAAAGGTACTGTCATCCTCACTGCACAGGCCGCGAATCAGCTCCCAGGTCTTATCCCTGCTTCCGTCATTGACAAAGCAAATCCTGCTGCAGCGGCTAATCTGGCGTTTCGCCAGAAGGCTCTCCATCTTTCCTTTCAATTTCGCCGCCGAATACAGAATCACTTCCTGTTCGTTATAGCAGGGAATTACTATATATAAAATCGGTTGTTCTCTCATGTTTCATCCTTCATTTGTCGCTTTCGTACAAGCAGATCCCTTTATGCTCCCGTATAAGCTGCCAGTCTTCACCCCCCATTTCCTCCTTTTTCTTCCGGTACATATAATCACGAATCAGGATGTACTTTGGCCTTGAATCCTCCCTGAGACGCTCCAGCGTAGCCGGATTGTTCGTATCTGCTTCGATCCCCGGAATATCCGTATAGAGCATCATGCCCGGGCGAAGCTGCTTGTCCACATACAGAACGCGAGAGGAATCCTTCGCCATGGAATCGTATTGGAGCGCCATGGTTTTTACGCTAAACCTGTCCTGAGCCAGGGGCATCAGGACGGCAAAGGCCATAACCATCGTAAAAAGGGCTGTCCCAACATGGAGCCAGGCGGCTCTTTCCCCGCTCCGGGTGCGAAGCAGTATCCCGGCGATGGCGATACCGAACAGGAAAGTCACTGCGCCGAGAACAATGCCGCCACTGCTTAGCTCCGGCATGAATTGACCCCCGAAGCTCCATCCAACAGCCATGAGCAGGAAAAGAATGCCGCTGCCAATCGCCCACGACGTAAAGGCCGAGCCTCC
>CAJTSO010000058.1:8233-9964 GCA_910579115.1 uncultured Selenomonadaceae bacterium
CCAGGTTCCAGCCGATCAGGCCAGCCAAAGCAGGGGACAACAAGAGCATATACGAGACTTGCTTCGTCTGGGCCGCGCTAAAGAAAAGGAAGACAAAAGCAGCCCACACTTCCAAAAAGAGCAGAACATCCCTCTCATGAGCGCGTGATTTCGTAATTGCGTTTTTGATTGATTGAAGCAAAAGACCCGTCCAGGGGAAAAAGCCCAAAATCAGGACAGGAATGTAAAACCACCAGTGCACTCGCGCGGGATGGAGCGGCTTCGCGAAACGCTGCACATTATGGAAGCCCAAAAAATCATGAACAAACTGCCAGCCGTGAGTCTGATACATATAGGCATACCAGGGCGTGCCAATGAGGAACATAAGAAAGAGGCCCGGAATGACGTGCATATGCAGGAGTTCTTTAAGGTTTCGCGTCAAAAGTAAATAGCAAAAAATAATGCCGCCGGGAAAAACAACCCCGATAGGGCCTTTTGTCATTACAGCCAGTCCGCAGCAAATGTAAAGGAGCCAATAACGGCGGTGCAGGAAACACAACAGAGCCGCCGTCAGAAAAAAGAGAAGCGTCGTGTCTGTAACGGACGCTTTTCCCATGTACATGAGCATGACCGACGTACCCATAACCATGGCAGACCACCAGCCCGCACGTGGATTCACGAGCCGGCTGAAAGAAGCGTACGTCAACAGAACGCTGAAAATCGCCATCAGGGATGCCGGCAGGCGGGCGGCAAATTCAGAAAAACCACCAAATAATTTCATGCTTCCCACAAGAAGCCAGTAAAAAATCGGTGGCTTGTCATACCAAAATTCATTGTAAATCCGCGGCGACAGATAATCGTGGAAACGAATCATCTCTTTGGCCGTTTCAGCATAGACCGGTTCGTCCGGATCCAGCATAGCGACGCCGCCGATACCGCACAGAATATTAAAAGCCACGATCCCCACCAAAATCAAAGCTGCTTTCCGAGAATCATAGTTCACGCATCAATCTTCCTTTCCATTGCGCAAATTCCTTTCTCTGCCTGCAATTACGGCTCATTATAGCATGAACCGTCAGGATAACTCAAACAGACGGGTGAAGGCATAAAAAAAGGTTTTTCCATTTCCAGCAGTCTACTTTCGAAAAGCAAAAAATTTTACTAAAATGAAAGTGGCCGGGATACCCAAAACAGCGGAGATGATAAAACTCAGTACCGGCGGTATTCCCATCAGGTTATACAACGCGACTACCAAAACGTTTTGCACGAGATAATTTGGGACGTACGACAGGAAAAACCTGACCCAGCCCAACCAGGAAAGGGGCGTGGGAAAGACAAACCAGGCATTGAGCAGATAGGCTATGACGTTGCTCAGCACATAACCCACGTTAAAGGCCAGGTTTATATCTCCCAAGAAAGGGGCCAGGAGAGTTGACAGCAGACTGCAATCAAAGGTATTGACACAGCCTATCGCCAAAAACAGGATAAATTCCCGGGATAAAAAGTGCTCCTTGAGCTCACGCATAGTGGGAATATTCATAATCTTTTCCTTTCGTCTCACTGCCCTGCCTCACGCTTAAATTCCATCGATTAACTCCTTCCATCCGTTCCTGACAAAATAACCGGCCCGTTGGCCTTCTCCCGAAAGCCTCTTTGGATGCAGATTTCCAAAGCCTTCACTATAAGGGGCGCCGGCTAGTGCGACTCCCTAAGCTCTGCCATCGCTACGCTCGGCAATCGCTAAGGTCGTCT
>CAJTSO010000059.1:0-2529 GCA_910579115.1 uncultured Selenomonadaceae bacterium
TGCATTGTACGGCTATATGCAAAAGCTGGCGCGCTGGCAAGCGGAGCACGACGCCGAGCTGCTCGAGGAAATGACGGGCGAAGGGGACGGAAAGAAAGAAAACCATACGGTCGGCGAAGTCCTGCGGAATACATCGCTGGAAGACGGCTTGCGGGCTATCAACGATAATTTACACCATTACCTGAGAAGCTATTACGCCGACGGAGACACAGCGTCCTTAACCGAGGAACAACTGGCGAAAGAAAAAGAAGAAAATGAGAAGGAGTTCTCCTACGCCGCAGGCTACAATTGGAATGTCCTTTGTCAAAAATTTTTGAAAGAAAATCCAGACATGGCGGAAATGCTTTCATAGTACGATGCCCTTATGCTGAGATTTGGAACTGAACTTAATGGGAAGGATTTATTATATCTCTATACCTGCCAATTTTGAAAAATGACCCATTTCGGGGCGACATTTTTGGTGGGACGAATAAAAAAAAAGAGGTACTGCACAAATCGGTGCAATGTCTCTTTTTTATTTTGCCAGCAGCAATGATACGATCCTCTATCCTTCTATTCCTCTGATTCTTCTGGCAGGGTAAATTCCCAGGCGCAGAACCATTCGGCCGGGTGAGGGTCCGGGGGACAGCCGAGGCATTTTGTACGGATTCGTGAGTCGATACCCCGGGCGAAGGCGGCGTACTCCACCAGCCCGGCGCTCTTGCAGGGATAGTCAGGCAGTCCCTTGCGAACCCTGGCGGATTGAACCCGGCAGTCGTTCATCTGAAAGATCAGGGCATCCTGTTCCCAATGGCAGGACTGGACGTTCAGCCGGCCGTAGAGGCGGAAGCCCAGGGCCTGTTCCAGCCCTTTAAGTCCCGGATTTGGGCCCAGTCTCAGGAGCTTTTTTATCTCATGGGCTTCAAAGGGAGAAAACCGGCCCCAGGTGGAGTCGTTGCAGCGTTTCGCGTCGTTCATGCCGTAGCGCTTTTCCACGGCCTGAAACCAGACTCCGTCCTGAGCCAGCCAGCTTTTGGCAATGCTGTCGATGAGGCTCAGCTGTTTTTCGGCGGGAAGCTCCAGCAGGGGCCGGGGGATTCCCTCTTCTTCCCGGCAGCCGAGCTCCTCCGCCAGCCGCTTGCCCGCCAGCCTGCGGGTCTGGGCCCAGGCTTCGTCCATTACCTCCAGGGCCCGTTCAAAGCCCAGCTGGTGCTCTACCTCCCGAAACCAAAGGGTGTGGTGTACTATCATTCGGTGCAGCAGATCCAGAGTAAACTCCGCCAGCTGGCGGGAATCCATATCCTCCGCCTGGAAGATGGGTGACTTCTGACCGGTGTCCACAAAATCACGCTCCTTTTCGCTTTCATCTGTAAGTATTGTAGCTGACCGGGGCGGGATAAATCAAGGGGAAAAGATTATGCAGGGCGAGGCTTAGACTATTTTGCCGGGGAATCCGGATTCGCCGGTTCCCGCAGCAGCAGGCTGGCCGCGGCGCAGGCGGCGGCGATCAGAACCATCAGCTTCATGGCGTTCATCAGGCTGTATTGGTCGGCAAACCAGCCGATGGCCGGGAGGACGATGCCCCCTACCGAGAAGGCCAGCCCCATGGTGATGCCGGAGGCGAAGCCGATGCTTTTGGCCAGATAGCTTTGCCCCAGGACCACGAAGGAGGAGTACACCCCATGGACGGCGCAACTTAAAGGCAGCAGCAAAGTGTATACCAGCAGAAGCTCATGTCCCCAGACGATTGCCACCAGAATGGGAACCAGGGCCAGACAGCCGTACCGGAGAACCCGGGCGTAGCCGATTTTGTCCGCCAGCCGTCCTCCAACGAGGGTAGTGAATATGCCGATAACGGCGAAGGCGGACAGGGTAGAGGAACCGGCGGCGGTAGTGGCTCCCAGCTCCCGGATACAGAAAAGGGGCAGGAAGCCGGAAAGACCGCAGAGAACCACGGAGCGGAGCATGATTACGGCGGTAAGCCGCCAGAAGGAGGGCCAGTCATTGGTCAGGGCGCCCCGTTTACCGGCGGCCTCTTGCTTCTTGACGAGAATTTTTTGGGCGGATTTTTTCAGCTTGGGGACGATGAGGAGAAGGCAAGCGCCCAGGATGAGGCCAAAAAGACCAAAAAATTTCAGGCCGGACAGTCCCCAGAGGGAGATAAAGAAAACCGCCAGCAGGGGGCCAATGCCGAAGCCCGCATTGCCCCCTACCGAAAAGATGCTGACACCGGTACCGGGGTGGGAGGCAGACAGAACATTTACCAGCCGGACGGCTTCGGGATGGAAGGCGGCGGAGCCGATACCCATGGCGGTGATGGCGGCAAAGAGCAGACTGTAGTCGCTAAGCTGTCCCAGCAGGGAAAAGGCCGCGAGGGACACCATTACGCCGCCGCCAATGAGAAAGCCCTTTTCCGTCCGGTCGGCAATGTAGCCAAAGATGGGCTGGATAAAGCTGGATAGGAAGGAGGAGGCAAACATTAGACCGGCCACATCCGTATAGGCAAAATCGTAGGCGGCGGCCAAAAAGGGCAGGGCCGCCGGGAGGGCT
>CAJTSO010000059.1:2539-4513 GCA_910579115.1 uncultured Selenomonadaceae bacterium
CCCAGGTCGTTGCAAAGATGGGCAAAGGCCAGCAGATATAAAGCTTTTTTATTCAAATTATCCCTTCTGTCCTTTCACATATTCTTGATAGGTATTATACATTTCCGGCCGGGTTTTGGCCCGGGGCCACAGGTCGCCTACGGCTGACTCTCTCAGGGCGGCCCCCAGGTGGTCGTAAAGGAGGGGATCCTCCCTGGTGAGGCGGGCGATAAGCTCCTTTACCACCTGCCTTTTCGTGTGGCCGTCATAGGGGCAGGGGCTTTTTACCGGGGAAATGCCGTGGATGGAGACGGCGTCGGCGGTTTCTTTTTCCCGCAGGTAGATGAGGGGGCGGATAACGGTGAGGCCCGTTTTGTCGAGAAAGGTTTTTGGCAGGAAGGTGGAAATCTGACCGGAGGAAAAAAGACCCATCAGGAGTGTTTCCACGGCGTCATCATGATGATGGGCATAGGCAACCTTATTGCAGCCCGTTTCAAGGGCGAAGCGGTTTACCGCGCCCCGCCGGAAGAAAGCGCAGGTGAAGCAGCGGTCCCTGCCGCCCTGGGCGGCAAGCCTTCCGGCGATGTCCACCTCCCGGCTGTCGTAGGGGACATCAAGGCGGCGGCAGAGCTTCCTCAAGCGGTCCAGTCCCGGCTGAAAGTCCGGGGAAAACATGGGGTTTACCGTGAAGGCCCGGAGCTCAAAGCTTTTTTTCAGACGGGAGCGCATGGCGGCCAGAGCATAGAGAAGGAGCAGGCTGTCCTTCCCGCCAGACAAGCCTATCAGAATTTTGTCCCCGTCCTGAATGAGTTCAAACTCGACGATGGCTCGCATTATTTTGCTGAAATAAAGCCGGGGCAGCGGCGGAAATTTTTTCGCTTCCCGGCGGCAGTTATCTTTCATGGCGTGGTCCTTTCCGGTGGCATGAGAATATATTACTCTCTCATATCAGGCCAGGCAATATTTTTTTCAGAAAAGATCTTTCCCGGAATAATTTTATAATGGTAGCCGTTATTTTTTCATTTAGAGAGAGCATTATCGTTTGAGGAAACAGTTTTTATGGTGTATAATAAAACGGTTATTAAATTTGATGAGGGAAGACAATGTCACTTACAAGCATTTTTAACGATATAAAAAAACAAAAATTAACCCGCCGGTTGTCTCTGGCGGCGGCTGGGGCAGCGGCGGCCGGTTCCCTTTTCCTGGGGCCTGTTCCCGTTGCGTTGGCAATGCCGGAAACGCTGCCGGTAACGGAGCTGGTGAAGGGAATGACCGGCCAGGCTTATACCGTTGTGGACAGCAGCGACGAGATCCAGACCTTTGATGTGGAGATTCTTGGAGTACTGGGCACCGGACGGGGTTCCCGCCGGATGATCCTTGCCCGGGCTTCCGGTCCGGTGGTGGAGTCGGTGGGCGGCGTCCTGCAAGGGATGAGCGGCAGTCCTGTCTATATTGATGGCCGTCTGGTGGGGGCAGCGGCGGCCACCTTCAAGGATATGGATTCCTATATGTTCCTGATAACGCCCATTGAGGATATGATGGAAATCTGGAATATGCCGGATCTCAAGGCCGACAGCAGGAATAAAACAATCGACCTGAAAGAGGCCGCCGCGGAAAGGGAAAAGGCGGCCAAGGCCCGGGAGCAGCGGGAGAAATTGCGGAAGGCACGTCAGGCAGAGACAAAGGGCGAGGCTGGCGAAAAGGGCAGGGAGCCGGCAACTGAAGGACCGGAGGAATTGACAATTGACGAGCGGCCCAAGGAACTGGAGGACGGGAAAAAGGAACGGAATCCGGAGACAGGAGCCGTCCCGGTTAAGACTGACGAACATCCTGACGGTTACATGAAGGTTGAGGAGGCGATTGATCCTGCCGGAGAGGGAGAGGAGACTGCTCAAAAAAAGTCCCGTTATCAGGGGGAGCGGCGCAGTCTGTTTATCTCCGGCTTTGAGGGGGCGGCGGCCGGGATATTGGCCGACAGGCTCGCTCCGCTAGGCT
>CAJTSO010000059.1:4534-9961 GCA_910579115.1 uncultured Selenomonadaceae bacterium
CGCTAGGCTACGATCTTCAGCCCTTTATGGGGGTGTACCTGGCCGGCGGCGGTACCGCCGGAACCCAGCCGGTGGCGATAGAGGAAAAGAGGCCGGAAAACCAGGCGAAGGAACCGGCAGGAACCGGGGCTGGGGAACCGGCGGCGGGCGAAACGGCGGAACCAGTGGCAGAGAAACCGGCAGAGAAACAGCCAGAGGAAACAAAGGAAAAAAACGCCGGTAAAGGAAAGAAGAAGGATAAAAGGGCCGCCGGTAAAAAGAAAGCGGAAGAGACAAGGCAGGCCGCAGGGAAGGAAGACAATATTCCCAACCAGGCGGAGGAGAACTCCGGCTACATAAAGCCGGAGGATAAAGAACCGGCGGAGCCCGTTGAAGTGGGAGAGCCGTCAGGGCCGGTGGCCATTGATTTCGAGCCGGAGCTGGAGCCTGGAAGCCCTGTGGGCGTGGCGGCGGTGTATGGGGACTTTACCGTTGGCGCCACCGGAACCGTTACGGCGGTGGAGGGCAAAAAGGTGCTGGCCTTCGGCCACTCCTTCGCCCACAAGGGAAACACAAATTTTTTCATGACAGACGCAACCGTCATCGGTACCGTCAACGGACAGACTGACGGCATGAAGCTGGCCAATGTGGGCAATATTATCGGCCGGGTAAATCAGGATCGGGGCTGCGGCGTCGCCGGTATTCTCGGCGTATACCCAAGCACGGTGCCGATGAGGCTTAAGGTGGTTGACCGGTCCCTTAACCGGAAAATGTATTTTACCGCCCAGTGCGCCTATGATGAGGATATCCTGCCCGCCGTATCGGCGGCGATCCCGGTAGCGGCCATTGCCCGAACCTGTGACAGCGGCGCGCCGGCCACCATCGGAGTGAAGTTCAGGGTCAAGACGAATGTCTTTGCGGCAAAGGCTCCGCCGGAGGCCCCGCAGTCGGAAAAGAGCCTTGATATCGAGCGCTCCAATCTCTTTTATTCAGTCGGGGACGGAGGGCTGTCCGCCTTTGCGGAGCTGAATAATATCATTTCCATTATTACCTCGAACCAGGATGAAGAGTCGGATATTTACGGAATAGATGTAGAAATTACCACGGAGGCCCGGCGTCGCACCGCCCGGCTTATATCGGCCGCCCCTTCAAAACCGGAGGTAAAGGCCGGGGAGACAATCATCTTTAAGGCCGTGCTGAAACCCTACCGGGGGGAGAAGTTTACGGTAGAAGTGCCCTACACCATACCGGAGGAAAGGCCGGAGGGAAGATTTTTCATAGACCTTCACGGCGGCGGGCTTGTCCAGGTGCAGCAGGTGCTGGCGGCGGCCATGATGGAGCTGGAAGACAAGGAGACTACGGCAGACAAACTCCGCCGGGTTCTTGATACTTATTCCAACAATCATATTGTGGCGGAACCGGCGGCAAATCCTCCCCTCATGAGCGACAGGGAACAGAAGAAGGAGATAAGAAAGGCAATAAAACGGGCTGAGGAGTTGGCGAGAAAGCGCCGGGAAGCGGAAGCCCGGGGAGAAAAGCCGGAGCCGCCGCAGAGACCTGAGCCTGTGGAAACAGATTACATAATCGAAAACTTTATTCAGACCTCGGTTATGGTTAAATCATAATCTGTTATTGTATTGCCATTGGACGCTGTGCTATAATGATACGGTGAGATGTCGGATAAGTGATATTTATAATGTAGTTTTTGAATTCGAGAGGCAAAGGCTGTTGTAAGGACACGCATAAAATAGCCTCGCCGGTCGGACTGGCCGGAGGGGGGAGGGCAAAATGGCGGAGAAATTAACAATTCTTATATGTGACGACTCAATGCTTCTGAGGAAAAAGCTGAAGGATGACCTGGAGACTCTGGGCTGTGAAGTGGTTCAGGCGGAAAACGGCAAGGACGGCATAATGAAAGAGCTTCAGTTCAAGCCTGACGGGGTTTTTCTCGATGTGGTCATGCCGGAAGTGGGCGGCGTTGAGGCGCTGCGGGTTTTGAAGCAGATAAATCCGGATCTGCCGGTGGTTATGCTTTCTTCCATGGGAACGCCGGAGGTTCTCATGGAAACCCTGAAGATGGGGGTTTTGGGCTTCATTCAGAAACCCTATGAGCTGTCACAGCTGGAGAAGGCGGTGAACTCCATCAGGAAGAAGGTGGGAAAGGATGAGAATTAACAAATTTTTCCCCCAGTATTTGTTCAATGCCAATGAAATTACCGGGGATAAGCTGCGGCGTCTGTTGAAGGTAGCGCCGAAGGCGGAGGCATCCTTGGCGGTGCGGGCTCTTAGAAAATTCAATATGCCCGGCTCGCTGTTTCTGGAGATGTATCCGCTGGAGGATAATGCCGTTGGAGAAAAGCTCACAGCGGCAAAAATCGTGGATGAAAAGGGGCTTGCCGACCTGCGGAGCGAACCGGGGGACGCCGGGCTGAATTTTATTCAGTCCTTGCTGGATACGGAAATGTATACCCCTGCCCAGGTGCTGGAGCTGCTGAAAAAATTTGATGACGGTCCCTGCCCGATTTGCGTTGTAATGGAGAATGCGTTCAACGGTAAGTTTGCTCAGGAATGGGATTCCTTCTGCGAGTACGTCAAAAGCTTTTTGGATTCCCTGAACAGATTTACCGGGGAGATCGCCATCGTTTCTGATGCAAAGGGAGTAGATCCCGTTCACGCCATGGGCGTAATGCCTCAGGAATTCAATGGGGTTTCCCAGCGTATCGGCGGGGACCAATCCCTGGTGACTGGTATTGCGGCGGTGGATGAAGACTGGTGCGGGCTGGCTTCCTGCTACAGCGGCGAGACGATCCCCCTGCTGAACGATATGGCGGTGGACAGCGTCAGCGAGCTTCTGAATGTGATAAATGGAATATATGCCGTAGAAACGGCCCGTAAACATCTGGAGATGGATCTGGACGCGCCCCGCTCCGCCCAGATGCCAGCCTTTCCGCAGCCGGAGAAGCTGGTCGTAAAGGTTAGCGCCGCCTGCGGTGAGTTTTACCTTATCCTGGCGAAGGAGGAATTCCTGCCGCCCACGACAATTTTTTGAGATCCTTTGGAGCCTCCTTCACCGGAGGCTTTGTTTTTTCAGAAATTTTAGTTGACAAATGAATGAGCATAATATATAATACCCCATGTTGTGACGACAAAAGAATATATCTTGTGAGTCAAGCATGGAGAGTTGTCCGAGTGGTTGAAGGAGCACGCCTGGAAAGCGTGTATACGGTGAACGCTGTATCGAGAGTTCGAATCTCTCACTCTCCGCCATTTTTTTACCCTTTTTTTAGGTTAGCTTTGGATTTTCAGAAAAAACTCAAAGCTCTGTGTTAAGATCACGGAAGTTCGAGCCTTTCCGGCTCGGTTCACAGCGTCCAGGTCTTGCGCAAGATGGTCCCGTGAACCTCGTCAGGTCCGGAAGGAAGCAGCGATAAGCGGGTAGCTGTCTGTGCCGCAAGGTAGCCGGGGGGCTGTGGGCCGAAGCGGAAAGGCTTGTTTTTTTATGGGTCTAAGGGAAATTTTGACAAGGTATTCCGGCAATGATATAATGAATATGCTTTTTCGTGAGTACGAAAGATGATCGCGGGTATCCGGCAGGATACATGAGGAAAGTCCGGGCTCTACAGGGCGCTGTGCCGGTTAATGGCCGGGGGAAGCGATTCCCGGAAAGTGTCATAGAAACGAAAACCGCCTCGATTTTTGAGGTAAGGGTGGAAAGGTGCGGTAAGAGCGCACCGGCATCCGGGTAACCGGGTGGCCTGATAAACCCCACAGGGAGCAAGACCAAGTAGGGAAGGGATGATGCGGCCCGCGGAGCCTTCCGGGTTGGTTGCTTGAGCCGTCGGGTAACCGGCGGTCCAGATAAATGATCATCGCCGCTTTTGCGGAACAAAACCCGGCTTATTGAGTGCTCACGCTCGACGATATCCGTCAGCTGTTCAGATTGACGGCTGACATTAAAGCATATGTCCAGTTGTTGTTTTCCGGGCTTCGAGCCGAATCCGCCCGGGGAGCGGGGGAACCGTTTGTTTGGGGTGAACGGCGTGTGCCGAGTCTGCTTCTCCGGCCTAACCCGTCAGCTAACCTCGCAGGTTAAAAGAGAGGGGTATCCTGATTGCTTTTTTCATGGAAAAAATGTGCCCGCTTGTTGGGCGCCGCTGTTTGTACCGCTGCCTTTACCTCGGCGGCGGCCGCTGCGGAGGCAGCGGCAGCGGCGTTTCAGGTCGGTGATCAGGGCGTGGAGATTGCCGAGTTTCAGGGCGTTCTGGCCGGTATGGGTTACGATGTAACTGCTGACGGTGATTTTGGTCCGGCTACTGTGGAGGCCGTGAAGGACTTCCAGAAAAAACAGGGCATGGAAGTCGATGGGATGGTAGGTCAGGCAACTTACACTTTGCTGATGGGCGGCCGGCAGATGCCGGAAGTGAGCCGCGGCAATAATTATATTGCCCGCCGTATCGTCCAATCGGCGATTCAGTATGTCGGCGTACCCTATGTTTTTGGGGGCGCTTCCCCCTACGGCTTTGACTGTTCCGGCTATGTTCAGTATGTATTTGCCAACTGCGGCATGTCCCTTCCCCGGGCGGCTGATGATCAGTATGAAGTAGGCGTTCCCCTGGAACGGCGGGAGCTTCGCGCGGGAGATCTCGTGTATTTCTCTACTTATACCTACGGGGCGAGTCATGTGGGTATATATCTGGATGACGGCAGGTTCATTCACGCTTCCTCCAGTCGGGGGGTTGTTATCGACAGCCTTTACGATGGTTACTGGGTGGAGACTTATATCGGGGCTCGCCGGATAATGTAAGGTTCAGCAAAGATGAGAGGCTTCGGCCTCTTTTTTTGTACCGGCTGTTCCGGGGCCGGGGTTTTCGTTGACAAGGGTCGGCTTGTCGTGAGATAATAACTATGAGTTAGAGTTTTCTAAAGATTATTAAAAGCCTGTCTATACAGAAGAGAGGATTTTCATGGATATTGAACAAATCGTCAGGGAAAGGGCGGCTGAGGCTAAGGCAGCCTCCCGTAAGCTGGCGGTGCTGCCTACAGCCCTGAAGAACAGCGCCTTGCTCAATATGGCGTCACTGCTGGAGAAACGGGCGGAGCTGGTGCTGGCGGCTAATGAGGAAGATATTAAGGAGGCGAGAGACAACGGAGTTAAGGCCTCGTTCCTTGATCGTCTTCTGCTGACGCCTGAGAGAATAAAGGGGATGGCCGACGGACTCAGGGCGACGGCTGCCCTGCCTGATCCGGTGGGAGAGGGGGACTTTGCCACCGTCAGGCCAAATGGATTGGAGCTGCGCCGGGTAAGGGTGCCTCTGGGGGTCATTGCCATCATCTACGAGGCCCGGCCAAATGTGACGGCGGAGGCGGCGGGGCTCTGCCTGAAATCGGGCAACGCGGTTCTCCTGCGGGGAGGCAAAGAGGCGTTGGAGTCAAACCGGGCGATAATGG
>CAJTSO010000060.1:0-232 GCA_910579115.1 uncultured Selenomonadaceae bacterium
CCGCCGCAAGCACCAGGTAATCGTAGGGGATTTCTCCCCGATCGGTGACGAGGAGCTTTTCCTCCGGCCGAAAACCTTCCGCGTGGGCCATCACGAAGCGCACGTTGCGGTTGTTGCAGAAAAATGCCCGGACTGGGTAGGCAATTTCATGCTCGGCCAGCTCCGAAGTGGAGAGCTGGTAGAGGAGCGGTTGAAAGAGATGAAAATTATTCCGGTCGACGATGGTGACGTC
>CAJTSO010000060.1:242-9908 GCA_910579115.1 uncultured Selenomonadaceae bacterium
GCAAGCCGGCGCGCCAGGGCGACGCCGCCGAAGCCCGCTCCCACCACCACTATCCGCGGGCGGTTTTTCTGATCGCTGTTTTCGCGCATGACATATCCCCTCTTCATGAAAGGGCAGCGGCGCAACCGGCGCGCCGCCGCGTGTGGAAAATAAAACGAATGACATTATGGCACAAATCCTGTACAGGGTCAAGCCTTTGCGCCCGCCTTTACAGGAATCATTATTTTCTCAGCCTCTGTGGTCAGTCGGCCGCCTTCCCGCCGTAAAAGCAGAATATAGAAAAATCAAGCCGCGGGAAAACAAGAATGAGGCGTCCGGCCATCGGAACAGCCAAGGGGAAGCCTCCCGTCTTTTTTAAGATTCTTCCTTCGGCCCGGCCGGGTCAGGAATGGTTTGAGTCACCCGCATTTTATCGATGCGGAACCCGTCTACTGCGGTTACCTCAAAGATAAACTCATCCCAGACGGCTTTTTCTCCTACCCGGGGGATATAGCCGAACAGGGCTGTGACCATGCCCCCCATAGTCTGGTAATGGTCCCGTTCTTCATCCGGCAGCTTTTCCAGGTTGAACCGTTCCTTAAAGTTGTCGATGGAGCAGAGCCCTTCCATCTGCCACACGTGATCCCCGATTTCCTCCAGGGGATCCCCTTCCTCGTCCTCCTCGGCGGAGTCGGCGGTAATTTTATCGATGATGTCCTGATAGGTAATGAAGCCGATCACCCCGCCGAACTCGTCGAGCACGATACCTTCGTTCACACCGCTTTCCCGAAATTTTTCCATGACTCGGAAAGGCTCCATGGAGCGGGGGATGAGCAGGGGCTTTTTGACCAGGGAGGCCAGCTCCAAAGGCCGGCCGTCCAGCACGGCGTTCAGCAAATCCTTGGCGTAGATTATGCCGCAGAATTCGTCCAGACTGTTTTTGCCCACGATGAAAACAGCGCTTTTGCTTTCTCTGATGAAGGCCAGGTTATCGTCCAGGTCATCGTCCAGATCAAGCCATTCCATCCTGGTGCGGGGGGTCATGAGGGAATAAGCGGTCTGATCCCCCATGTGGAAGATCCGCTCCACCATGGTCTGCTCGGTTTTTTCGATAACTCCGTCCTCGGCGCCCTGTTCCAGCAGGTCCTTTACCTCATCCTCAGTTACGGAATCGTCAATATGGGGATTTATGCCGAAAATGGTCAGCAGGGTGTCGGTGATGAGCACCAGAACAGTCCGGAAGGGGGAGATGAGGCGGGTGTAGGAGATCAGGCGGCCGCTGTGTCTGCACAGGACCCTTTCCGGCTCCTGAAGGGCCAGCTTCATCGGTAAGAAGCAGCTGAAAATCAGATATACTGCGGTTGTAGCCAGAAGGGCGGCGATCAGGGACAAAACCCCGGTATAGACTCCGGCGGGGATATATTTTTCCAGCAGAAAATTAGTGCAGAGGGAAAGGCTTATACCGGTCAGCAGGGCGCAAAAGATAAGACCCACCTGAATGCTTTCCAAAATCGGGTCGGGATTTTCCAGCAGGTTGAGAGCCGCCCGGGCCCCCTTATAGTCCTCGTCCTCAAGGCGTTCCAAAGAGGTTTTGGAGCTGTCGATAAGGGCGGTTTCCGACAGGGTGAGCATAGCGCTGCAAATGAGGCAGAGAACGATAATAACGGGCCATAAGCCGTCGGGGATATCCATGAAATGACACATCCTTATTCGTCTTAATAAAGCAGGGCAGGCCCCGTCTGCCTGCCAGGCTGCGAAGCAGATCGCGGCAGACAAACAAAGCCTGTCCCCCTGATGGTTTCCAGCTTTATCTTATCAGAAGACCATGACTTTTTCCATGTCCAGGTAAACCCTGTCTCCGACCTTCAGGGCTCCCAGCTCGGCGCCCTTTTCGATGACCCGGATTATGGCGCCCTCCACGTTTACCCGATAGTCGACGGAATCCCCCAAATAAAAGAACTCGTCAATAGTACCGGGAATTGCCCCTCCGTGGGCGCTCATGGTGATATTTTCCGGGCGGACAGCAATCTGCAGCTCGTTCTTGGGTGTGCCGTCGTAGGGAACGCTGAAACCGGTGCCCCTGAGGAAGGCCCGATCTCCCTTCTGTTCAGCCGGAATGAAGTTAATGAGGCCCACAAAGTCGGCAACCATCTTGTTGGCCGGGTGGGTATAAATATCGTAGGGAGTGCCGATCTGCTGAACGACGCCCATGCTCATGACGACGATCCGGTCGCTCATGGTCATGGCTTCACTCTGATCATGGGTGACATAGATAACGGTGATGCCCAGCTTCTTCTGGATGGCGCTTATTTCAAAGCGCATACTTTCCCGAAGCTTTGCGTCCAGATTACTTAATGGTTCATCCAGAAGGAGCAGTCCCGGCCGCATGACCAGGGCCCGGGCCAGAGATACCCGCTGCTGCTGGCCGCCGGAGAGCTGGTTCGGATAGCGTTCTCCATACTCGTCAAGCCGCACCATCTCCAGAATTTCCTGAACCCTCTCCCGGCGCTCCTGCGGGGGAATCTTCTGGATTTTCAGGGGATAGCCCACATTTTCCGCTACAGTCATGTGGGGCCAGACGGCGTAGCTTTGGAACACCATGCCTACGCCCCGCTTTTCCGGCGGAACGAAAATGCCCTGTTCACTGCTGTTGACAACTCTGTCGTCGATGATGATGCTGCCCTCGGTTGCCCGCTCAAACCCGGCAACCATGCGGAGGGTAGTGGTTTTCCCGCAGCCGGAGGGCCCGAGGAAGCTGATAAATTCACCCTCCTGAATGTCGATATTGAAATCCCCTACGGCGGTTACATTGCCAAAGCGCTTGTAGAGGTGTTCGATTCTTACCTGTGCCAATTTCGTTTTCTCCTTTATCAGATGCCAACCTTACCTTTGGTAACCTTGTTCAGAATCAGATTCCCCACCAGTACGATCAGCAGGATGATAACCGACAGGACGGAAGCGTTCTGGGTATCGGCATAGGTCTGCAGCTCGTAGAGCAATACGCCCATGGTCTTCGTGTCAGAGCCGTAGAGCAGGTTGCTCATCGTCAGCTCGTAGAAGCTGGGCATGAAAATGAGGAACCAGCCGGCGATAATGCTGGGGGCAACGAGGGGCATGATAACATCCTTGCAGGTTCTTATCCAGCTGGCGCCGCTGTTTAAGGCGGCCTCTTCAAGGCTGATGTGAACCTGGCTGAGGGAAGCGGCAATCGTCCGGACGCTCATGGTCATATACTTCACCAGATAGCTGACTACGAGTATCCACATGGTGGAGTAAAGATTCAGGCCATAATTGCCGCTGAAGGTAATTATGAGAGCCAGGGCGATAACGATACTGGGGGTCGACCCGCCCAGCACAACGAGAAGATCCGGCAGAGAGCGGCCGGTGACATTAGTTTTTACCGCAAGGTAGGCCACGAAGATGGCCAGTAAGGTACCGATACAGGCAGCCACAATGCCGTAGACAAAGCTGAGCCAGATGCTCTCCATGTACTGGCTGCTGGTGATGACTGGAATCCAGGCATCGAAGCCGAAGTTGTCCCAGCCGGGAGCCCGGCTCATACTCTTCAGGAAACTGGTCATAACGACGCTTCCCAAAGGAAGAATGACGGAAATAAAGGCATAGCCGCCCACGAAAAGCTCCGCCAGCCAAGTCCATTTGCCCAGCTCGACGATATTGGGACGGGTGGATTTGCCGCTGATGGTGGTGTAGTCCTTCCGGCCCAAAAGCCAGCTCATGCCAAAGAGCAGGGCATTGGCCACTACCATCAGGCTGACGGCCAGAGCCGTCGCGTCGCGGATTCCCTTATCATCACCCATATACACGAAAGTGACGATCCGGGTAGTCATAACTTCGATGTTGCCGGGCATACCTACGATAGCCGGGATACCGAAGCAGGAGCCTGCCGCGATGAAAACCAAAAGACCTCCAGCGAGAATACTGGGAGCGGTCAGGGGCAAAGTAACGTCGAAAAGGGTGCGGAGAGGTCCGGCGCCGCTGATTCGGGCGGCCTCCTCCAGGGTAGGATCCATCTTTTCCATGGCCCGGGAGATGGTGATAAACGCAAAGGGCGAATAGAACAGCGTGAGTACCCAGCCGAGACCCCACATGGTATAGATATCAAAGGGAGCCGTTTCCAGGCCGAAGCAGAATCTCAATATGTCGTTCAAATAGCCAACGCTGGGGTTCAGAAGCTGTACCCAGGCGATAGCCCCTACATAGGGGGGAATCATATAGCTGGCCACGAGAACCGTCCGGTAAAATTTCTTGCCGGGAAGGTCGGTACGCCCCACCAGCCAGGCCAGAGGGAAGGTGATGAGCACGCTGGCCACCATTACGCCGAAGCTCAGCTTCAGCGTATTTGTGAGGGCCCGCCAATTTACTTCCTGTCCGTAGACGTCACGATAGTTGCTCAAATCCAGCCTGCCGTCTACATAGAGGCTGTCATAAATGAGCACCAGCATGGGAAAAACGATGAAATAGAGAAGCAAGATCACCGAAATGCCAATGACAATGAACTTGCTGTCCAATCGAGGTAAGGACCGTTTCACGCTCTTACTCCTTCATTAAGCAACAGGTAGGCGAACACACCCGTCAGGGGCTGCGCCGACAGTCCCTGAGCGGTTGTGGAGCCACAAATATTTCTTATTTCTTGTCCATTACCCGGGTACGGAATTCGTTCTTAATCTCAGCTTCCTGGGTAGCCATTTTGTTCCAGTCAACCTTGACGGCGGCGGGCAGGAGAGTCTCCAGCTTCGGAGCGCCGTTGGGGGGAGCCACATCCGGGCGGACGGAGTGCATCCAGCCCTTGGTCACCGCCTGCTGGCCGTCCTTGGAGAGCCACCAGTCAACAGCGGCCTTGGCTCCTTCCGGGTTCTTGGTGGATTTCATGATGCAGATGGGGGAGCTGATAAGGATGCAGCCTTCCTTCGGATAGCAGACCTTCAGCGGTTCCTTCTTGGTTTCCTGAAGCTTCAGGATGTTCTCCTCCAGGATGATGGCGGCCATATACTCACCGGTGAGGAGCTTGTTCTGGATAGCGGAGTTTCCTTCTTCAACCTTCAGGCCATTGGCTTTCAGCTTGTCAAAGAACTCCCAGCCGAATTTGTCCGCAAGGGCTCCGGCGGCAACGAAAGCCGTACCGGAGAGCATGGGGTTGGGCATGGCGATCCTGCCCTTGTATTTCGGGTCAAGGAGATCGCTCCAGGTGGTGGGAATATCTTCCTTGGCGATCTTGGATTCGTTGTAAGCGATGATCATGTTGCAGATACGGACAGCGGACCAGGCTCCGTCCTTATCCTTGTCCAAAAGGACATCCTTCATGTTGGGGCTTATGTAATTAAGGAGCAGGCCCTTCTGCTGCAGGTTCAGGTAGTAACCGGGGTCAGCCACCATGAGAACGTCGGTGGCAATCTTGTTAGCCTTGATTTCTCCGGCAACCTTTGTCTTGAGCTTCTCGGTGCCCCCCTGGAACCAGTTGACCTTCATATTCGGGAACGTCTTCTCAACGCTGGGCTTGCAGACCTTGTCAATGATATCGGGATACATCGAGGTGTAAATCATGATTTCACCGGAGGGACCCTGCGCCTTGGGAGCCTCAGCCTTTTTTTCACCGCCGCCGCAGCCGGTGAGCATTGCCGCGGCAGTTACCGTAACAACGGCCGTACTCAGCCATTTGGAATTGAGTTTCATAGTGTAAAAACCTCCCTTGTGATATGATAGAGATACGACTTGCAGGAAATCTGCAAATCCCTAAAGAAACCAAAAGTTTTCAGCATATAATTACTACTTTTACAGGCTCATTATAGCAACAATTTACGGATTTAGGAAGTTTTTTCTTCCTGATTCATATTTTTTTCAGATGATCTCCACCAAGCCGACACAAAAAGCAGCTCGCATCCTTCGATGCGAGCTGCTTTTTGCGTTTTACTATCATGATTTGTTACTGTTTGTCCATTACCCGGGCCCGGAATTCGTTTTTAATCTGTGACTCCTCAGTGGCCAGCTTCTGCCAGTTCACCTTGATAGCGGTGGGGAGAAGAGTCTCCATCTTCGGCGCGCCGAAGGGCGGCTGGACATCGCCCCGGACAGAGTGCATCCAGCCCTTGGTTACCGCCTGCTGGCCTTCCTTGGAAAGCCACCAGTCCACGAGAGCCTTGGCTCCTTCCGGATTCTTGGTGCTGCTCATGATGCCGATGGGGCTGGCGATGGAGATGATGCCTTCCTTCGGGTAGCAGACCTTCAGGGGTTCCTTCTTGGTTTCCTGGAGCTTCAGGATGTTTTCCTCCAAGATCATGGCGGCCATGTACTCGCCGGTGAGGAGCTTGTTCTGGATGGCGGAATTGCCTTCTTCAACCCGGAGGCCGTTGGCCTTCAGCTTGTCAAAGAACTCCCAGCCGAATTTGTCGGCAATGGCCCCTACGGCAACGTAGGCGCTGCCGGAAAGCATGGGGTTGGGCATGGCGATCTTGCCCTTGTATTTCGGGTCAAGGAGGTCGCTCCAGGTGGTGGGAATGTCTTCCTTGGCGATCTTGGCTTCGTTATAGGCGATAATCATATTGCTGATGCGGACGGCGGACCAGGATCCGTCAGAATCCTTATCGGAAATTACATCCTTTAAGTTGGGACTCTTGTAGTTCAGAAGGAGCCCTTTATCCTTCAGGTAGAGGTAATAGCTGGGATCAGCTACCATGAGTACATCAGTGCCGATTTTGTTGGCTTTGATCTCGCCGGCAATTTTGGTCTTGAGCTTTTCGGTGCCCCCCTGGAACCAGTTGGTTTTCAGGTTGGGGAGGGCTTTCTGAACATTGGGCTTGCAGACCTTGTCGAGAATATCGGGATACATGGAGGTATAAATCGTCGCTTCGCCGCTGGGGCCGCTCGTTTTGGGAGCATCCACCTTTTTCTCACTGCCGCCGCCACAGCCGGTAAGCACTGCCGCCGCGGTCAGGGTAGCTATTGCGGTGCCGATCCATTTAGAACTGAGTTTCATTTCATCGTCCTCCTTAGAGCTGAATCATTCTCGTCGAGCAATGCGGCAAACCAAAAAACAAAATTGGGATGAGGCATTTTTCTGACAACGCCTGTATTATATCAAAAACAATCTAAAAGATAAAGAGAGTTTTGCATAATTTCTGAATGTTTTGTTGGTTTGTAAAAAAATAACCCCTGCAGGTTTTTGCAAGGGTTATTGTATTTTAGAAGTTATCCCAATAAGGTGAAATCAGAATTCGTAAGCCTTGTGGACCTGAGTATAGTGGGTATGCAGCAGGTGATGGGCTTTTTCGCTGAGGGGTTCCCCCAGGAACTCCTTGTAGAGGGTGATAATGTCCGGATTTTCGTGGGACTTTCTCAGGGTAAGGCCTTTATCGATCTCATAGAGGGCGGCAATGCGCTTCCTGCGGATTTCGTTGGTGGTGCCGTAAGGCTGTCCGCCGCCGCCAATGCAGCCGCCGGGACAGGCCATGATCTCCACAAAGGTGTAGTCGCACCCCCCAGCCTTTATCCGATCAAGGAGAATCCGGGCATTTTTCAGGGTGTGGACGATAGCGACTTTTATCTGAGTGCCGCCCAGGTCATAGGTAGCTTCCTTGATGCCGTCAAAGCCCCGGACGTCCGTAAATTCCAGCGGGGCGGCTTCCCGGCCGGTAACCTTTTCGTATACGGTGCGGAGGGCCGCCTCCATGACGCCGCCGGTGGCGCCGAAGATAGCCCCGGCGCCGGAGCCGGTGCCCAAGGGGCTGTCAAAATCATTCTCAGGCAGCGCGTCAAACTTGATGTCAGCCTTTTTGATAAGTCTGGCCAGTTCCCGGGTGGTGAGAACCGCGTCTACGTCCAGACGGCCGTTACGGCCCATTTCCGGCCGGGCCGCCTCAAACTTCTTGGCGGTACAGGGCATGATGGAAACGGTAACCAGGTCATCGAGGGAGATGCCCATTTTTTCAGCGTAGTAGGTTTTGGCAACGGCGCCAAACATACTCATGGGGGATTTCGCAGTGGAAAGGTGGGGGGTCATCTCGGGGTAATGCTTTTCCAGATAGTTTACCCAGCCGGGGCTGCAAGAGGTAATCATGGGAAGGGTGCCCTTGTTTTGCAGGCGGGAAAGCAGCTCGTAGCCCTCTTCCATGATGGTAAGATCAGCGCTGAAATTCGTGTCGAATACCTTGTTAAAGCCCAGCGCCCTCAAGGCAGAGACCAGCTGACCGGTAACGATGCTGCCGGGCTCCAGGCCCAGGGCATCCCCCAGAGATACCCGGATGGAGGGAGCGATCTGGACAATGACGTGCTTGGCGGGATCCTGAATCCAGTCAAGAACCTTTTGAGTATCGTCCTTCTCCATGATGGCCCCGGTGGGGCAAACGAGGCTGCACTGACCGCAGAGGACGCAGTCGGTTTCGGCCAGATCCAGATTGAAGGGCGCGGCTACAACGAGGTTGTGGCTGCGTCCGGAGAAGGCGATTGCTTCTATCCCCTGAACATCCTTGCAGGCCCTTATGCAGCGGCCGCACTTGATGCACTTGGAGGGATCGCGGACCAGGGAGGGATTCGTGTTTTTTGCCTTCTGGTATTTGCAGACATCCGGGAGGCTTTCTTTTTCAATGTTGAAGCGGTTGCAGAGCTCCTGCAGGTCGCAGCTGCCGTTCTTGTTGCAGACCCGGCATTCCTGATTGTGAGATGATAAAATCAGCTGGAGAATCCCCTCCTGGGCGTTGCGGACGGTTTCCGTATTGGTATAAACCTCCATACCTTCCCAGACCTCCGTAGAGCAGCTGGCCAGCAGGCGGTTCTTTCCCTTTACCTCTACGGAGCAGACCCGGCAGCGGGCCTTTATCTGCTGATCCGGATGGTAGCAGAGATGGGGGATGTCGATGCCGATTTTTTTTGCGGCTTCAATGACCTTCGTTCCCTTGGGGACGGAAACGGGAATGTCATTTATTTTAAGGTTGATCATTACTTCTTCAGACATATTATCGAACACCTCCTGGCATGAAAACCTCCGGGAAAACCTTCATGGCGGACAGCAGGGCATTTTGGGCCGATTCGCCAAGGCCGCAGAGGGAAGCAGTGGACATGATGGCAGCGAGCTTTTTCATACGGCTGAGCTCATGGCTGGTGATGGTACCGTCAGCCAGCTTGTTCAGGAGCAGCTGGATGTGGAGGTTTCCCTCTCCGCAGGGAGTACACTGACCACAGCTTTCATGGACGAAGAAATCCTGGGTCTGACAGAGAAACTCCAGCACGGTGGTTCGCTCGTCCACTACGAGGATGGCGCCGGAGCCCACCGTGACCCCGGCGGCCTTCAGGTCGTCATAGGTATAAGGAGTATCCAGGATCCGTTCATCGCTGATTTTGCCGCTGGCGCCGCCAAATTGGATCAGGCGGATCCTGCGGCCGTCCTTCACCCCGCCGGCGAGGCCGAAGATAATGTCCCGGACCGTGGTGCCGAAGGGGATCTCGAACACGCCGGGATTATTCACGTTTCCGGCCACGGAAACCAGCTTGGTGCCGATGGACTCGCCGCTGCCGAAGCTGCCGTAATAACCCTGATCGTCCAGCAGGAGGTGGGGAACGATGGCAAAGCTTTCCACATTGTTGACGGTGGTGGGCAGGGCAAAGAGGCCGCTGACCTTCATAAAGGGCGGCTTCATCCGGGGACGGCCTCCCTTGCCTTCGATAGAGCGGATGAGG
>CAJTSO010000061.1:0-829 GCA_910579115.1 uncultured Selenomonadaceae bacterium
TCAGCAATCGCTAAGTAGTTTGCATGGCTCGCACTAAATACGCTTCGCTTATTAAGTGCTCATGCCAACCCAGAGGGAGAGCCAGGGGGACTCGTTCTTGCCTCTCCCTCTGGGAGAGGTGGCATGTCGTAAGACATGACGGAGAGGGTCTTGTCTCCCATTCAGGAGATGGCCCTGACCCACAAAAAAGAGGATGCCGCCTCACGCGGCACCCTCCTGTTGTTCCTGTTTAATCCGGCAATCACAATTCATACATTTCACAATCAAAGTGATATCACTTGGGAGTTATCAGCAACACCACTTTTCTGAGGATTCAAAAAAGTATGCCGCAAGCCAGCCCCGAATTTCCTGTGTTCTTTCACGTCCTTCAACACAAGCTGTTGTGGTTGGCACCCGGTCGAGCAAGGCCGGGTATTATTCTTTTATATTGGTCCCTCTCTGACGGCTGTCCCTGGCTGGAACCAACCAACAAGCCCTGAGACCTCAGTACAAGGCTTCAGATATCCCTTACCGGCGATCCTCAACCTTGACAAAAGCCGGGGAATAGAGGATGAGCCCGGCCGCAATCATCGTAACGCCGCCGCCCAGCACGTAGCAAGCGCCGTTCAGGAAGTCAAAAATCCGCTGCTGCTCACGGGCATCAGTCCGCTCGAAGTTCACGATGACGGCTCGCTTATCCTTGACAGCGTCAGCCACGGCAGCGGCATCCTCAAACTTTATCGGGGCAAATATTGCCACCTTCATCTCCGGCGCAGCCGGCGCCGCAAAAGCCGGGTTGGTGTGAACCGTCAACTCCGGCCGGTGGCTGACAGGCGGGGGGTCAGTGATG
>CAJTSO010000061.1:851-8789 GCA_910579115.1 uncultured Selenomonadaceae bacterium
TGCCACCCGGCGCACCTCAGCGCGCCTGGCAGCCGCGTCGGCCTTTTCTTCGGCCAGGTCGAGGCTCTCTTCCTCCTCATAGATTTCCTCCTGGGGCATAACCCAGTTGGTCAATTTTTCCCAAAGACTCACAACAAAAATCCTCCCATATTAAACTGTGACGGTACGGGTGATTGCCGGCAATTTATCATTTTTTAGACAACATGCCGTATTATTTTCATTCTTATTATGTAGGAAAACTCCTGCAAATTGCAAGAAGATTTTAAAAAAAATAGTAAAATTGCCTATATTCTCATTTTAACAGAACAAACCCACTATAGACCAACAATTATTTCCCCGCCGCCTTGATGGCGTTCTTCCGGGCCCGGCCCCGGGCCGTATGGTCAAGGACGGTTTTCCGCAGGCGGATATTCTGGGGGGTGACCTCTACCATTTCATCATCGTTGATATATTCAAGGGCCTGCTCCAGGCTGAGAATCCGGGGCGGTACGAGACGGATGGCCTCATCCGAGGCAGAGGTGCGCATATTGGATACATGCTTTGCCTTGCAGGGGTTGATATCGATATCCAGCTCCCGGGCATTCTCCCCTACGATCATCCCCTCATATACGGACTGCCCCGGGGAGATGAACATTACTCCCCGATCCTGAAGGGTGAAGATACCATAACCGGTGGTCTCTCCCTGCTCGAAAGCCACCAGGGAGCCATGGGTACGGCTGGGCATATCCCCCTTGTAGGGAACGTAGCCGTGGAAGACATGGTTCATGATACCGTTGCCCTTGGTGTCGGTGAGGAAGTCGTTGCGGTAGCCGAAGAGGCCCCGGGCGGGAATAACGTATTCCATCCGGATGTAGGAGGCCACCTCCGTCATATTCACCAGCTCCGCCTTACGGGTGCCCAGCAGCTCCATGACGGTTCCCATATATCCCTGAGGCACCTCTACCGTCAGGTTTTCGATAGGCTCGCAGAGCTGACCGTTGATAGTTTTGTAAATAACCTCCGGCTTCCCCACCTGCAGCTCGTAGCCTTCCCGGCGCATGGTCTCGATGAGGATGGAAAGGTGGAGCTCCCCCCGGCCGGAAACCTTGAAGGTATCAGCAGAATCGGTTTCCTCCACCCGCAGGCTCACATTTGTCTCCACTTCCTTGAACAGGCGTTCACGGATGTGGCGGCTGGTGACGAACTGCCCTTCCTGACCGGCAAAGGGGCTGGTATTGACCCCAAAGGTCATGGATAGGGTGGGTTCATCGATATTGATGGCCGGAAGCGCCTCCGGAGCGGCGGCGTCGGCCACGGTCTGGCCGATGGCCACATCGGCCAGACCGGTGAAGGCTACGATATCACCCATGGAAGCAGAGGGAACTTCTACCCGCTTCAGCCCCTGATAAACAAAAATCTTGCCAATCTTTGCCTTCTTCTCATGGTCCCCGTCGGTGAGGATAACATTCTGGTTCACAGTGGCGGTTCCCCGGATAATGCGCCCGATCGCCACCCGGCCCATGTAATCGTCCGCCTCCAGGGTGGTCATCATCTGGAGGGGTCCCTCTGCGTCTCCCTTGGGCGCGGGAAGCTCCCTGATCATCATCTCAAAGAGGGGAGTAAGGTCACTGTTGTCATCAGCCATATCCAGCTTGGCGATACCGTCCCGGGCCGCGCAGTAGACTACCGGGAAGTCCAGCTGATCATCATCGGCGTCCAGCTCCATGAACAGTTCCAGAACCTCGTCGTAAACATCGTCCACCCGCTGGTCCGGCCGGTCGATCTTATTGATGACCACGATGGGCTTCAGCTTCTGCTCCAGGGCCTTCCGGAGGACATATTTTGTCTGGGGCATGGGCCCTTCAAAGGCATCCACCAGCAGGAGGACCCCGTCAACCATGTTCAGAACCCGTTCCACCTCGCCGCCGAAATCCGCATGGCCCGGAGTGTCAACGATATTGATCTTCACATCCTTGTACATAATGGCAGTATTCTTGGAAAGGATGGTAATGCCCCGCTCCCGCTCGATATCGCCGGAGTCCATGACCCGCTCCGCTACCTGCTCGTTGGCCCGGAATACATGGCTCTGCTTCAGCATGGCATCGACCAGCGTGGTCTTGCCATGGTCAACGTGAGCAATAATGGCGACGTTACGCAAATTTTCCCTGATGGTCATTTGAAAATCCTTCCTCCTGTTTTCCTACAATAAAGTATAACTCCTGCGCAAAAGCGATTTTCGACGAATAACGGCTGACCAAAACGCCCGCAAAAATAAACTGCAAATTTTTTGTGTCAGTAAATTTCATAATATTATATAATCTTTTTGGTGTCAATGATTTTCTGGCCCGGCAAAATTGCCCGGACGGGCCGGACAAATCCCTACATCCATAAAATACCGCGCGGTATTTTTTACGGATTGACGCAGCAGATTAGTGTCCTGTGCAATCGGGCTTGCGGTATGCGCTTTCGTCCTTTTGCAATACTTCCCCAAGTTAGCATCCTGCCAGCCGATGCTTTTGCCGGGCATCGCTGCAATAATCGCTTTAGCGAATATCAACATGGAGGTCATCTGCAACCCGCCCTTTAGGACAAAATGTCCCTAGGTAGACGGTTCAATAAATCAAAATATTAAACGCAAAGGAGAGAGTATTATGAGTCTTTTTGTTCACAACGAGGAGGGCGACAACTATGAGGCAGAAATTAACGGAGTTCGTTTTGTCTGTCAAGAAGTAACACCCGAATATGAAACTACTGCAACAGCTTTGGCCGAAGCGTACAAGAAAAAGCTGCCGCAAATCGTTGCATTTATGCTGGACGATATAACGGCAATCTTTGGCGATATTTCAGCAGATGCGCTGACTGAGGCTTTGGGCACACCGGAGATTGATTTGGATAGGAGCATTATCTCCTATCTTGAGCAGACCCTTGACGATAGCCACATTATTGATGTTGAATACGGCGATAATTTTGAGGAATTATACGAGGTCATTATTGACGGCTAAACAATCTACAGGCTGATAGGAACACAATCCCACAGCCGCAAGGTCAACGGCATATAAAAAACCATTGGACGGCGGCTGGTTATTCAAAACGAAAACAAACACCAAACGGCGGTTTTGATTTATAACACCTGTGTTCAAAATATGCCTTGGATATTTTCTTTTTTCTTTGTATAAATTCCCTGGTATGGTAGAATTGGAGCTATAAAATCAACCGCTCGAACAGGAGGCAGAGCCATGGAAAAATGGAAAATTTTGGAGGCCAGCCTCAAAGACGACCCCCTGCTGAACAACTACATGGTTGCCCTGATGGAAAACCCCTATTACTTTGAAAATTTTGCCTTCGGCTGCACCCTTAAATCCCTGGCCGATTCCTTTGATATAGATGCCTTTTACGCCGGGGAAGATGATGACTCCGGCTTCTCTGAGATCCATGAAGACGATGCCATCGTGGAGATCACCGCGGTGTTCGGAGAATCTGCCTACTGTCTGGGCTTCGTCTTCGATCACGACCAGGCTGACGGCGCTTTCCGCCTGGGCTACGCCCACGACGGGGAAAATGGTTTTGCCGACGAGGAAACCGTGCTGAACGAGCTGGAGCCCTATTTCACGGAAGCGGCCCTGGACCGTCTGATGGATCTGGTAATGACCAGCTCCTACTACTTTGCCGGGCTCCCCTTCGGGGAAACCCTCCGCCAGCAGGCAGAGGACTTCACTATCAACGCCGGTCTGGCGAAAGAGGACTCCGCTGACGGTATGTGCCCCGTGTCCTGCGGCGAGGGCATCGTCGCCTTGGAGGCCCGCTTAGGGAACCGGGATTATTATATGGAATTCGTCTTCAAGGACGGAGACGATGAGGGCATCTTCTATATGTGCTACGGGGAAATTGACCGGGAGCCCGTAGAAGAATTTGAAGATTTCATCAAACTGCTGGAACCATTCTTCCCCCAACCGGACAGACCATAACCCTTTAAGTCAGCAAATCCCTCCGCAAATATTCGAAATAATAAAAAAGTGCGTTACCCCGATGTGCTGCTTTTTGACACACCGAGGTAACGCGTTTTTTGAATCGTCAGCCATTATTTGTTTTTACAACGCCGTTGTTCAGAAAATATCACAGGTAGTTTTCTTTCCCTTTGCGGTCAGCCTCCCCTGCAAAGTAGGTGGCCATCCCCCCTAAAAGTCTCCCCTGTAGGGGATGTGGCACCAACGGTACCGGAGGGGTGACAAGACAACTTAATAGTCTGAATTTATCTTACTCCTCAGGCGTTTTCGGCTCCTTTTTCTTATAGTACAGCATGCAGTGGCAGAATCCCTCGAAATCCGGGTCGGCGATCTGCTCCCGAAACTCCCGGCACATACACTTTGTGTCCTCCGTTCGTTCCAGGCGGCAGGGACAATAGCCGCCGGTCTTTTTCAGCCCCGCTCTTACCAGATCAGCGATTTTTTCATCCGGATTGACTGAAATCTTCATAATTCCCCCTCCAACTCCCTTCAAAGCTGCCTTATGAGCCGGTTCCCTTTCACGGCGTCATTATAAATCTCCCGAAACCCCCGCTTCATATTCTCCCCGTAAGAAATATCCATCAGTCCGATGATGCCATCGGTGATCACCGCGTCCCGAAAGGGAAGAAGGGTTGCCGTCAGCGCCAGGGGCAAGGGTCTCCCCCCAAGCATTACATTGAAGGAGAGGCTGGTCCCCTTTACGATATAAACCTCTCGGGCCTGATTGATAAAGACCGCCCCCTCCCGCAGCTGCCGTTCGTAGATGAAGTTGTCGGTCTTTGCCCGCTTCCAGGAGCGGAGGAGGTCCTTCTCACCCTCGGTCAGGCGGTTATTTTCCGCCAGATATCCGTCGATCAGGGACACATCCGCCCAGAGCTTCTCCGCTATCTTTCCGGCAATCTGCGGCACCATTCCCTTTTCCACCGTCATGGTGTCCAGCTCCGGATACAGCTTTGCCTTTTTATTTACATAGCCCAGCAGCGGCAGCCATATAGAATTTCTTAAGGGTGAAGACCAGTTCCAAGAAAAATTCATTGACTTCATTGGCTGAAAGATGAGACATTGTTCATTCCCCCGTGTTCAATTTGTTATTACAATCTACAGCCTGAGAATTTATCACGCTTATTTAGTTTTGTTTCCTTGAGTGGTATGGAACCGCGTCGTCCATTACTGGTGGCGGTATATTTTTGTCGAGCTCGGCCAATTCTTTTTCTGTTCTCGGATAATACAGTCTCTCCCGCTCCTTCTCCGAAGTCGAGCGTGGTTTGGCTTGCTTCTCTGACAAGATTGTCTACCCCATCTCGTTCCATTGTCGGATGTTTGTCTTCCACTGCCCTGCATAGTTCGCCAGCCTCATGAATAATTCCTGCCTCTTGATTATATTTCTCAATATGGAAACTGCCTTATCATCAAACACGACAAAGCCGTAGCCATCATCTCCATCACCGGCAAAAACTACTACGCCATCGGCCGCAGCGCTAATTGGGTCACCACTATAAACACTCAGGTCAACTTCACAATGATATTTTCACTTCCATTTACTGATGCTAGACAACAAAACAGAGGTTTGATATAATTAAATTGTTATAAGTTAGTCTACTGGCAGCAGGCGAAGAAAAATCATTGCTTTTGAATGAGGAAGCTGACATCGAGGAAGAAAGAAACAATTTTGACCGGAAAAAGTTCATCATGAACCTTTTCAAGGAGGAATATATGTCATTACAATTCAATCCCGACTATCTGGATGATTTACTTGTAAGAATGGCCCACCATTCTACAGCCATCGAAGGAAATACTCTAAGTCAGGGTGATACTAAAAGTATTTTGCTGGATAATTATCTACCAAGAGCAATGGATTTAAGAGAATTAAGTGAAGTGTTAAATTACAAAAAATTTATGCCGTTTCTTACTTGGGCTTTGGAAGAAAAGAAAGCTATAACCGTAGATTTTATTAAAGATATTCACAGGATACTGTGCGCAGATGCTATTGAATCCGTTCCCGGACGCTTCAAGGTTACTCAAAACATGATAGTAGGAGCAAATTTTACGCCAATACGACCGTATATGGTTATACCGGAACTGGAAAACTGGAGACTTAATTTAGAAGCAATGCTTTCTGCTGCTCAATCTGAAGAAATGACTGTAGAAGCCATTTGTTTATCCCATATACAATTTGAAAAGATTCATCCGTTTCCAGATGGAAACGGTCGGGTAGGCCGGGTCTTGATGGTCTACAGTTCTTTGGCCAATGATTTGCCGCCCATAATAATTCCCAAAACTCAAAAAAATGAATACATAAACTATCTAAATAACGAAGATTTAATCGGTTTTAAGCAATTCTGTTTGAATTTAGTTTCCGAAGAACGGTCTCGTCAGAAATTGTTTGACACTCAATATGATAATATAGAACCAGCTCATCAGGGAGAGGAACCGGACAAGGAACGGTAAAATACGTAATTGGTAAATAAAGAACCACCCGCTATGCGGGTGGTTCTTTATTTACCATGCCAAGGGATCTCCAGCATCTGGAAGACCTTATATTGTTTCGAATCATGACACAGGATCACATCGAGTAAATCCTGCCAATCGGGAATCGCAATACATCATATCAGGGCAAAAATCGACATCATCATTTCAGTACACGAACCACTCTAAATCAGCATATTGATAGTCATTACACTCTGTTCCGCCTGGGTTGGCGCCCGGTCAGGCAGTATACCCATCCGTTCCTTGGCTGCCTTAATAAGCCGTTTTACCTTCGCCACCTCGGCCTCGTCACACATATTCTGTTTCAGCCCGTCTTCCACTTCCTGCAGATCCTGTTCTAAGATGGCCAATACTGCCTGCATATCGTTCCTGGTCGCCGCTGCTGCGATTTGCCGCCGGCGCTTCCCCTCATTTACCGCTACCGTCGCTTTGCCGGACTCGGATGAAACCTCGCCGTCGTCGTCAATTGTAACCTGCATCCCCAGGAAGCCAACTTCGTCCTTGCGACTGGCGTATTCTTCATCTGCCGCCTGTAAAGTATCAAAAAGCTGTTCACGGCTGTCACTATCCGTTAAACATTTTTGCAAATACTTACTGGAAATACTTGCCATACCGCCGCTGACCACCTTGAAGTTTTCCCGCAGATACGCGGTCAGCTCATTAACGTTGCTAAAATTTTGACCTTCACCGGTAGTCCGTTCAGTCTCAGGCTGCTGCTGTTTCCCAGGCAGATCGGAAATATCCCCCCCTGACCTTTGCTCCATTTCATACTTTTCCGCTAATTTTTCCTGCCTGGCCTCATTTTTAGCCGGGATAAAACCGTAGGCCATCGCCGTTCCGTAGCTTCCGCCTATTCTCATAGCCATTTTAAGAGCCTCCTCATTACTTTTATTAACCGCAGGGCAAGCTATTCCAAATATATAATCGTCAAGCTCAGCAGATTCCTTAAACCTTAGCAAGATCTATCGGAAGAAATGTCCGCCTGAAACGTCTTCTTACCCCAACCCTACGTCCAGAGCCATCATCAGACTGAAGCCCAGGGCGAACATTACCACGCCGATATTGGAATGAGGCCCGGAGGACATCTCCGGAATCAATTCCTCCACCACCACATAGAGCATCGCCCCGGCGGCAAAGCTCAAAAGATACGGCAGGGCCGGCACGATAAAGGAGGAGCAGGCAATAGTAAGGGCAGCGCTGACCGGCTCTACGGCGCCGGACAGGGCTCCGTAGTAAAAGGCCTTACCCTTTCCCGCTCCGGAAGTATGCAGAGGTAAAGAAATAATCGCTCCCTCGGGAACATTCTGAATCCCCATACCCACGGCCAGGGCCATCACCGCCGCTAATTCCGTATTCCCGGTACCCATATACCAGCTGGCGCAAACGGCCCCCACCGCCATGCCCTCCGGAATATTGTGCAGCACTACCGCCATCACCAGCTTGGCTATGTGAGACAAATTGCTGGGTG
>CAJTSO010000061.1:8799-9312 GCA_910579115.1 uncultured Selenomonadaceae bacterium
TCATATGCTCATGAGGGATTATTTTATCCAGCAGCAACAGAAACAAAACGCCGCCCCAAAAACCGGCCGCCGCGGGCAGAAAGCTCAGCCTGCCCATCCCTCCGCTTTCCGCCTGTTCCATGGCCGGTATCAGCAGACTCCAGACAGAAGCCGCCACCATCACGCCGACAGCAAAGCCCATCAAACCCTGCTGCATCCTGAGGGATACGTTGCTTTTCATAAACAGCACCGCCGCAGCCCCCAAAACCGTCCCCAAAAAGGGGATCATCAAGCAAATCAGAATATCTGCCGTCATCACGCCACCACCTTTGAAAAATTGTTACCCTGCAACAAAAAACTGCCTCGAACTCTTTAGTGCCAATAACCCTTCTCCAGGAAAACCGCCCCTCAGAGCGTCACAGGGGATTATGTTTCCAGGCCACGATCCGCCGCACGATAAGGGGATACGCCAGCATGATAAACAGCAGCCGCGCCATCTGATAAGCGGTCATCATGGCACTGTTCGCCCCTACT
>CAJTSO010000062.1 GCA_910579115.1 uncultured Selenomonadaceae bacterium
CTACTTAGAGAAGCTGAACGCAGTGAAAGCTGAACTTAGTAGTTTGTAAGAGGTGGCACATCGTCAGATGTGCCGGAGAGGGCAGAGAGGGCAGGAAAGGAGAATACCCTATGAGCTCATACAACATCGTTGCGGAAAGCAATGAAAGCACCGTTGTAGCTGAATATGCGCCGGAAAGCTCTCGCTCCGACGCCTATCAGAGCGAAGCGGCGCTGGAGGCGGCATTTATCAAAATTCTGGGCGAACAGGGCTATGAATATGCGGCTATCCATAGCGCCGCCGCCCTCATTGCCAATCTCCGCCGGCAGCTGGAACTGCTCAACAACTACCGGTTTACGGATAAGGAATGGGACAGCTTTTTCAAGAGCAGGATTGCCAATTCCAATGAGGGCATCGTGGAAAAGACCCGAAAGATTCAGGAGGACTATGTTCAGAATCTGACCCGCGAGGACGGCACGACCCTGAACATCTCTTTGCTCGACAAGAAGAATATCCACAACAACCGCCTGCAAGTCATCAACCAGTATGAGGAAACAGCCGGAAAACATGACGCCCGGTACGATGTGACGATTCTGGTCAACGGCCTGCCGCTGGTTCACATGGAGCTGAAACGCCGGGGCGTGACAATCAAGGAGGCCTTCAACCAGATCAACCGCTATCAGCGGGACAGCTTCTGGGCCGGCTGCGGGCTGTACGAGTATGTGCAGATTTTCGTTATCTCCAACGGCACCTTCACAAAGTATTATTCCAACACCACCAGAGCGAGCCATATCAAAGAGAATGAGGGTACAGGCAGAAAGCGCGGCCGGAAAACCTCCAACAGCTTTGAGTTCACTTCCTGTTGGGCAGACGGCGGCAACAAGGTCATTCCCGACCTGGTGGACTTCACAAAGACGTTTTTCGCAAAGCACACCATTCTGAATATTCTGACAAAATACTGCGTGTTCACCTCCGAGGAATTACTGCTGGTCATGCGGCCTTATCAGATTGTGGCGACCGAGCGTATTTTGAACCGCATCGAGGTGTCCGCAAACTATAAGAAAGCAGGCACTATCGAAGCCGGGGGATATATCTGGCACACCACCGGAAGCGGCAAGACCCTGACCTCCTTCAAGACTGCCCAGCTGGCCGCCGGGCTGCCCTATATCGACAAGGTTCTGTTCGTGGTTGACCGTAAGGACTTGGACTACCAGACCATCAGGGAATACGACCGCTTTGAAAAGGGGGCAGCCAACGGGAATAAGAGTACCGCCGTTTTACAAAGACAGCTGGAGGACGGTACTTCCCGAATTATCGTAACCACCATTCAGAAGCTGGACGTATTCATCACAAAAAATCCGAACCACCCCATCCGCAGCAAGCATATCGTGCTGGTGTTCGACGAGTGCCACCGCAGCCAGTTTGGCGATATGCACGCCCGAATTGTGGGCGGGCAGATAAAAAAGGGCGAAAAGATAATCAAGGTAGACAAATATTTCAGGAACTACCACATTTTCGGCTTTACCGGTACGCCGATTTTCGCGGTCAATGCCCAGGCAGGGGGCAATCCGAATTTACGAACCACCGGGCAGGCCTTTGGGGCGAAGCTCCATACTTACACCATCGTGGATGCAATCAATGATGGAAACGTCCTGCCGTTCCGCATTGACTACATCAATACCGTCAAGCAGAAGGACGACAGCAAGGACAAGAAGGTTCCCGCCATAGATACTGAGGAAGCGCTGGCCTCTCAGGAGCGCATCTCTGAAGTCGTGAAATACGTTCTGGAGCATTTCGACCAAAAGACAATGCGGAATTCCTATTACAACCGGAAAGGCCGGCGAGTGAACGGCTTCAACTCCCTGTTCGCCGTCAGCTCGATTCCCGTCTGTAAAAAGTATTATCTGGAGCTGAAGAAGCAGTTAGCGGAACAGCATCGGGACTTAATCATTGCTGCTATCTTCTCTTTTGCCCCTAATGAGGCGGATAGCGCCGATGGTATTTTGGCCGATGAAAGCTTTGGCACCGACGGCCTTGACCAGAGCTCCCGGGATTTTCTGGATATGGCAATCGGGGACTACAACAGGATTTTTAAAACCAACTTCGATACGTCCGGCAAGGGCTTTCAGGATTACTACAAGGACCTTTCCGATAAGGTTAAGAACCGGGAAGTGGATTTGCTGATCGTGGTCAATATGTTCTTAACGGGCTTCGATGCGACAACGCTTAACACTCTCTGGGTAGACAAGAACCTGAAAATGCACGGTTTGATACAGGCCTTTTCCCGGACGAACCGCATACTCAATTCGGTTAAGACCTTTGGCAACGTCGTTTGCTTCCGGGACCTGGAAGAGGCCACCCAGGAAGCAATCGCCCTGTTCGGGGACAAAGAAGCAAAGGGCATTGTCCTTCTGAAGTCCTATGATGATTATTACTATGGCTGCGTCGATGATAAAGGGCGCCAGCAGAAGGGATACGAGCAGCGCATTGCCGAGCTGCTCCAGAAGTATCCGCTGGGACAGCCGATTGCCGGCGATCAGAACAAGAAGGATTTTATCGTCCTGTTCGGCAGCATCCTCCGGTTGAGAAATATTCTCTCCGCCTTTGACCGCTTTGCCGGAAATGAAATTTTAGCCCCCATCGACTTCCAGGATTACACAGGCACATACCATGATGTATATGAGGAAATCAAACCGAAACCGGGAAGCAGGGACAGCATTATGGATGACGTTGTCTTTGAAATGGAGCTTGTCAAACAGGTGGAAGTCAACATCGACTATATCCTGATGCTGGTGGCAAAGTACCACGATGGCAACTGTGAGGATAAGGAAATCCTTGTGGCGATCGATAAAGCGATCAGGTCCAGCTTGCAGCTCAGGTCCAAAAAGGAGCTGATTGAAAACTTTATTGATACCATCAATATAAACACCGATGTGAATGCTGACTGGCAGCGTTTTGTGAGAGAGCAGAGCGAAGCCGACATCCAGACCTTGATTGCCGAAGAAAAGCTGAAGCCGGAGGAAGCAAGGAAATTCCTGGAGAATGCTTTCCGGGACGGGGTGCTCAAAACCACCGGCACAGACATGGACCGGTTGATGCCGCCGGTTTCCCGCTTCGGAGGCGGTTCCCGGGATAAGAAGAAGCGGACGGTTATCGAAAAGCTAAAGGGATTCTTTGAAAAATATTTCGGGCTGATTGTCCCGGAGGCTTCAAAAGAAACGGATAGGGTTACATACCTTTATGATACGGAGCCTTGTGGTATG
This sequence comes from uncultured Selenomonadaceae bacterium, assembly GCA_910579115.1. GTDB lineage: Bacteria > Bacillota > Negativicutes > Selenomonadales > Selenomonadaceae > RGIG250. The sequence continues at coordinate 3,243 of CAJTSO010000062.1, forward strand.
GAGCCAACGCTGGCTGTGGCGGCAGAGGAACCGGCGCGTTACGGAAAAGATGGTTGAGGCTCCTGGCATGATAGCGGGAACTTGATCAGGCCAAATTAACAGCTTCAAGGCCGTAGGCAGCGGCGTTATAAAACCAAAAAAATAATGAAGCCAACCGGTTCAACCGGTTGGCTTCATTATTCTAGTCGTCACATGAATAGAAATTGACAAGAATGACTACAATGACTACAATGATGACTAAGATCATTATAGGAGGTGCCTTATGATCTTTGCTGAAAGCGAAACAGTTGAACTAAAATCCGTAGTTGTGGCAGATATTTGCAAGGAAGAGATCGCTTTTGCCAATACAAAAGGAGGCACCCTTTATGTGGGTATTGAGGATGACGGTACAGTGGCAGGCGTGGACAATGCCGATCAGGCTACTTTGCAAATAAATAATATGGTGCGGGATTCCATCAAGCCTGATGTCACCATGTTTGTCCGCTATGAAACGCAGGCCGTAGACGGTAAAAATATCATCGCTGTGACTGTTCAAAAGGGCACAGACCGCCCCTATTATCTGGGCAGTAAGGGATTAAAGCCCAGTGGTGTCTATGTCCGCAACGGTACATCGGCTGATCCTGCTACCGATACAGCCATCCGTAAAATGATAAAGGAGACCGATGGAGACAGTTTTGAAGCTATGCGCTCCCTGGAACAAAATCTGACATTTAGGGCAGCCGAAGCCCAGTTTGCCAAGGGAAATATTCCTTACGATGCTGTCAAGATGCAGACATTGGGGCTGATTTCTCCTGACGGGATTTACTCCAATGTGGCGCTGCTCTTGTCCGATCAATGTCCAAACAGCATCAAGGCCGCAACCTTTGCCGGTGTTGATCAGAGTATGTTCCAGGACAGACGGGAATTTACCGGGTCCCTGTTTCAGCAGATGGAGGATCTGTATGCCTATCTCTCCCTGCACAACCAAATTAGGGCTACCTTTGAGGGGCTGTACCGAACCGATACCAGGGATTACCCGGAAGAAGCCCTGCGGGAAGCCCTGATGAATTCTCTGGTACACCGGGACTATTCCTTCAGCGCAAGTACCCTCGTCAGCATCTACGATGACAGGATAGAATTCGTTTCCGTCGGCGGGTTGCCCGCTGGGATCACCCTGGATGATATTATGCTGGGGCTCTCTGTTTGCCGAAACCCCACATTGGCCGCTGTATTCTATCGTTTGCAGCTGATTGAAGCCTACGGAACCGGTATGCCAAAAATCATGAAAGCGTATGCAGGTACAGGCATGGCGCCCCGCATTGAAGTAACAGGCAACGCTTTCAAAATAACTCTGCCCAATAGGAATGAAGGCAGGATAGCGGCGGATACTGTGCCCGGTGAAAGCAAATCAAACGAGGAAAGGATCCTTGATTTAATTGCCCAAAAGGGCCAGGTGGCGCGCGGCGATGTAGATCAGCTTTTGGATGTCAGCCAAACAACGTCAAGCCGCATTCTAAAACGAATGGCTGCGGAGGGGATGATCTACCAGGAGGGAAGCGGCAAAAAGACCAGGTATAAGAAAAGATAACGCTATTGTCTGCGAAAATACCACAGTAATTTGTTCAGAGCAGCGGAGGCAGTCCGCAGGGAATATGCCTGGAAAACCGGTGGGAACAATTTTTTCCCGCATTGACAGGGGAATGACGGATAAGATAAAATTACTAAAAATATAGGTTTGTTCACAGTAGCTTTAGATAAAGGAGAAAGGCTGGTGCGAAATGGAGTACATTAAAATTAAAGAGCAGGATGCCAGGCATTATATTTACGAGTTTGAGGGCAGGTATCCCGTGATCGATCCGAAGGCCTACGCTTTCAGTACAGCAGTCCTGGTGGGAGACGTGGAGCTGAAGGAATATGCCAGCGTCTGGCCCAACGTTACCATCCGGGGGGATGTGAACCGGATCGTGGTGGGCCGCTACAGCAACATTCAGGACAACTGCTGCCTCCATGTGGCGGATGACTACGCCTGCATCGTGGGGGACTACGTTACCGTGGGCCACAGCGTCACCCTCCACGCCTGCACCGTGGAGGACTACTGCCTCATCGGCATGGGAGCCACCATCCTGGATGGTGCCGTTATCGGCCGGGGCTCTATCGTGGGGGCCGGGGCCCTTGTCACCAAGGGAACCATCGTCCCGCCGAATTCTCTCGTCCTCGGCTCTCCAGCCAAGGTGGTCAAGACCATGAATGAGGACGGCATCAAGGCTATCCACGCCCAGGCCGTAAAGTATAAGTCCGAGTGGGCGGAGAAGTACGGCCTTGCCCCTGACATCGGCGGCGAGGTTTACGACGGGTCACATATTGTCTGATAGTTAAGACGGACGGCGAAGCCGCCTCAGACTGTTGATAAAGCCACTTATTCACTTTGAGGCTCCACTTTAGGGGAGCTGTCGCTGAAAGCGACTGAGGGGTGAAAATATAAACCGTTTGCCTGGTTTTTCACCTCTCCGGCTCGACTAACTCACTTAGTGCGTCCGAATGAAATGATGGACACATTAAGTGAGTGTCATGCAGACGACCTTAGCGATTGCCGAGCGTAGCGATGGCAGAGCTTAGGGAGTCGCACTCGCCGCCACCTCCCCTGGAGGGGAGGCTATTTTGTCGACAAGCTGAGACGGCTGCGCCGTCTCTTTTTTTACTGAGTCAGTGTAAGTGGCTCAGATTTTGTCTGGTCAGCGTCGACAGCGGTAATATATCCGGCGGCTACCATGTCCTTGAGGACGGTGTTCCGGCGGGCCACAGCGGCGTTGTAGTCCCGGTAGGGGGAATTGGCGCTGGGGGCCTGGATCATTCCGGCCAGCATGGCGCATTCGCCCAGGGTAAGGCCGGAGGGGGCTTTGCCGAAATAGCCGTAGGCGGCGTCCTTCAATCCGGTGTATCCGCCGCCGTAGTAGATGGAATTCAGGTAATATTCCAGGATATCATCCTTGCTGCAACGGGCTTCGGTGAACAGTGTGAGGACAAGCTCCTCCACCTTCCGCTGGTAAGTCCGCTCCTCCGTGAGGAACAGATTTTTTACCAGCTGCTGGGTGATGGTGCTGCCTCCCTGCTGGCTCTCCCCGTTTTGCATATTTACCAGAAAGGCTCTGACGATTGCTTCCGGATCAATTCCGTGGTGCTCGTAAAATTTCCGGTCCTCCACGGCCAGTATGGCCCAGCGCATATTGTCGGGAATATTTTCCAGGGCCGTGTAGCGGGAGGCGGGAGGCAGCCGCTCCTGGATGTGCTGGCGGATGAAAATGAGCCGGAGGACCTTGTGGATCATGTCCAGCTCCGCTTCTTCCTCCGGATTCCGCTGGCTTTCCCTCTCCCGGCGGTTCTCCTGCCGGGCTTCCTCTGCCTTTTCTTTGGGGGAGGGCGGGTTCATACCTTCGTTTAGCTTGTCCTGGATGGCGGCGCCTGCTTTGCCGGCGGCATCTCCGGCCATGTCAACGACGGTTTTGCCGAAATCAATAATTGTTTCGGCCGCTTTGCCGGTGTCCGGGATGTCCGCCCCAGCGGAAGGGGGACAGCTGTTTATTATCGCTGCCGCCAGAATGATGGCGGCGAATTTTTTTTCTTTGTTCATACGGTCCGTCTCCTGAGAGCTTCAGAAATTTATATCAAGATTATAACACAATTGCTGCAAGGAGAAATGGTGGAGTTTGTGCAAGTTATTCAATATTTTATGCAAGTTGTGTATAAATTTATCACGTTTAATAGTCGGTTTTTCCTAATTCTCCGAAAAATAAGGAAATTTCTTCGCGGTTTATTGAAAATTTATGCAGAAGGAAGTATAATGCAGGAGTTCATGAGAATTCCCCAGGGAATTTTTCGTACCGGCAATTGAAGATTTTACCGTTGGGAGACATTCAATAGGCTCCACTGTAGGTTGGCGTGAGCACTTAGCTCCTGAAAGGGGCTTTAGTGCGAGCCATGCAAACTACTTAGCGATTGCCGAGTCGTAAGACGACGGCAGAGCTTAGTAGTTTGCAGGAGCTGTCAGCGAAGCTGACTGAGTGGTGACAGCAGGACAACATCTTGGCTTATTTGTCCCCCCCCGGCACCTTTGGTGCCACCTCCCCTACAGGGGAGACCTTTATAATAATTTGTACCGAATAAACGGGAGGTAACCTGCATGAAAGTAAGCGTTGTGGGAGCTACCGGCTACGCTGGGGCAGAGCTGCTGCGAATTCTTTATAATCATTCCGAAGCCCGGGTGGTTCACGTTACCAGCGAGAGCTCGGCGGGAAAGAAAATTTCCGATATGTATCCCCACATGGTGGGGCTTTGCGAGCTGGAGCTGGAGACCCTGGACAATATAGAGGAAATTGGCCGGGACAGCGATTTTATTTTTATCGGCCTGCCCGCCGGGCACGCCATGAAGATCGCCCGGCAGCTGGCGGAGCTGCCCGTGCGCATCATCGATCTGGGGGCGGATTTCCGCTTCGATGACGTAAAGACCTATGAGAAGTGGTACAAGATAGAGCATACCTATCCGGAGGCCCTCCGGGTGTACGGTCTGGCGGAGCTGACCCGGGAGCAGGTGAGAGGGGCGAAGATCATCGGCAATGCGGGCTGTTACACCACCGCCAGCATTTTGGCCCTGGCTCCTTTGGCGGGGGCGAAGCTGGTGGAGGCGGACAGCCTGGTTATCGACGCCAAGTCCGGCGTTTCTGGGGCGGGCCGGGGAGCAAAGCTGCCCAACCATTTCCCGGAGCTGTACGATAACTTCAAGGCTTACGGGGTGGCCACCCACCGCCACACCCCGGAAATCGAGGCGGCTCTGTCCAAAGAGGCGGGAGAAGCTGTCCGGCTGAATTTCACACCCCATCTGGTTCCCATGGCCCGGGGGATTTTGGCCACCTGCTACGGGAAGCTGAAGCCGGGGGTAACGGCCGAGATGGTGGACGAGGCTTTCCATTACCGGTATGACGGGGAATACTTCATCCGCCTCCGGGGCCGGGGAGCTTATCCCGAGACGAAGTTCGTCCGGGGCTCCAACTTTGTGGATATCGGCTGGCACATAGATGAGCGTACCGGACGGGTAATCGTGCTTTCGGCCATTGACAATCTGGTGAAGGGGGCGGCGGGACAGGCCGTCCAGAATTTCAACATCGCCGCCGGGTTCGATGAAAGGCTTGGCCTCGACGCCATGCCGGTTTATCCCTGATACAGGAGGAAGATTTATGTTTAATGAAGACAGCGCCAGGCGCGGCGTCACCTATCCCCGGGGCTTTGTGGCGGCGGGGATCAGGGCGGGCATAAAGAAGAGCGGCAACCTTGATCTGGCCCTTATTTATACGGAAAAGAAGGCGGCCCTGGCCGGGACTTTTACCAAAAACAAGGTGGCCGCCGCCCCGGTTCTCTACGACCGGGAGGTGGTGGCTACCGGCAGCGGCCACGCCATCGTTGCCAATGCGGGCTGTGCCAACGCCTGCACCGGCGGG
>CAJTSO010000063.1:0-6692 GCA_910579115.1 uncultured Selenomonadaceae bacterium
ATTGACTCACCAGTTAAACTGGTGGTTTTTATCATGCCTATTCGGCGCCAAAAAAACAACAGCACCTCGATTAAGGAAGTGCTGTTGTTTTTTGCGCTTGTCAGGAATACGCCATTCCTAAACTCATACTTATCAAGGCATCTACTAATAGACGGTTTGATCACCATCAGGAATACACCATTCTCAAATTACCGCCTTGCGAGTATGGCAGTAAATCATTACCCTGTCGGTGTAGATCCTAATAAATTTGACCAACCACAAAGAAATCCGTATGATATTATTACTTAGTAAGTTTACTTAGTAATATGGGAGGGATTCTGATGAGTAATGCTAATACAGTAACCTGCTCGTTCACGATGGACAGGGATATATATAATGCGTATAAAAGCACTGTTTCCGGGAACGGCGAAAATGTAAAAGGCAATATTATCAGGTATATGAAGAGTGTAATTCGCTATGAAATCCCTAACGCCGATACGATTGCTGCGATTGCCGAAGTGCAACGCTTGAAATTAAATCCAAACAAAAAAAGTTATGGGTCGTTTGCTGAGCTTTTGGAGGATCTGGATAATGAATAAGTATAAAATTGTCCAGACCGTTAGATTCAAAAAAGATTTAAGGTCGTTGATAAAACGAGGTTACAATATAGCCCTGTTAGGCGTAGTCGTGGATACCCTGGCTGCGGGGCAGAAGCTTCCCGCCAAATATAAAGACCATGCGTTAATGGGTAATTATAAAGGCTGTCGTGAATGCCATATTACTCCAGACTGGCTTCTGATTTATGAAATTGATGGAGATGAGTTATTTTTATACCTTACTCGGACAGAAACTCATAGCGATTTACTTTAGGAGAGTTGATTTCAAACGGTTATATACACTCTGCCCTTTGGAGAAAGAACAGAGCATTATGCTATTCTGGACTCAGAAATTGATAAACATCATGTGTTGATTAAAGAAAAATCTCCTCATGGATGATGCCCATGAGGAGATTTTTCTTTGGGTATAACATCTACCGTATCATTGATCGATACTAAGATATAGAGGATGTTACTTGTACTTATTTTTATTGTACCCTTACTTAATTGCGAGGATAATGACACTTGTAATTTGAGCACCATCAGGAATTACACCATTCTCAAACGCCCATATTGGTGCCCAAGTTGGTTCCCATGTTTGAGCACCATCAGGAATTACACCATTCTCAAACCTCAAACCTCAAATCCGAATGCAGCGCCACCACAACGCCGTAATTCCTGCCGGTACTACTCACATTATATACTAATTTTCCCACCTGACAATACACAAATCATTATCCACTACCAAAATTTTGTCAAAGGGTATATTATCAGGCGCCGCTGATTCCAAAAGTATAATTGACAGCTTCCTGTACTGCATATCCCTGATAAAGCATTCCATTTCCTCAACCGAAAATATACAGCTGAGCTGATATACGACAAAAATTTTCAAGCTAAAGAGGCGGCTGCACAGATCGATATACTGCACAACCCGCCCTGGCAGCGAGTCCTCCATAGCAAACTGCACGCCCACCGGCGCCAGCAATTTCCCCAGGGAAAAATCAAAATTGTATTCCAGCGGATAGTCTACCGTCATGAGCAGGTCCTGAAGATAGTTGTGCAGATGCCGCCTGATCTCTGCCGTTCGTTGGTACATATCTTCCCTTACGGCGTTCTTCTCCAGCTCCTGATGTACCTTCGTCAGGATTTTACGCTGGTTTACGTCTACAGCGAAAGGATTGACAATCAGTTCCAGATATTTTGCCAGGGGGACCGTTTTCTGTCCGTCAGAGAGGACAAAAGGCCCTTTGTCAAAATTGATCTGCGCGTCGAGGGACTCGATAAACTGCCTCATCAGGAGAGGCGACTCCAGGACGACGGCGTATACTGTCGTCTCCTCCAGGGTCATAACCGCGTCTATCGGGTTGTAAACCAGATTCACAGCACCACCAGCTTATCTGTCGTGTTGATTACTTCGCTTTCTGATTCGCCCACCAGCAGCTCGATATTATTATATTGTTTTTCCGTGACAAGGAGCATTTGGACCAGGCCCTTCCGGGGGCAGTTTTTCTTTACGGTCTTCATGACCGCGGCCGCCGCCGTGGCGTTAAGGGTCAGCTTGCTGTATACGGACTCCTGCATCATCAGGAATCCTTCGCCCAACAGGAACTTCCGGAAGGCCCGGTAGGCCCGTCTTTCTTCCGAGGTTTCCACCGGCAAGTCAAAGAAAACTATAACTCGCATAAACCTGTAGCTCATTTCATATATCCCAAAAGGAACAGGGGGTAAACCGACTGACGTCCCCATCGCTCAGGCTGTCAAAAACATCCTTGCAGAACAGCTTCACCGCGTAGTTCAGGGAGTAAGTCTTTTTATCAAATCTTACGTTCCCGTTTAAGACGTCTAGGATTTCCAGCTTTTGCTCCCGTTCAAAGACTTCCAGTTCCCCGTTCCGCCACAGCTGGTATACTTTTTGGTCTACAAATGCCCGGAAGGGCTCCATAACGTCAGAGCCCAGATTGAATGTATTGAAGACGTTGCAATGGTGTATGCCCAGCTGCGTAATATATCCGTTGGCGGCAATTTCCCGGTTGCAGGCGCTTAAAATCATGGCGTACCCATAATTGAGGGCGGCATTTACCGGAACGTTGTCCGCCCGGGAAAAATCCTTCCCGAACAGGGCGTTAAAGTAAACCTTGGCCGCGTGGCCTTCCCGGTTGCTTTCGTCGCCAGCCTTTACCTCGGAAATGTATTTTTCCAGCAGCTTTGCTTCCGGTTTTTCATTTATTTCCAGAACTGCCGCCTGGTTACTTATTTTATTCTTCACGATTTCCGCCCATAGGGCCCCCTTAGCGGCCTCATCCCAGTTTACCTGCTGCCGGACTTTGCCGCTGGTGTCACAGGAGCCGTAATAGGGGGTTAATTCTCCTAAGGGATTTCTTTTTTCATCGCAGAATATGATCTTGATTTTCCGCTTTACCAGCTCCGCCAGCAGGGCGGCCGTAAGGGAGACGGCAGTATGCTCCACAAGCAAAAGGGACATTTCGTTGAGGAGCACCTTTTTCACCGTCTCGCCTCTGACCACCATGTAGCCCAGCTGATAATCCAGCTTGGCCCGCCGGGAAATCACCACTATCCGCCAGCTCATATCGTCTGCAAATCAATCGGTTGCTGCTCAAACAGTCCGGTGACCGAATAATTGTGAAGTATCGCGCTCTTGGCATTGGTTATTTTTTTGAATACAGTAAATATTCCAGCCCTGCCCGCTCCGGAAATGAGACTTAAATCGGCGGATAAAGGTTTTACCTGAAACAGTTTTATTATCTCACCTAGCACGACACACTGTTGTTCAGGAGAAAGACTACCGAAAATGTCCCGCTTCTCAGCCAAAGCTTCGTATGATATAGCCGGGCGGTTTACATAGACCGGCTCTTTCAATTTACCCGCCAAAATGTCATACAAGGTGAGGTTGTTTGCGGCATCGATTTCATCATGAGGAGTGATAGCAATATTTCCCCTGTACGCTTTGTACTTTTCAAGAAATCTTCCTATTTTCTTTAAGTACAGTTCCCACTGGGAATCAAGAATCAACTGCACTGCCGGTTTTCCCAACAATTTTTCGCCGGTAGTACCGGTAATATAGAAAGGGAAGTCTTTAATCACCAAGCAACTGCCAAGGAGGATTTTGTCCAATATAACCCGAGGATTCACCAGCCCCAGAACCGCCTGTAAATGCTCCGTCAGAATGTTGGCGTCCGCTTTGATACGGTTTACCAGATGGACGGGAACTGCTTCAATGGTCCGCATAAGCTCTCCCTTCTTCCCCTCCGATTCAACCAGAACAAAGTAGGCGGTGCTCTGTCCCGTATAACCGCCGTATTTTTCCGTGGAGAGATTTTTCTTTATGGGCATGAGTTTTCCGCTACCAGCCTTTTCGATGGTAGCCCCAAAGATTTCTCCCTTTTTTTCCAGAGCCATATTGGTTACCTGAATGTTATTCCTCCCCATGAACTTTTTCACGGTTTTGATTGTCCCATCCTCCCCGGGTTCCCAGGCTATTCTGTCTCCCCGGCTGATATTCCTCCTGCACAGGACTTCCAGCCGCACGGTGTACTTGAATCGTCGATCCTGATCCTTGAGCCAGGCATAGGGGTTGGCCGTAAACTGCGTATCGAAAATATTGCCCACCACGATATTCAGATAAGCATCCTTGGCGTGATGAAGGTCGTTCATATCGCGGCACTTAACACAGGAAAAATGATTGCGGGTTAAATAATCCCGGAAGTCCGATACATTGCCGGCTTTTGAGTATACCACCCGGCTGTCCGGACATTCCAGGGCCAGGATCTGCCCCACCGCCTTGGTTGATTGGCGGGTTTCCACCAGCTGGCGGTTGATGAATCCGGCCAGCTCATCGATTGATAATTCCTCTGACCGGGTGAGCCGGTCGAATTTTTTCTTTGAAATGAGCCCTCTTTTCAGCAGGACCTGCCAGAAATTTCTCTGGCGGTTCCGTATCTCCGGGGACAAGGGGTAAACGTCTGATTTTTCCCGGTTCACCCGGTAGTTTACCAGTACCATATTGTCAAGGCTGTCATCCTTGGTTTTTGACCGGGGGAATATGGTCCAGGTCGTAGAGGTATCCCTGGCCGTTTTTGGCGAATAAATCCCCAATCTCGATTTTTTCGCCGGTATACATGTCCCTTCCCATCTGCAAAAAGTAGAGGTACAGCTTCTTGCTGCGGAGGGTGCCGTCGTATTTTTCCTCCAGCTCTTTCACCAGCTCATGGCTAAAGAAGGGGGCGTCCTTCCGGCAAGCTTTATAGAGGTCATCCAGCTGTTTTTTCTGCTCGGGATACGCTTCTTTTCGCCAGCCTCCCTTGCCATTTCCAGAAAAATCTTTTTGGGGTCATGGCCCGTGATTTTCTTTAATTCCTGGACAATCTGCACCGTCTGCCAGACGGCGCGCTTTACGGCGGGGGAAACGGCCAGCCCGTCGAGATAGCCGTAATCGATTTTTGCCGGTTTATCATCCGCCTCATTGAATTCTTTAATTTTCCCGGCAAAGCCGTACTCGCAGCTCGGTGAAAGCAGCTCCATAAGGTTCTTTGACTGCCTTCTCATGGCTTCGATGACGGTAACCGGCGCGCCGATGGAGTCGTCGTAATAAGCAATCGCTTCACTGTCAAGGAATGCGGCGGACAGCCTGCCCCATTTATTATATTTTAGTTTCTTTATTGCCCGGACAGCCTCCTGGCTAATCTGCGGGTAGTTCTCTTTTATTTTATCTTTCAGCATCTCCGGAGAATCGGAGAACAGCGTTATCCAGCGAATGATATTCTCGATTTCAGCCCGGTGGCTGTCCACATACGACGGGTCAAAAATGCTGTAAAAATACCGGAAGGACTTCATGTCGGATTTGATGGTATCGTCGATTCCGGACAGGCACGCTATATCGGTGCCGCTTTCAATGACATTCGTCCTTTGCAAATACTGGAATATTCTCTTTTTCGTTACCCGGCGGGGGCCTTCCAAAAGCAGATTATCGATAATGCCCTGAATGATTCCTGCCGGGAGCCGCTCTCCGTTTACGGCCAGATTGTTCAGCTCGTTTCTGACCTCAAACTCCGTGTACAGCAACGACTGCTTCGGCAGTACATCCTCGGAAGAAAGATAGGTGCATTTATTAGTCATATTGGTGATAAATTTTTCGGCGGTTTCACTTACGTTGACTACGGACTCAAAATTCCAGGGGTATATCTTCTCCTTGCCGCGCACAACCCAGCACCGTTTGGCCCGCCTTGATAGGTCTGTACCCGCCAATGGCCCGATATAGTAGGGTACGCGGAAGGTCATAATCTGCTGAATTTTTTTGGCAGCGGTCAGTCCGGTGGAATCCTTTTCCGCCAGAAAGGGCAAGTATTTTTCTCCCTGGGAAAGAATCTTCTCAAGCTCTGCCGCATTTACCTGCACAGGGATTACGCTGTTTTCCTTCGTCCGCAGCTTGGGAAAGGCGGTTCCTGCCTTTATCCGGTAAAACAGCTTATCCAGTTCGGTGGAGCTTTCGGTAATTTCCTCGAGGGAATCGAAGTAAACAAGATTCTTCAATTTCTTTTTCAAATACTCGCAAAACTTCTCTTGGGAGGCCCGATTGGGCAGCCCGGCCTTTTCCTTTTTCCCTTTCTTATTAAGACAGCTTCCAATGTATGCGCTGTAGTTCGCTTCACCCTTTTAGGGAACGCCAAATATTTCCCGGTACAGGCCTCTGTCGGAATCCCGCAGGAATTCTTTCAACAGTTCCAAATCCCGCTTGTGGTTATTAAATATCTTTACCATTGCCTCAGGAATGGAGCCGCTTCCTTTCATGATTGAATCCAGCCTGGCCAAGTCGTAGACCGCTTTTAATTTCAGGAGGATATCGTATCTTTCGCCCAGGGCGGCGGACAGTTCATCTTCCATAGTTTCAAGATCGCCATCCCCTAAGCTGACGCTGGCCAAATCTGACAAAGCCTTGTCCGAAAAAACCTTCTCCAGCTTTTCCTTTGCCCCGGAAAGGAGACCGGCCACAGCCTTGACAGAATCATTTCTTCCTGCGGAAAACAGTGCCGCAAGCTTTTTCTTCTTGTCCGTAATGTTCAGGTCTTTGCTCGTAAGTATGTCTTTGACTTGCCGTGCGCC
>CAJTSO010000063.1:6702-8669 GCA_910579115.1 uncultured Selenomonadaceae bacterium
GCAAAATCCACCTCCGCCAGCTCTTCTACCTCGGCCTGAAGCTGCCGGACCAATTCATTGTAGCCCTCTGGAAATCGGTCGCCTTCAACAGACGCATCCAGACCTTCAAATAAAAAGTGGCCCCTCATCTTGAAATAATGTGCGATGGAAAGATACAGCAGACGAACGTCAAAGGCCTCAGGCTGCCCCTTCAGCTGAGCCGCTTTCAGGTGGTAAATCGTCGGATATTTATCATAAAACTCCCGGTCGCTCAGGTAAGACTTATCAAAGAGGCTGTATTGGCTGCGCTCTTTTCCTCCAGCTGGAGATTACTTTCCTTCAGCCGCTGAAAAAATCCCATATCCACTTTTGAAATCGGCCGGGAAAAAATTTCCTGCAAAAGTCGGAGCCGCCACCGCTGACGCTCAAGCCTGCGCCTTCCCGCCCGATGACTCCTTGAATCGGCAGCCGTTTTTGCCGCGGGAAAAAGTCTTGCCCCCCCACATTCCCTTCCGGTTAAATTTCAGTACATTGTAATTCGTATCCGTGACCGCGTAGCCTACGGAGTTCGTTCCCATGTCCAGCCCCAGATAATATTCTCCAAATTGTTTTTTCATCTTGACACTGCTCCTTTTCTAATGTATATTGAAGGTGCTTGAACACCATCAGGCATTACACCATAAGTTCAAAAAACATGATTTATTCAAATCGTCCTTTCGGGGACTCTGCGTTGTGCAGACTAAACTTGCTTCGGCAAGTTTTTTTATTTTCTGAACTATGAAAGAATAATGACAGCGCGGTTATTTCACATATTCTCATACAGCATACTGCTATGTAAAGGCAATTATTTGTACTTTCAGTCAAAAATTTTCGCTTTCCGTAAAAATATTTTTGCCTGAAATATCAATTCTATTTTCTTATGCCTTTTCCTGCTGCAAATTTTCCACACCTCATTTTACTTTTTCTCTCCAAGTCCCGTTATTGCCCGCTTGCCCATGATATATTTTCCTCAAGGATGAACAACCGTCTGTGAGGAGGTATATAAAATGAAGATTTCCACCAACCGCAGGGGTCAGTATGAAGCGCCCGTCGCCGGTAAAATTTTGTCGCCCCAGGCTCAAAAAAATGTGCAGGTTTTATACCTGGGAGCAGGGGGCAAGCTCACCTATGCCGGCAGCAAGCGGACGGTAAGCAAAAGGATTGCCGATAAGCTGGGGATTAGCAAGTTCAATTTCTAATCAGCCTGGCGGCCTCCCTTGTAGGGGAGGTGCCCGCCAGGGCGGAGGGGTGATAGCCCAAGCAAGCGAATGCTTTTTTCACCCCTCAGGCTCCTACGGAGCCAGCTCCCCTACAGGGGAGCCTAGCAGATCAATTAGATCCTCTCGATGGAGCCTGCGGGGTTTTCTCCTTAGCTAACCCCACAACGCCAAAATCCCCCAGTTGAAACAGTCAACTCTGTTTCAACTGGGGGATTTTTCTGTGCCTGCCGGCCGATAAATTTTACAACAGATTTTATTCCACCGGCCAGACTTCCTTTGCCATGTTGAAGACAGCCCAGCCCTTCGGCCAGCCTACGTAAAAGGCGCAGTGGGTGATGATGGCGGAGATTTCCTTCTGGGTCACCCCGTGATCCTTCGCGTTTTGCAGATGATATTTCAGTGAGGAGTCCGTGATCCCCGAGGACATGAGGGCAACGACGGTGATGATGCTCCTGGTCTTCACATCAATGTCCTGATTGTTCCAGTTCTCCCCAAAGAGGACGTCATCGTTGAAGTGGGCAAACTCCGGCGCGAAGGCTCCCAACCGGTCCCGGCCTGCCGTCTGAACAATTTTCTGTGCCTGCTGATTGTTTGCTGCTGCTTCCACGATCTTTACCCCCATATCTGATTTACTAAACAAATTGCCTGTCAGCGGGAAAGTACCCATAATCGACAGTACGGCCAGAGCGGCGGCAACGCGTTTGAATTTCATAGTTATTTTCATCCTTT
>CAJTSO010000064.1 GCA_910579115.1 uncultured Selenomonadaceae bacterium
CCCTTCGGGCACCTCCCCTACAGGGGAGGCCATTAGACCGATTATATGTTTCCCCTCCGGCTTGACTAACTCACTTAATGCGTTCAAATGAAATGATGGACGCATTTAGTGAGTGTCATGCAGACGCCCTTAGCGATTGCCAAGCGTAGCGATGGCAGAGCTTAGGGAGTCGCACTTCGCAACCACCTCCCCTACAGGGGGGAGCAGCTTGTGGAAAAAGGGACTGTGAAAAATCACAGTCCCTTTTTATATTCATCTTATTCTATTACGCCATCTGCATATCCCTGGCGGCCACGATATCCACACCGGAGCCCAGGATATTCTTTACGATAACATCTCCCGCCTTTATGGGGGCAGTGACCTTGACGGAACGCAGGGCCGCCGCCGAGGCCACGATGCCGGACTTCGGCAGCTTGGCCGCAGATACCACCGGCAGAAGGGCCAATCTGCCCCGCTTACACTTTACAGTGCCGGTAAGCATACGCATGGGAGTCGTCAACTCCTCCCGGGCGTACTGAGCGCCCCGGGGACAGTTATTGCCGGTAACGTCGGTGACCGTTCCATTCTCAAGGGTAGCGGTCAGCTGACAGCCCATAGGGCAGGTTATACAGGTAAGTTCAACTTTTTCTACAGCCATGTTTATCACTCCTCAATGCCTACGGTAATGTCCCCCTTCAGGAGCTTTGCCTTGTCGGCCGGAATTTCTACGGCAATCATTTCGCTGGGCTTGGCAATCAGCAGCGGACGGCTAAGGATTACCTCGCCGCCGCACTTAACCAGCAGCTTTACCTTCTTCATAGGCTTTGTCACCCGCATGAACAGGCGGATCCCCTCGGCCGCTGCTTCCCCCGCGGGAAGATTTATCTTCTGGGGCACGCAGGTACGGACAGCGTTTCCCGTAATCACCGACAGGCTCCGCTCCACAGCCGCCAGCTTGCCCTGCGCCAACAGGGCGGCATACTTTCCGGCAATCTCCGCCTCGTCGCTGACGAAGTCCACCAAATCGTGAACGTGAACCACGTTACCGGCGGCGAAGACACCTTCCTTATCGGTCTGACGGTGCTGGTCAACAACGGGGCCGGAGGTCAACGGATGAAGGCTGATGCCCAGTCCCCGGCTCAGCTCATTCTCCGGGATAAGACCAACGGAAAGGAGTACCGTGTCACAGGGAATATCAAATTCGGTGCCGGGTACCGACTGCATCTTTTCATCAACCCTGGCCACGGTTACCCCGGTGACTCTGTCCGTGCCCTTGATATCAACGATGGTATGAGCCAGGAACAGCGGTATATTGAAGTCGTCCAGACACTGTACCATATTGCGGGTCAGGCCATTGGAGAAGGGACAGATTTCAAGAACGGCCTTGACCCGGCAGCCTCCATTGCCCCAGTCGTTGTCAATGTCCGAGGGAGAGGCGTCCTCAGGCCCACGCTTTGTAGAGGAAGACGGTTTCTTTTCGGAAATGTTGCAGCCTTCCAGACTCATGCGGCGGGCCATGATGAGCCCGATGTCGCCGGAGCCGAGGATGACAACTTCCCGACCTGGGAGGTAGCCCTCGATATTTACCATGCGCTGGGCTGCGCCGGCGGTGAATATCCCGGCCGGCCGGCCGCCGGGGATCCGGATGGCTCCGCGGGTACGCTCACGGCAGCCCATAGTGAGAATGACCGTCTTCCCCCTGATCACTACGGTGCCCAGCTCCGGACTGATGGCCAGGACGGATTTGTCCTCCCGAACCTCGAGAACCATTGTATTGGTGAGGATCTGCACCTGGGGCAGGTCCTTTACCAGCTCGTAGCAGCGCTGGGCGTAGCCCGGGCCGGTAAGCTCTTCCTTGAAGTGATGGAGTCCGAAGCCGTTGTGAATGCACTGCTGAAGAATGCCGCCGGTTTCCCGGTCCCGCTCAAGGATGAGCACGGAGCCCGCCCCGTTTTCCACGGCGCTGTGGGCAGCAGAGAGTCCGGCGGGGCCGCCGCCAACGATAATTATATCGTAGAGGTCCTTTATTTCAATCATCTCAGTAGATCTCCTGTTCTTTGTCGTAATAAAGGAAGGAGCCTTCCCCGTCTTTTCTGATTTCCGTTACAGGCAAATGAAGCTCACGGGCCAGGATAAGCGCTACCCGGGGGCCGCAGAAGCCCCCCTGGCACCGGCCCATACCGGCGCGGGTGCGGCGCTTCACGCCGTCCACCGTCCTGGCTCCGCAGGGCCGATGGATTGCATTGCAGATTTCCTCTTCGGTAATGGTTTCGCAGCGGCAGACGATCAGACCGTAACGCTTGTCTTCCTGAATCAGCTTCTTCTGCTCTTCCATGGTCATCTCCCGGACAACCGGACGGGGGGGACGTCCCTTCTTGTACTCTGCTTTTTCCTTTGCCCCCAGATCCTCTGCCACCATGGCGGCAATTTCCCGGCCGATAGCCGGGGCCGAAGTGAGTCCGGGGGACTGAATACCGGCTGCCTGGTAGAGTCCCTTTACCCTCTCGGAACGGCCGATGATGAAATCACCGGTGCTGGAAACGGCCCGGAGACCGGCAAACTGGGTAATGGCTGCCCCCAGGGGGATATTTTCGACAATCTGCCTTGCTCCGGCAATGATTTCGTTCATGCCCGGCGCGCTTACGGACAAGTCGTCTTTACTGCCGGTGTCATTGGCATTGGGGCCAATGAACACATTGCCGTGGGTAGTTCCGCAGACGAGAATACCCTTGCTTGTGGCGGAGGGTACCGGGAAGATAATTCCCTTGACAAGATTTTCCTGAGCCGTCTTGTCAAAGAGGATGTATTCCCCCTTCCGGGCCCTGATGGTAAAGGAGTCGTCCCCGGCGAGAGCAGAAACCTTGTCGGCGTACACGCCGGCGGCATTCACCACGGTCTTTGCCTTCAGCTCCCCCTGCATGGTGCGCACCAGGAACCCGCCCTCTGCCTGGGGGGTGATTTTGATAACCTCGCAGTCCCGGACTATTTCTGCCCCGTTTTCTACCGCATTTTCCGCAAAGGCCGCCGCTACGTCGAAGGTCCAGCAGATACCGGCGGTGGGGGCAAAGAGCGCTGCCTTGATTTTTTCGGTAACGTTCGGCTCGGCTTCCCGGAGCTTTTCACCGCTGACGATTTCCAGCCCGGTAACCCCGTTTGCTTCGCCCCGGGCTTTCAGCCCCTCAAGGACGGCGATCTCCTCATCGGTCCTGGCCACCACATAGGAGCCTGTCCACTTGATATCAAGGTCAAGCTCCTTCTCCAGCTCATGATAGAGAGCATTGCCCTCTACATTCAGGCGGGCCTTGTTGCTGCCGGTGGGCGCATCAAAGCCTGCATGAAGGATGGCGCTGTTTGCCTTTGTGGTTCCCATTGCGATGTCGGGAGCTTTTTCCACCAGCATACAACGCAGGTTATACCGGCTGAGATATGACAGGATCGCCGTACCGGTGACACCGCCGCCAACGACGACAACATCTACTTCTTTCATCGTTTCTCCCCTCTCCTTATAATGCCATTGTTCAAAAGATTCCTGTTAGCATTCAACGACGGTGAAGATATCAGCTCCACCATGTCAGCTAATGCAGCAGAACCCGCCGCTTGCCAGATTGAAGCGGTGGATATCTTTTTAGTTGTTACCAGCGCGTTCCGTGCCGTTTCTGACATTCACACCGGCTCACTGCAATTATAACGGCAGGGCCGTTGAATGCCAATAGGCAGAAATTGTTTTACAAATTTCTGTCCGAAAAGCGTTAATCGATCCTTCAGAGGTTCTAATCCTGCTGCTCATAGGGAGCTACCTCCGGATTCGACTGGGCTGGCTGTTCAGGCTCAAAGATCACCTCCACCTTCAGGCCCTTTATCTGTATCGTACCGGGGACAGGCCTCTGGCTCACCGCCACCCCTCGTCCCCGGGGAGCCAGGACAAAGCCTGCCGCCTCCACCGTAAGCTGAGCTTCCGCCGCATCCATTCCGGAGACATCCGGCACCCGGCTCTCCTGACGAACCTTCGGGGCGGCGGGGGTTCCCCCGGCCACTCCGGATACCATGTCCAGAGGATTGCTGGAGGGCCCTATATGAAGATAGCGGAACAGCTGGGTAAATATCTGCCCCGCCACCGGAGCCGCGATCTGACCGCCGTAATATATGCCGGAGGGGTCATCGATCATGACATAGACAACGAGCTCCGGATCCTCTACCGGGGCAAAGCCGCAGAAGGAAGCAATGTAATGGCCGTCCATATAGCCCTTGCCATATTCCTGAACCTTCTCGGCCGTACCGGTTTTACCGGCGATCCGGTAGCCCTCAACATAAGCCTTGTGACCGCCGCCGGTGGCCACTACCTGCTCCAGCATATTGATGAGAGCCTTATCCGTCATCGAAGTGATGGCCCGCCGCCTTTCCTTTGGCTCCGTTTCCATGACAACGGTCCCGTCATTTTTCTCTATCCGCTTGACGATGTAGGGGCGCATCAGCCGCCCATCATTGGCAATAGCGCTGATGGCGTTTACCAGCTGCAGCGGAGTTACCGTTACGCTATGTCCAATAGCCATAGTGGCAATTTCCGGGTCGTGCATATCCTTTTTATCGTAAAGCAAACCTTCCTCGTCACCGGCCAGCTCAATGCCGGTGTGCTCGCCAAAGCCAAAGCGGTAAGCGTACTTCAGTAGGTTGTCCGCTCCCATCTCAAGACCGACCAGGGCAAAGCAGGTATTGATGGATTTCCTTACAACATCCGTAAAAGTTACCGTTCCAAAGCTCTCCTCGTTCCAGTTCATTATGGTTCTGTCAGAAACTTTGACGACGCCCGGATCTTCAAACACCCGGTTCGGGGTAACGATCCGTTCTTCCAGCGCCGCCGCCGAAACCACCGCCTTGAAGGTAGAACCCGGCTCATACAGATAGGAAACCGCCCGGTTCCGCCAACGGTCCGCCGTACTGTCCTCAAACCTATTTGGATTGAAGGCAGGTCGGTTTGCCATGGCTAAAATCTCACCGGTCTTTGGATTCATGACAATGGCAGTGGCCGCCATAGGCTTGACATCCGCCATCACCTCATCCAGAGCCTGCTCCACGATAAACTGTATCGTGGAATCAATGGTCAGAACGACTTTTTTCCCCTGACTTCCGTCGTAGTGGGGCGTATCGTGAATGGAATCAAGAATGGGATTTCCGGTGGCCTTGTCGGTCTTTATGAAAATTTCCCGCTTGTCGCCCTTCAATTCATTGTCAAAGGCGCTCTCTATCCCATACAGACCCTTGTCGTCAGTTCCCACGAAGCCAAGAATATGCGCCGCCAGCACATCGTTGGGATAGAAGCGCTTCGGTTCATCGTTGAAGCCAAGGCAGTTGTAGTTCTCCTCATTGATGAGATTCTGCACTGCCCGGTACTCCGTGTCGGTCAAAAAGTGCTTTACCCACACGAAACCGCCCCCCTCATCGATACACTCCAAGATTTTCTCCTCCTTGAACCCGATGAGTGGAGCCAGCTTTTTGGCTACATCCCTTGAATCCTTAACATTATTGGGATCTATAAACAGAGACTTCATTATCAGAGTTACTGCCAGCTCCCGTCCGTTGCGGTCAACGATGGCCGCCCTGGGGGTCTGGCGCATCCACTCGCTTCCGGCGGTCTGATTCACCAGATTGGCAAACTCCGCCCCCTTGACAATCTGTATGTAAAAATACCGGCCTGTGAGCACCGCCAGCGCAATCCACATCAGCCCCACCACGATGGCTATGTTCTGCGCCGCCACTCTCTGACCATCATGCCGTTTCTCTCTTGCCATCCTCATCTCCAACCCGCGGCAGCTTCCGCCCCCGGCCTGTAAAAGCCGACACCTTTTTCTATTTGATTATAACGGACCCTGACCGTTTAATGCCATTAAGCAGGAATTGACCGGCAATTCCCTGAATGCCTGCATTATAGCATGGAATAATGAAACTTTCCATCATTACCAGCCGGTTGGTTCCTCTTTTCTTCCGGGCAACCCTGAAAAAAATTTCTTGTCTTGCGGCCTATTATGTGCTAGAATGATTTAGTAAGTTTTGCGGGCGTAGTTCATCGGTAGAATGAAAGCTTCCCAAGCTTTAGAGGGGGGTTCGACACCCCTCGCCCGCTCCATGGATATATCGGGGATTGTGCGTTTTGCCTGTTTTACTTGTCGCTTGCACCGCTCCGTTGATGAAAATGCAATATTTCAAAAATATCCCCCGGCATAACCGGGGGATATTTTTTTAGCTATTGACACGGCTTCATATAAATCCGTCAGCCGCTCGCCTTAATCTTTCCTTGGAAGCGGGAACTTTCGGTAAATTATGCCATAGGGAATATTACATTTTCTCTTTTGAATCATTTCTTTCAACGGTATGTCATGCCCGCTATTTTAACCGCAATCACGGCCGCCGTCTCAAACAGAGTAATTTTCTCTCTTCCTATGAAGTTGTTCACCTTTCCGCCGTCACAGCATGGACATTTTCTTGAACGCCGCCTCCGTCATACCGGCTTGCTCGGCGGCGTCCTTTATCGATAATATATTCTTTTTCGCCAGCTCCATAAGTGTATTCATTCTGCCTTCGGTGCGGCCTTCCTCCCGGCCTTCGTTCCAATATTTTTCAGTAATCTCACACATCCTGCTAACTCCTTGCTTCCGTTGTCTTGAATCTGCGTTTACATTCGGAGGTCGACGGGAATTTTCGTCGTCGTAGGCTTCGTCCTCATTAAATACCTTCATCAGCCTGGCCACGTCCGAGCCGTTGTCAACCGCCGCGTTCACGTATATTTCCGTCAGGCCGTTGTCCGTCCGTTTATTAAGCTCTCTGATAACCCTGTCCACATGGTACAGGGGACAGCCTCCGGCAAAAATATCAAATTTGGAAATAAAGACCATTATCACGTCGGGAATTTCCTGAAATTTACTGCCCGGTTCCACGATGTTGGCAGTCAGCAGGGCGTCGTCTATGGGATTTAATTTCTTTGCGTCTTCCCTGATCCGGGCCTTATTGCTCATGGGCATCAATTCCCCCGCCTGATATATCTTTCCGGCCGCTTTCAGCAATATTACAGCACAGCGTAAAAAATATCGTAAATAAATTTAATAAGAGGCTGTACCCAACTCTTCATATTTATTTGTCATGACCACCGGCAACGCTCTCTTGACTTTCCGAAGGTATTTACTATAATGCAGTCATTCAAGAAAATTCCTTTGGAATTTTCTTCATATTAGCATTCAACGGTCAAAACCGTTATAATGCAGATGTTCGAGAAAATTGCCAGGCAATATCCGCCCATTGGCATTCAACAGCTTGCCGTCATAATAAAAAAACAGGACTATTTAAGGAACAAGAGGTGAAGGCTGCTATGCTGGTAAACAATTTCAAACAAACGTCCTCTGAAAGCAAACCGGCGGGTGACGATCGCATCTATGCCGCCATCGATATGAAATCCTTCTTCGCCTCCGTCGAGTGCGTCGAAAGGAAGCTTAATCCCCTCACCACCAACCTTGTAGTGGCCGACCCTACCCGCACTGACAAAACCATCTGCCTGGCCGTATCCCCCTCCCTGAAATCTTACGGCATCTCCGGCCGGGCCCGCCTCTTTGAGGTCGTCCAAAAGGTAAAAGAAATAAACGCCCGCCTTAAATTCTACGCCCCGAAGAAGCAGCTTACCGGCGAGTCCGCCGACGATACCGCCCTGAAGGAAAATCCCACCCTTGCCCTGAGCTACATCACCGCCCCGCCCCGCATGGCCCTCTACAAGAAATACAGCCGTCTCATCTGTGAAACCTATCAGGAGTTCATTTCCCCCGAGGACATTCACGTCTACTCCATCGACGAAGTATTCATCGATCTCACCCCTTACCTCAAAGTGTCCCGGCAGACTCCCCACCAGCTGACCATCAAACTCATCCGGGCCGTGCTGGCCAAAACCGGCATCACCGCCACCGCCGGCATCGGCCCCAATCTGTACCTGGCCAAAATCGCCATGGACATCGTGGCCAAAAAAATCCCCCCTGACGGGGACGGTGTCCGCATCGCCCAGCTCACCAGGGAGGAATACTGGGAAAAACTGTGGTCCCACCGGCCAATCACCGATTTCTGGCAGGTAGGCAAGGGCTATCAGAAACGCCTTGCCGCCCACCATCTTTACACCATGGGAGATATTGCCCGCTGCTCTAAGGGAGGGCCAAAGGACTACTACAATGAAGCCTTCCTCTACCGGCTCTTCGGGATAAATGCCGGTCCCCTCATCTGCCACGCCTGGGGAGATGACCCTACGACCATCGCCGGCATCCGGGCCTATGTGCCAAAGAGCACCAGCCTCTCCAGCGGTCAGGTGCTGCAATTTCCCTATCCCGCCAGCAAGGCGGCCATCATCGTCCGGGAAATGGCGGACAACCTCAGCGGCCAACTGGTAAAGAAAAATCTCTTTACCGACCGGATCGTCCTGACCATCGGCTATGACACCGAAAACCTTACCCGTCCGGACATCGCCAGCCAA
>CAJTSO010000065.1 GCA_910579115.1 uncultured Selenomonadaceae bacterium
GGCTGGCGACGGCCCGGGAGGATAGATAGCCGCTGATTACAGAAGACCACTCTTACGGGTGGTCTTTTTATATGCCTGTATGATAAATGAAGTCGGGGTATTTCACTGGCCTTTAATTCATTCTTCTATTTGAATGGCACTTATGATATAATGACGCTGGATTTTTATTTTCAAGAGATTGAGAGGTGAGAAAGATGGCCATAAAGGTTGACGGTATTTCTACCCAGCGTCCGGCCAGCACTCTTTCTCATGAAAGAGTCAGCCGGGCCGAGACGGCAGACACTTCCTTTTCCATGGAGCTGGCCGAGCAGGATCAGCCTATGACAAAGGAGGAGTTGGAGGAGCTTCTGAAGCAGATCGATGAGCAGGGAGCCAGACTGTCCAGCACTCCTACCTATGATGAGCTTGTCTCCTATCGTTCCCTTGTTCAGACCTTTGTCAGGGAAGCGGTTGACCGGATGTATTTCCTTCAGACAAATGCCGGCTGGGATCGGATGGGCAGGCAAAAGGTCTTTACCACCGTCAGGAACATTGACAGGGAGCTGGAGACAATGGCGGAGAGAATCCGTCTGGGGCAGACGAATCAGCTGGATATTGTGGCAAGTCAGGATGCCATCCGCGGTATGCTGGTGGATTTATATATGTAGCGTTCCGATCATGAACAGATTGCCCGACTGGCCGGATGTGGTCGGCCACAAAGACAAGGTAAACCGTCTGAAGCGGATGGTTGAGGCCCGCCGTGTGCCCCACGGCTTGCTTTTTTACGGGCCATGGGGAATAGGTAAGCGGCTGGTTGCCGATGTACTGGCCGCGTCACTTTTATGTGAAAAGTTTGATTCGGATGATGGGAAAACCGTTCCCTGCGGTGTATGTCCAGCCTGCCGCAGTTTGAGGGAGCAGACCCATCCCGATTTTAAAGCGGTGGTTCCCCAGGGGGAAAAGTTAAAGTCTATCAAGATCGAGATGATCCGGGAGATCATCGGTCAGGCCCAGCTGGCGCCTGCTCTTTCTCGCCGCCGGGTGGTCATAATCGATGGGGCGGACTTTATGAATGAGGCGGCGGCCAACAGTCTGCTGAAGACGTTGGAGGAACCGGCCAGCGAGACTGTTTTCATCCTGATTGCCCAGCGGCAGGCGGCGGTACTGCCGACGATTCTTTCCAGGGTGACGCCTGTTTCCTTTTCGCCCTTGTCGGAGGAGGAGCTGCTGTCCCTGCTGCTTAGAAGTCCGGAGAGGTATCCCTCTCCCCAGCTCCTGGCCTGTATTGCTGACGGCAGCGCCGGACGGGCTCTGGAGCTGGCGGCAAATGGGGGATTGGAGCGGCGGGCAGAGGCGCTGAAGCTCATCAGGGATATCCGGGGCTGCAACGGGAAGAAGCCTGATATTCCAGAGATTTTTGCTTTTGGGGAAAGGCTGGGGAAGCTGGACCGCCGGGAGCTGATCGATTATTATCATTATTTCCGGCAGATAATTGAGGACCTCCGGCGGCTGGGGACGGGGGTGCCGCCTCGCTACAGGGACTTGGCGGCGGATTTACAGGAGCTTTCTGCCACGTTTACCCCGGTCCAGCTGATGAAAGGGTCAGACGCTGTCAAGGAAGCCTGCCGGCGGTTGCTCACGAGCAATATGACCGCAAGGCTTTCGGTGGAAGCGCTGTTGCTGGAGCTGCGGGATATTGATTGAATCTCTTTCAAAGCGTGAAGACTGAGGGCTGGATTTTTCAAAAGCCCCTCATACAAATAGATTACAAATCAGGAGTGAAATATGCAGACTGTAGTAGGTGTCCGCTTTAAGCAGGCGGGCAAGGTTTATTATTTTGGCACCGGGGGCATGGACTTAAAGTACGGTGATGAGGTTATCGCCGAAACCGTCCGCGGCCTGGAATATGGCAAGGTTCTCCTTCCTCCCCGGGAGATAGAGGACGCGAAGGTGACCCTTCCTCTCCGGGCTGTCATCCGCCTGGCCAGTGATGAGGATCGGAAGAAAGTGGCCGAAAACCGGGAAAAGGAAAAGGAAGCCTTCGTCATTTGCGGTAAAAAAATTGCCGAGCATGGCCTCGCCATGAAGCTGGTGAATGTAGAATACACCTTCGATGTCAATAAAATTGTTTTCTACTTTACGGCGGAGGGCCGGATCGATTTCCGCGAGCTGGTAAAGGATCTGGCGGCGATTTTCCGCACCCGCATTGAACTGCGGCAGATCGGTGTAAGGGATGAGGCGAAGATGATGGGCGGGATCGGCTGCTGCGGCCGCTCCCTCTGCTGCGCCACCTATTTGTCAGAGTTCGTTCCAGTGTCGATTAAGATGGCAAAGGAGCAAAATCTGTCCTTGAATCCAACGAAAATTTCTGGTGTGTGCGGCCGCCTTATGTGCTGTCTCAAGTATGAAAATGACTGCTATGTAAGCCGCCGCAAGGAGCGGCGGAAGCTCCAGGCGCCCAGGCCGGGCTGCCGGGTGGCCACCATGGAGGGAGACGGCAAGGTTATTTCCGTCAGCGAGCAGCGCCGGACGGCCACGATCCTCCTTGACGACAGCAAGACCATCGTCGCCGCCTGGGAGGATATCGTGGAGAAGGACGAGGAGGCAGTATCCCCGGAGGAGATGGCTGCCGCCATTGCTGTTGCCACCATGCTGAATGAGGGAGAGCAGAGGTCCCTGAAAGAAGGGGCGGCCGATAACCGCCCCAGCCGCCGGGAAAGAGGCGAGGAGGGCAGGAAGCCACGCCGTAAGGAATTCCGGGAGAACCGGGAGGGACGGGGCAGCCGCGGGCCCAGAGGCCCCCGTCCTGAACGGAGTGAAAGCCGGGAAAAGGGTGAAGGCCGGGAAAGGCGGGAAAGCCGGGGAGAGCGCAATCACCGGGATAACCGGAACGGCAGCTTCCGTCCCCAGCGGACGCCCCGTCCGGAGCGTTTTCCACGGCCGAATGATAATGGACAAAGCGAAAATAATGGACGCCCTGAGAAAGAATGAGACCCTTGACGATTTAGGGGGCGGGCGGAAGATAATTCAAGCGAGAAACGAATTTCGTTTCTCGCTTGATGCCATATTGCTGGCAAATTTTGTCAGGCTCAGAGACAAATGCCGTGACCATATTGCTGATTTGGGAACCGGCACCGGCATACTGCCGCTGCTGCTGGCGGACAGGATAAAATCGGCGGTGGCTATCGAGCTGCGGGAAAATCAGGCGGAAATGGCAGTCCGAAGCGTTCGTCTTAACGGTCTGGCGGACAGGATAAGGATCGTGGCCGGGGACTATTGCCGTCGGGAGGTGCTGAACGCTGCCGGTCGGGAAGCCTTTGATGCGGTAATTGCCAATCCTCCCTATTTTGGGGACGGGACGGGGGCGGCCAACCGGGAATCCGGCGTAAATGATGCCCGGCACGAAACCACCGCCACTATTGGAGATGTGGCGGGAGCAGCCGCCTATCTTTTGAAATACGGCGGAAGGTTCAGCCTGATCCACGTTACCGGCCGGCTTGTGGAAGTAATAGGAGCCCTGACGGCGGCGAACCTTCAGCCAAAACGGCTGCGGCTTGTTACCGCCAGGCCGGGGAAGGCCCCGGCTCTGTTCCTGCTGGAAGCGAAGAAGGGCGCCCGGCCCGGTTTGGAAATGATGCCGGAGCTTGTCGTCCACGGCGACGGTTACGGCGGCTACAGCCGGGAAGTGGCGGCCTATTATACCGGCCGGTATGAGGGAAGCGGAGGAGCCGCCGGGAAGGAATAAAGTCCCGGCCTCTTTATTTGTTTGGAAGGTGAGCGGGCCATTGACTTTGAGCGGGAATGAAATAAGCTGCGGCCGCGCCTTTTGTTTGGGCTTTTTTGCCTTAAATCTTGCGGCCGGTTTATTTTGCTTGCTATTTCTTTAATCATTCAGTATAATGAAGTAGAGAAAAGAAATTATTACGTGGAGGTAATAGGAATGAAGAAACTTTTGGCAATTTTTATGCTGCTGTCCATGCTGGTAGTGGCGGGCTGCGGCGGCTCAGACAAGCAGGCTCCGGTGAAGAAGGCGGACGACAAGGGCAAGATCGTCGTAGGCCTTGACGACAATTTCCCGCCCATGGGCTTTAAGGACGAGAAAAACCAGATCACCGGCTTTGATATTGACCTGGCCAAGGAGGTAGCGAAGCGCCTTGACCGCCCGGTGGAGTTCAAGGCTATCGACTGGTCCTCCAAAGAGGCGGAGCTGAAGTCCAAGCGGGTGGACATCCTCTGGAACGGACTGGACATCACCGAGAAGCGCAAGGAAAACATGATGTTCAGCGATCCTTACATGGAAAATCGTCAGGTCGTCTTCCTCCAGAAGGACAGCGCCCTTGAGGTGAAGGGGGAGAAGGATCTTGCCGGTAAGATAGTGGGCACTCAGGCCGGCGGCACCACTGAGGAGTACATCGACGCCACCCCGGCGTTCAAGGACAGCATGAAGGAAGTAAAGCGCTACGCTGACTATATCGCCTGCTTCATGGATCTTGAGAACGGCCGCCTAGACGCGGTAATCTGCGATGAGATCACCGGCCGCTACTACATCTCCAAGCATCCAGACAAGCTGAAAGCCCTCGATGTGGTCATCGGGCCGGTGTCTGATTTCGGCATCGGCTTCCGCAAAGAGGACAGGGCTCTCCGGGACGAAGTCCAAAAGGCGCTGAATGAGATGAAAAAGGACGGCGCCATGGCCAGGATTTCCAAGGCTTGGTTTGCCGCAGACATCACCAAGAAATAAAATCTGTTGACAATAAGACGAGAAAAATCCTCCGCCGTAAAAGGCGGAGGATTTTTCTGTGACGTCATTATGGTGTCGGTGGTGAAAGCCTGCTAATTGGTTTCATAGGCTCCATTTAGGGGAGGCTTTTGTGGTCGGTAAACTCTCCGTTGGAGAACAGAATCGCTTTTTATTTTGCTTTCATAAATTCCCGCCAGCGGCTGGCGTGCTGATAATAGCTGACCGCTGTCCGGATTAGCTCGGCCTTGTCCTGGTCACCAGCCCCTTCCTCCAGGTGAACCGTCGATTGGCGGACCGGCTTCAGGATGGCCAGACCCAGCTGATCTCCGTAGCCGATGTATTGGTAATTGCTGATGAAATACCGGGGCTGGTAATCGGGGTCAAGAACATTTTCACCGTAGAAGGAGCTGTCGTATTCAAAGCCCATGGCCGCCAGCAACGTGGGAATCGCATCGATCTGACTGACAGTCTTGTCGACCCGTTTCGGCTCAATGAGCTTCGGTCCGTAAATGAACAGGGGAACCAGGTGGGTGTCGGGATTCAGCTCCTGCTTTCCCGCCGAAGCGGCCCCGTGGTCGCCGATGAACAGGAACACGGTGCTGTCAAACCAGGGCTTCTCTTTGGCCCGGTTCAGGAAATCCCCCACCGCCCAGTCCGAATAGCTTACCGCCCCCAGGCGGCCGGTACCGGAAGGAATGGCCACCCGGCCTTCCGGATAGGTGTAGGGACTGTGATTGGAGGTGGTCAGCACCAGCTGGAAAAACTTTACCCCTACGTCGAAGGAATTGTCGGCCTGATTGAGGACCTCCGTAAAGAGATCCTCGTCGGAAATTCCCCAGACGGTCTCATGGGCTACGGCCCTATCGGAGATGTTCGTCCTGTCCACAACCGTGAAGCCGTTGCTGGAAAAAAATTCATTCATGTTGTCAAAGTAGCCGTATCCCCCGTAGACCCATTTTACATCGTAGCCCCGCTCCTTAAACAGGCGGCCGGTATTGTAGAGGCCGCCATTGTCCCGCTGGCGGATGACGGACATACCGGCCTGTGGGGGAATGGACAGGGTGATGGCCTCCAGTCCCCGTACGGTGCGGGTGCCGGTGGCATAAACCTTGCTGAAGAAAAGGCTTTCGTTGGCCAGCTGATCCATGACGGGGGTAAGGCCCTTGTACTTGCCGGCTTCGGAAAGGAACTCATAGCCGAGGCTCTCTATTACGACCACGATCACGTTAGGCTCCGGGGCGGCGGCCGCCAGGGGGAGTATTTTTCATTGACCCCACGTGGCGGCGGATAGACTGGCCGCTGCCGGCCAGCAGTTTATCCTTCTTCCCGTAGTGATTACGAAGAAAATCGGCAATATCTGCCTCACTGTTTACCAGATAGAAATCCTTATAAGAGAGGTTATTGGCCAGGAAAGCGGCGCCAAAGCTGTAAAGGTCATTTTTTGCCGCCTCCTGATTGTAGCGGTTGGAGCTTACCTTTTCCGCCATTCTGGCATCCACCAGATTGAAGAGCGTGAAGGTGAAGAGCACGGAAATGCCGAAGGCGGTAAGCCGTTTGAAAAAGCCGGGGTAACGCTCCTCGTACACCCTGTCCAGGGAGCGGATGAAAATATAGAATATCCCGGTCAGGGCCAGCACCAGCAGTAAAAGGGGAACCACGGGGAAGGTGTGCCAGATGTTCAGCAGCATTTCTGAGGTATAGATGAGATAGTCGACGGCGATGAAGTTGAAGGAACAGCCAAATTCCCGCCAGAACATGAACTCGGACACCCGTGACAGGAAAATCACGAACAGCAGCAGGAAGAGCCCCAGCTTGCAGAGAGCCTGAAAGGGCCGCCATGCCTGCAATTTGTCCGGGATGATAAGCCGGAAGAAAAGCATGATGGCGGCGATCCAGGCGAAGGCGGCGACAGTTTCCATCGTTCCGAACAGGAATGTCTTCACCAAAGTAAAAAACTGGGAGCTGAACCTTGCGCCGGGAAAAAATGTGCGGACGGTGGCGGCCTTCAGCAGGGTGGCGAAGAAATTCATCCCCAAAAGCAGGAGAAGGATTGGAATTATCCGCCGGTACAGATAGTTATCCCTGGCCGAGGGGTCTGTATAGGGCGGCTTTCGGGAAGCATCCTTGGAAAAAAGTTTCATAACAGGGCAATTGGCCTCCTGACAACAGAACATACACAGTTAGACAGACTATTTTTATCAGTTTTTCGGGGGATTGTCAATGATTTACCCCTGGCAGGGGAGAAATCGGAAATTTGCCGGAAATTTATCGGCCTGTTCTCTTGACTTTAGCTCCTGTAAACCATAGAATAAAAATGTTACAAAGTTACATAAAAACTTTGCAAAAATTGTCTGTTGTATGAATTTGCAATAAAATGAGGAGATGTTTTTAATGGCAGAAATCAAATTTGTCAAAGCCCCCGCCTTAAAGGAAAAAGTCGATGTTTCCACCATCGGCTTCGGTACCTGTTTCACCGACTATATGTTCCGGATGGATTACAGCCCGGAGGAAGGCTGGCACGGGGCCAGCATCGTTCCCTATGAGGATATTAAGGTGAGCCCGGCAAACACTACTCTCCACTACGGCCAGGCGATTTTTGAGGGCTGCAAGGCTTATGTCACCAGGGACGGGAAGCCGGTAGTGTTCCGGGGCAAGGATCACATTGCCCGCCTGAACCGGTCCGCCAGGATTCTCGATATCCCGCAGGTTCCCTTTGACGAGGCTTATAACGGACTGATAAAGCTCCTTTCCATCGAGAAGGATTGGATCCCTAACGGCCCTGGCCAGAGCCTCTATATCCGACCCTTCATTTTTGCTTCTGACTCCTTCCTGGGAGTCAGCGTAAGCCAGACCTATGTTTTCCTCATCATTCTTTCCCCGGTAGCCGCCTACTATGCCCACGGCTTTGCTCCCGTAAAGATCATGGTAGAGGATCATTACTCCCGGGCCTGCCAGGGAGGCCTCGGCGCCGCCAAGACCGCGGCCAACTATGCCGCCAGCCTCCATGCCGGGCTCTATGCCCATGAAAAGGGCTACGATCAGGTCCTTTGGACTGACGCCGCCGAGCACAAGTGGATCGGTGAAGTGGGCTCCATGAACATCCTGTTCAAGATTGACGGCAAGATTGTCACCCCGGAGCTGGACGGCACTATTCTCGACGGCATTACCCGCCGCACCGTTCTCCAGATTGCCCGTGACTGGGGCTACTCCGTTGAGGAACGGAAGATTTCTGTCGACGAGCTGGTGGAGGCTTACAAGAGCGGAAAGCTGGAGGAAGTATTCGGCTCCGGCACCGCCGCCGTTATCTCTCCGGTGGGCGAGCTGATCTGCGGCAAGGAAAACCCTGTCCACATGGTGCTCAATGGGGGTAAAATCGGCCCCTTCGCCTATAAGATGTACGACTACATCGACAAGCTCCACACCGGTGAGATTGAGGACAAATACGGCTTTGTTGAGCCTGTCGAATAATAAGTCGGCAGGCTCCATTCAGGGGCTGTGGCCGCACTGCCCCAAAGGCTCTCCTGTAGTTTGCAGGAGCTGTTGCCGCAGGCGATTGAGGGGTGAATAAATCAACAGTTCTAACTTTTCCAGCGAAAATTTTTCAGGGGCAGGTTTATCCTGCCCCTTTTTTTCATATTTTTGGTGTATTATCTTCCCAAGTCGCCGGCGGGGAAATTTTTCTCACCCGGCAAAAAATTAGAGGACTTTATCTCCGGTGGATAGAATACTTTAATTATAATAACGCTTAAAGACAT
>CAJTSO010000066.1 GCA_910579115.1 uncultured Selenomonadaceae bacterium
TGACACTCACTAAATTCGTCCATCGTTTCACTCGGGCTTATTAAGTGAGTTAGTCAAACTCGATAATCAACATAGCGGCGCTAAGCTCTGCCATCGTTACCCTCGGCAATCGCTAACCACCGATGTTGATTAACGGTTTTCTTGCAGATTTTCTTTACGGGAATTTACAATATGAAATAGCATCATAAAAATGGAGGAATAAAAATATGAACACGTTCAAAACAGCGGCCCTTATGGCCCTGCTTACCGCCCTGCTGGTGACGGCCGGCAGCTCTCTGGGAGGCCACGACGGGGCGGTTCTGATGCTGGTTATTTCCCTGGGCATCAATCTGATCAGCTACTGGAAGAGCGACAGCATCGTCCTGAAGATGTACGGGGCTCGGGAGGTTTCCCGGTCCCAGGCGCCGGAGCTTTACGATTTGGTGGCCACTCTGGCCAAACAGGCGGGGCTGCCCATGCCCCGGGTCTGCATCATCAATGACGAGTCCCCCAACGCCTTTGCCACCGGTCGAAATCCCGAACACGCGGCAGTGGCGGTCACCACCGGCATCATGCGGATCCTGGACCAGGAGGAGCTGGGGGGCGTCATCGCCCATGAGCTGAGCCACATCAAGCACCGGGACACCCTTATCTCTACCATTGCCGGTTCCCTGGCAGGGGTTATCTCCTCTATCGGCCACATGGCCCAGTGGGCGATGATTTTCGGGATGGGGGGACGCCGGAGCGATGACGACGGGGAAGGCTTGGGGGCGCTGTTTACGATCATTGTGGCTCCGTTGGCGGCGGCTCTCATCCAGCTGGCCATCTCCCGCTCCCGGGAGTATGAAGCGGACCGCTCCGGCGGCGAGATTTGCGGCAATCCCCTGGATCTGGCCAGCGCCCTGGAGAAGCTGGAGTATTACTCCGGCCGGATGCGCCCGGTGGCCGCGGCCGGACCGGCAACCGCCCACCTGTTTATCGTCAATCCCCTGAAAAACGGCAGCTTCTCCCTAAAGTCCATGTTTTCCACCCATCCGTCCACCGAGGACAGAGTGGCGGCCCTGAAGGAGCAGGCCAGGGAGATGGGGATTCGCCGCCGGTAAGTAAAAATCAAACCTGAAAAAAGAGCGGGACTCCGCTCTTTTTTCTTTACGGAGACAATGGTTGTGTTGTAGAATGTAATATACAATGATAAGCATTGAATGATGGCGTTATAATGACGGCATTAGAGCTTACCCTGAAATACATTCCCCCGGGAACCCATTCTCATTTGATTATCCACGCAGCGGTACATAGACTCTGACTTCGGGCTAGACGGCTCTTGCAGCTCTCTAAGCTCTGCCATCGTCTTACGACTCGGCAATCGCTAAGGTCGCCTGCATGACACTCACTAAATTCGTCCATCGTTGCACTCGGACTCATTAAGTGAGTTAGTCAAAATCGTCAAGTACCGGCGTGGATAAACAGTTCCCTCAGAGAATGTATTTCAAGGATTCATAGGCGATAACATGAAGCAACTCATAAATACAAAGGGGTACCCGAGATGATGACCACCTTTTTGACAAAGAAACCGGGCTGGCTGGCCGCCTGCGTGACTGGTATGGCGCTGGGGGCAGGGCTTTCTCTGTGCCCGGCGGGGCTGACCGTGGCCGAGGCCAGCTTTCTGGACCGGCCCTACGACTCTGACGCGGAAAGCGGCGTCGAGGCGCTGGACTGGATCGAAAACCGGGACCGCAATATCCGCAAGAATATGGATACAAAAGAGCAGCAGCGGCTGAAAAAGGATATTGCCGATATGAAGCGGGCCCTGGACCGGGATGAACGCCGGGACGCGGCGGCAGCAGCGGCCGAAACAGCCGCTGCCCAGCCGGAGCCGACGGACGGCACCTTCGGCAGCGTGCCAAAATCGAAGCGGAAGGATGAACAGCCCCCTATCGCCTTTGAGGGGGACGACATATTCTACGATCAGAATACAGGCAACGTATATGCCCGGGGCAGCGTAAAGATCACCCGGATCGACGGAAAGCGGGTGATCACTGAGCAGGCGGACGGCAATACGAAGGAGCAGAACGTAAGGCTTCCGGAGGGAGGCCAGTTCATCAATATCGCCCCCGGGGAAAGCAAGACGGATATGACCGGCTACCGGATCCTTTACAATTACGGGCGGAGGACCGGCAGTCTGGAAAACGGCCGGGGCAAGGTCCAGGGCTGGTACATTACCGGAAAGCGCATCGAGATATTTCCGGATCAGATGATCATTTACAACGGCACCGTCAGCGGCTGCTCCGCCAGGCACCCGGATTACCATATGTCCGCCAAAAAGGTGGAAATCTGGCAGGATACCATGGTCATGCACAGCGTCGGCTACTGGCTGGCGGGAGTGCAGATCGGCTGGGAGCGCCGGGCCACCCGGGACCTGACGAAAGAATCGAAGCACCCTTACTATCCTGACTTCGGCTATTCCAGCGATGAAGGGTTTTACGTGGGCGATACCTTCCACTGGGGCATTGCGAAAAACACTCAGGCCTACACGAAGCTTCATTACTCCACAAAGGAGCAGTGGCGGAACGTTTACGGCCTGAACTATAATGCGGCCGGTCACAGCTTCACCCTGGAATACGGTAAATATTCTGACGACGACGACCGCTACCTGAAAAAGGAGCCTACCTTCCGGTATTCCTTCAGCCGCCGGATCGGGAAGAGCCCCTTTACCCTGGGACTTGGCTACGAGCGGGGCCAGTGGAAGCAGGAAGCTAAGGAAAATAGAACCGCCAAGGGCCGGGGTCAGGATATAAGCTCTTTTCACACGGAGTACAATATTTACCTTACGCCGGACAGCATTCCAATGGGCAGAAAGCTCCGGATGAACAACAGCTTCGGCTACAGTATCATCAAGGAGTCCTACGGCGATTCCACAGACAGCGGCTTTGAATATAACGGCAGCTTCCTTTACACGCCAGATGACGACTTCGTAATTTATGCGGGTTATAAGCACACCCAGCGGGATTACGCCTCATCCTTGTTTGATTATGATACGGAAAACTACGGCAGCCTGGTCAAGTGGGGCCTCAGCTGGCGGATCGCCCCCAAGGACAGGTTTGTGGTCGGGTTCAGCAAGGATGTCAAGGGAGGAAATTTGAATAAGGTGGACTATTACTGGTTCCACAATTTCCACTGCATGGAGCTTATCTTCAATTACCGGATGGATCATTACAATGATGACCACAAGACAAAAATCCAGGTACAATTTGCTCCCTGGTAAAAGGCTGTCAGTCATGTCCCAAAAGTCAGAAAAGGAGCCTTTGCTTCGGCAAAGGCTCCTTTTCTGTTACAGTCCGGGCTTTTGGCAGGAATTTCCGGCGATTAAAAGATTGTTTACAGGGCGGCCAGCTTTTCATTGATGGCCGCCTCGTCGGCTTTCATGGCCTCAATGGTTTTACCGGTGAGATCGCCGATTTCCCAGCCAAGCCGCCGGGCTCCTTCGCTTATTATCTCCCGGGAGCAGCCGGCGGCAAATTTTTTATCCTTGTACTTTTTCCGGACGCTGGAAACCTTCAGGTCCTGGATGCTCTTTGAGGGATGCATAAGGGCCACGGCCCCAATCAGCCCCGTCAGCTCGTCGATGGCAAACAGCACCTTTTCCATTTCCTCTACCGGCTCCACCTGGGAGCAGTGGCCATAGCCATGGGAGCAGACGGCGTGGATAAGATCCTCACCGACTCCGGCTTCTCTCAACAGCTCCGGGGCTTTCCGGCAATGCTGGTCAGGGTACATCTCATAGTCGATGTCGTGGAGCAGTCCGCATGTCCACCAGAAATCAGCCTCCTCCTGATAGCCCAGCTCCCCGGCAAACCAGCGGAGAGCCCCGGCGACAGTAAGGCCGTGGCGAAGGTGGAAGGGCTCCTTGTTGTATTTTTTCAGCAGCTCCCAGGCCGCCTCCGGAGAAATGGTACACTGATGCATGGAAATGCTCCTTTCAAAGTCGGTAAAATTAAAGCCCCCGGCCATCAAACGCGGGGATGAAGGATTCGCTGACGGTTCCCCTCTGCTGAATGTAGGCGTTGGTAAAGCCCGCGTCCCAGGCGGCGTTTACCACGCTGTCATATTCAAAGCCGGTGAGCTTCCGGCGAAGCTCCCGGAAATCCTTCAGGTACGGGGCCCCGGCAATGGGGGTATACTGGTTCATAAGGGACAGGATGATGCGGCCGCCAAACCGCCGGTAAAGCTCCTCTACCAGAGCGATGCTCTCGTGGCGGCGGCCGGGGAGAACGAGATGGCGGACGATAACGCCGCTTTTTAAGCGGGCTGAGAGCTCCTGCCGGTCGTGGGGAGAGCAGGGAAAAGAGGCCGGGGCGTAAACCGGCGGCCCCTTTTCCTCTACCATGGCCGCAACCGCCTCCATGGCCCGCTCCGGATAGTCGGGGGCATTGGAGTAACGCTGGGCCGTATCGGGGCTGTAGTATTTGAAATCCGGCATGAATATGTCGATGTCCCCGGCAATCGCCCGGACCATTCCGGCAGTTTCATAGCCGGAGCTGTTCCAGACGGCGGGAATGACCAGCTTTTCATCCTCCAATCCCTGCCGGGCCAGTCGGAGGGCCTCGATTACCTGCGGAGCGTAGTGGGTAGGAGTCACTAAATCGATGGTGGCGGCCCCCAGACCCTGAAGCCTGAGGAATGATTCAGCCAGGGGCCGCGGGGAGATTTCTTTTCCGAAGGGCGCCTTGTCAAACTGGCCGGAAGTCCGGCTGATGGCATAGTTCTGGCAATAGACACAGCCCAGCTGGCAGTAGGAAAAAAATACGGCGCCGGCCCCTTTTTCTCCGGAGATACAGGGCTCCTCCCAAGGGTGGAGGGAAGCCCGGGCGGCGGTGAGCCGGGCGGGCGCGCCGCAGAAGCCGCGGCTGGTGAAGCGGTCAGCCCCGCAGCTTCGGGGGCAGAGCCGGCAGCTTGTCAGGTCAAAAATCGGATTATCGTCTAACATGGCCTTATGGGGGCCGAGCCTTCGGCCCGGTTTATTTGGATTTTACCTGCCTTGCAATTTCTCTGATAATAGCATTATAATGTAAGGGTTCAGGGAAGTTCCATAGGAATTTCCTACCTAATGACATTCAACGGGCGAAGACCGTTATAATGCAGCGGTTCAGGGAATTGCAGGGCAATTCCTGTCGATTGGCATAAGGAGCCCATCGTTATAAGGACTTCACCAAAGGAGGCGGCAGTCATGAAATTATGGAAGCCTTTGACCGTAAAAATTATCTTTGTCCTGATGTTGCTGACGGTTTTTTCCGGCTGGGGGGCACAGGGGGCACAGGCGGAAGAAACAGGCGCCGGGACAAAAAAGCCGAAGAATATTGCCCTGCTGCCGGTGGAGAATCTGGAGCTGCTGGCCGAGTGCGGCGGCGATCAGTATATCAGGCAGCAGCTGGAACGGGTCGTCCACGTGCCACTGAACGGGGTAACGAAAATGGCGGCCTACATAGATCCGGGGACAGCCCGGCGGGAGCTGGCTTCCCTGGTAAACAGCGGCCGGTACGTGACGAAGAAAAACCGTCTGGATTACTGGGCTATAATGCCGGCGCTGGCTGATAAACTGGGGGCGGATCTCGTCATCCTTCTCCGGGTCAGGGGGGCCTATGAGGAGTTTTTCCCTGACGGGTGGGGGCGGACGATTATCCGGGCGGCAGTGGATATGGAGCTTTTGGGCTTTGACCGGCAGGAGGCCGGGGCGGCTGCCGCCGGAAAGAAGGGCCTCCCGGCCGGAGTTATCCGGCAGACCGCCTACGGGTGGATCAACGATGAATACTACGGCCGGGGCCTGTATGAGCTGACGGAGGAAGCCGTTGACGAGCTGCTGGAAAAAAGCCATATACGGCAACGGGTCTTTCCGGTAAAGGTCTCCAAATCGGAAGAGAAGGGGGACACTTTCAGACATCGCTAAAAAATAATTGCGGACTGGTGAAGATTGTGATATATTAGATATAAATAAGGGCATCTGCGCGAACAGATGCCCCACAGGGGCTACCTATAGACACGGTCAGCCCGATTGGTTACAGCTATAGCCGCATCCTTGTTCGGGGGGCGGCTATTTCTGTGTCTTGCTATTTTCTTTACCTATAGAATATCCAATGCCAAAGCAGGTCAAGCCGAAGCTTAACACTGCCATAAGGTCTAAAATATCCATTGGCTCAGCCCTCCCTTCCCGGATTACCCTGCGGGCTTCTATGCAAACGGAGGGTCACAGTCCCTCCGAAGAGGGCTAACCGCCTGCCATCCTGGTAGTCCTGAAAGGATATTAACATAATTCGCCAGGACATTCAGCCTGCACTATGAAGGGAGAAAATAAGATGCTTTCATTTCAATGCGATTACGCCGAAGGGTGCCATCCGGAGATCCTTGACCTGATGGCCAAAACAAACCGGGAGGGCATCGTGGGCTACGGCTGTGATGAATACTCCGCCCGGGCGAAGAAAAAGATTGCCGCCGCCTGCGGGTACAAGGCCGATGAGCCCCAGCCGGAAATTTTCTTTCTGGTGGGAGGCACTCAGGCAAATCAGGTGGTCATCAGCGCCATGCTGGCAAATTATCAGGGGGTCATCGGGGCGGACACCGGCCATATCGCAATCCATGAAGCCGGAGCGGTGGAATACACGGGCCACAAGGTGCTAACAATCCCCCACAAAAACGGCAAGCTGGCGGCGGCGGATGTAGGAAGGCTGCTGGAAAAATTCTACGGGGACGGCAGCTATGACCATATGGTCTTTCCGGGGATGGTATACGTTTCCCACCCTTCCGAGTATGGAACCCTCTACACGCTGGCGGAGCTGACGGCCCTGTCGGAGGTCTGCCGGGAATACGATATTCCCCTGTTTCTGGACGGGGCAAGGCTTGGCTACGGACTCATGGCGGAGGGGACGGACGTGACCCTGGCGGACATTGCCCGGCTGACGGACGTCTTCTATATCGGCGGCACGAAAATGGGGGCCCTGATGGGAGAGGCGGTAGTCTTTGCCCCCGGCAAAGCACCGAAGCATTTTTACACCATGACGAAGCAGCACGGGGCAATGCTGGCCAAAGGGTGGCTGCTGGGATTGCAGTTCGACGCCCTGTTTACGGACGGCCTCTATTTCCGGGCCGGGAAAAACGCCGTCGAAAAGGCTGGCCGTCTGCGGAAAATGCTGGCGGCAAAGGGCTATAAATTCTTTATGGAAAACCCCACCAATCAGATTTTCGTGGTGTTGGAAAACGAAAGGCTCCGGGAGCTGGAAAAGCGGGTAAGGGTAGGCTTTTGGGAAGCTGTGGACGAAAGCCATACCGTGGTCCGCTTTGCCACCGGCTGGGGGACCACTGACGAGATGCTGGATGAGCTGGAAGCATATCTTTGAGGTTGTGCGATGACAAATCAGGAACGGTTGATAAAGGTTAGACAGCTGATTGCCTTTTACAAGGATGACAATAGAAACTTTGTCCCGGTGGACGAGCGGGGGGGGGAGCACGCCGTTGCCGTGATCGTTTACCGGCTGGACCTGCCGGAGCTGCCGCTGAACAGGGAGCAGGAGCGGGGCGTGGCCAAACTCTATCAGGAGGGGCTGAACCGGATCCACCTCACTCTTTTCCAGCTGGCTATGGTGCAGCTGGGGGAGGCTTCAGCCGGCCGGGAAAACCCGGAGACCTTCACGGTGGTGGACGATCGGGGGGAAGCCCTCCGGGGCGTGCTGTCCGGGGTGATAGAAACCCATCCCCTGGGGGCGGTATTCGATGTCTCCGTCTACGATGATACGGGCAGTGAGGTGATGCCCCGGCGGCAGCCCCCCTGTATCATCTGCGGCGGGGATCGGGCTGAATGCAAAAAGCAGCGCCGCCACGGGCCGGAGGAAATTCTCTCCCGCCTTGACGCGCTGCTTCTGGCGAAGGGGTACTACGATTAAATTAAATTGGCTGCCCGCGGAAAAATGATTGCGGCGGTATGGAGATTGTGGTATATTAAACGTAAAGAAGGGCATCTGCGTCAACAGATGCCCTTCAGGAGTTACCGATAGACGGTTAGCCCGATTAGTGAATTACAGCTATAGCCGCATCCTTTGGTCGGGAGGGCGGCTATTTCTGTGGCTTGTTGCTATCTCTGCCGATAGAATATCCTATGCCAAAGCAGGTCAAGCCGAAGCTCAACACCGCCATAAGGGCTAAACATTGGCTCAGCCCCCCTTTCCCAGATTCCCTTGCGGGTTTCTATGTAGTCGGAGGGTCACAGTCCCTCCGGAGAGGGCTAACCGCCTGCCATCCTGGCAATCCCAGGGAAATACTATCATAATCTGACCGGATGTTCAATCCGGTTCAGCTTGTCGACAAAGTCACTTATTCTTTATGAGGCTCCCCTTTAGGGGAGCTGTCGCTGGAAGCGACTGAGGGATGAAACAGGAAAACCGTTGATTTGTCTGTCACCCCTCCGGCGGCTACGCCGCCACCTCCCCTATAGGGGAG
>CAJTSO010000067.1:0-379 GCA_910579115.1 uncultured Selenomonadaceae bacterium
CTGTGGACAATGCCTACCGCTCCCTGATTCCTAACAGTGGCTATCCGCTGGCGGTGCTGGATATCCGGGTGAATCCCCGGTCAGTGGATGTAAACGTTCATCCCCAAAAGTCGGAAGTGAAATTTGAGGATGAGGGAAGACTTTTTCGGGCCGTATACAAGGCCATCGTGGATGCCATCCGGCCTGCCGGGCAGAATCTGAATCAGGTGGCGGCCAGCGTGGAGCACGTGGAGCGGCGTTACGTTACCGGCGGGGCGGAGCACCGGCCGGGGACAGCTTCCGCGGTTGGCGGAGGCTTGTTTGGGATTGGTCAGGCCAGGCCGGGAGGATTTACCTTCGGCTCGGAGAAGACTACCGTCACGGAGGAGGACCTGGACAG
>CAJTSO010000067.1:400-651 GCA_910579115.1 uncultured Selenomonadaceae bacterium
TTCCGGCAGGCCAGGGAGACGATTCAGGGAGAAAACGGCCAGGTTCATCTCTCTGATGAATACCGGCATAAGCTGGAGGGGGAATTGACCGGGGCAGGATTGCCGGAAGAAGAGGGCCGTCCCCTGACCTGTGAACCCTGCGCGGCGGACAGGCCCGTTGCCGCTGAACCCGGAGCAAACAGACCGCTGCCGCCGGGCAGTGACCCTCTCGCCGGGGACAGAGTGCCGGAGGCCCTGGGGCAGATCGCCCG
>CAJTSO010000067.1:668-8350 GCA_910579115.1 uncultured Selenomonadaceae bacterium
ATAGTGGCCAGAGATGATACGGGGCTCTTTATCGTGGACCAGCACGCCGCCCATGAACGGATCCTCTACGACCGGCTGTGCGCCGTGAGCGACAATGTTCCCTCCCAAGGGCTGGTGCTTCACCAGATTCTTGATTTTCCGCCGGTGGAGAGCCAGCTGATCGCCGGGGAGCAGGAGCTGTTAAATCAATTTGGTTATTATCTTGAGCCCTGCGGAGAGTACCAGTTCCGCCTGACGGCCGTCCCGGCGGATATTCCCGTCAGTGAGGCGGTAGATACGATCCGGCAGATTTTGATGAGCGTTACCGAGGAGAAGAATGTCACCGCTGCCAATCTCCGCCATCATTGTCTGGCAACCACCGCCTGCCATGGCGCCATCCGGCAGGGAGACGAGTTGACGGTAAGGCAGATGCAACTGCTCCTCGAGGAGCTGGCCAGGACGAACCGGCCCTATACCTGCCCCCATGGCCGGCCTACGATCCTCCGCTTTGACCGGGATGCCCTGGCCCTGATGTTCAAGCGGACATGAGAAGAATCTGATAAGAAGCCGAGAAAGAATTTTATGGACGCATTTCCGGTTATAATAACTACCGGGCGCAAGCCCACCGCCGCTGACCACGCCCGGGCGGATCTCGGGGCAAAGATCCTCGGGGGAAGGGTGGTTCCCCGCCGCAATGACTCTATTGCTGAGCTTTTGAAAAAGTACGGGGCGCCGGTCATTTTGGTAGCCAGGGACGATACGCTGGTTCTGGAGGAGGCTGATGACAGGCTCTTCTTTCATCCCAGCCTGGCCCATGTAAGGCTGAAAAATATCAGGCTCCACGGAGCGGCCGACCACCTTATAGGGGCCCTGGACCTCAGACCGGGTCAATCGGTACTGGACTGTACCCTGGGTCTGGGGGCAGACGCTATCGTGGAAAGCTATGCCGTTGGAGAGAGCGGTCAGGTAACGGCCCTGGAGAAAAGCCCGCTGATCGCTCTTGTAATAAGCTATGGACTGGCTCATTACAAGGGGGATAACGATGATGTCCGTTCCGCCCTGCGGCGGATAAAGGTTATCAACGACGATTACCGGTCTTATCTGAAGGGGCTGCCGGATAAATCCTTTGACGCGGTGTACTTTGATCCCATGTTCCGCTGTCCTATGGAGAAATCCGCGCCCCTTTCTCCCCTGCGGCAGCTGGCGGAAGGAAGCCCCCTGGAGGAGGAGTCGGTAAGGGAAGCCTGCCGGGTGGCCAGAAGGCGGGTGGTAATGAAGGAGGCCTGGTACAGCCGGGAATTCGCCCGTTTAGGCTTCTCAGAGTTTTCCGGAGGAAAATGGTCGAAGATAAGATACGGCATCATCCGGACAGACAAATAAAAAGACAGCCGGTGAACGGGAGGACCACGCCACCGGCTGTCTTTTTATTTGCCTTTTTTGAAGCGCTGCTTTAAGCTTGTTTTGCCTCGGCTCTGGCGGTCTCCGCTTCATCCACCGCCGCGTTGAGGGAGGCCATGAGCAGGTCGATGTCGAGCCCGTGGCCAGCGGCCCCCTGCTCGATGCTTTCAAAGTGAGCGGCGGCGCAGCCGATGCAGCCCATGCCGCTGTTCATGAAAGCTTCAATGGTTTCCGGATACTTCTGAACAACCTCCAGGATACCCATATCTTTAGTGATTTTTGCCATTTTATATTCCTCCTTTGGGAAACTTACAGGACAATCCGTGGAAGATTATATCATATGCGGTGGAAGAAGGGAAGAAGATTTAGATTACAGAAAAAGACTGTGAAAAAACGTTGGCGTTTTTCACAGTCTGGTAATTTCTCTGCCCGCGGCAAAGAGAATTATTTGTCCAGGGCCTTATGGAGCTCTGCCTTCAGGGCGTTGGCATCCTCGATGGCGAGGAGCTGGCCCAGGAGAGCCTTTGCCTTGTTGGCGGTGATATAGCGGAGGTTCTTGTGGAAGAACTCGGCCGCAACCTGGGGGAAGAGGGCATAGGAGAGAACGTCCTCCTCCGGCGGGTTCATATAGCCCTGCTGTTCAAGCTCTGCCTTGAACTGGGCCATGGTCTTTGCCTTGGCATCATCAGCCCGCATATCGGTGATGATGTCCTCCTCAGCAATGTGCATGGTGTTGATGAGGAAGTCCTTGTCGATAGGCTTCGGAGTCTTGCCGAACTTG
The DNA here is from genome assembly GCA_910579115.1 of uncultured Selenomonadaceae bacterium. GTDB lineage: Bacteria > Bacillota > Negativicutes > Selenomonadales > Selenomonadaceae > RGIG250. Next base: position 2,827 of record CAJTSO010000067.1, read on the forward strand.
CCCCGGGCCAGATCCTTGACTTCGTTGGGCACCATCTTGTAGCGTTCTCCCAGCATGACGTTGAATGTAGCCTGGGTGCCTACGATCTGGCTGGAGGGAGTGACGAGGGGAGGATAGCCCAAGTCGGCCCGAACCCGGGGCATTTCGTCCAGCAGATCCTGATACTTGTCTTCCATCCCCTGTTCCTTCAGCTGGTTCACCATGTTGCTGAGCATCCCTCCCGGAATCTGGAAATCCAGGACGTTGGGGTTCACGTCGAAATATCCCTTGAGTCCGAACTCCTTGATGAGCTCCCCCTTTACCTTCAGGAAGTGTTGGGAAATGGGATTGAGGGCCTTACGGTCGAGACCGGTGTCATAGGGGGTGCCCACGAGGGTTTCGATCATCGTCTCTGTGCAGGGCTGGCTTGTATCGCAGGCAAAGGGAGCGAGGGCGCAGTCGATGATGTCCACTCCTGCCTCGATAGCTTTCAGGTAGGTCATGGAGCCAAAGCCGGAGGTATAGTGGGTGTGAAGCTCAATGGGAACCTTTACGGCCTTCTTCAGCTTTTCGACAAGATCCTCGGCTACATAGGGCTTCAGGAGACCGGACATATCCTTAATGCAGACGGAGTGAACGCCCATCTTTTCCAGTTGCCTTGCCAGTTCCACAAAGGTGTCGTTGGTGTGGAATGGGCTGATGGTGTAGACGAGGCAGCCCTGGACATGGGGCTTCTCCTTGCACTTCAGAGCCTCGTCAATAGAGGTCTGGAGGTTGTCAATGTCGTTTAAGGCATCGAAGATGCGGAATACCTTGACGCCGTGCTCGGAGGCTTTGCGGACGAAGGCCCGAACCACGTCGTCGTTGTAGTGGTTGTAGCCCAAGAGATTCTGGCCCCGAAGGAGCATCTGGATGGGGGTTTTCTTCAGGTGGGCCCGCAGGATGTCAAGGCGCTCCCAGGGATCCTCGTTCAGGAAGCGGAGACAGCTGTCGAAGGTAGCGCCACCCCACGCTTCAAGGGCATTATAGCCTATGGCGTCAAGAGCGTCCAGCTGGGGGACCATCTGCTCAATGCGCATCCGGGTGGCGCACAGGGACTGGTGCGCGTCCCGGAGAATCGTTTCGGTAATTTTCACAGGTTTCTTAGCCGTCATGGTATGATACCTCTCTCCAATACTTTGCCGCAGAAATCCGGCGGCAGGTGAAATATGACTTCGTCAATCAGTATATTGTCTGGAATAGGGAATGTCAACGAAATTTGAGATGAATACATGAAAACATGGCACAAAGTTATGTGGTTTTCAGCCGTAAATCAACCCCCAAGCTACGGGTTTTGAATATTTATACATAGCCTATATGCAGACCGGCCGATTTTTCCCGCAGGATTTGGTTCTTTTTTGTTGCAGTAGTTGCAGTAAATGTATAAATGGTGTAGAATGACAACAGCAGTTTATCGGTTTAGTCTGAAATCCCAAGACAAATTCAAGGAGGAGAGATGTAATGAAAAAACTGTTTGCAATGCTCATGGCTTTCATGGTTTCCGCAGCTATGTTTACCGGCTGCGGTGGGGACAAGAAAGCCGAGGCGCCCAAGGATCAGAAAGCGCAGACTCATAAGGTTGACCGCTCCAAGGAGTTCATTACCGTGCTTACCGGTCCCACCAGCGGTATCTACTTCCCCATCGGCGGCGCATTCTCCAAGGTGATCGGCGAGATGGGCTACAAGACCAGCGCTACCGCTACCGGCGCTACCGGCGAGAACATCAATGCCATTCTCACCGGCAAGGGTGAAATGGCCATCGCCATGTCCGACTCCGTCATTCAGGCGGTTGAGGGCTTCGGCGCTTATGAAGGCAAGCCGAAGGCTACCGATCTTCGGGTCATGATGGGCCTGTGGCCGAATGTGGTCCAGATCGTTACTACTGCTGACAGCGGCATCAAGACCTTCCAGGACATCAAGGGCAAGCGGGTCGGCGTCGGCGCTCCAAACTCCGGCGTTGAGCTGAACGCCCGCATGATTTTCGAGGCCAACGGCATGAGCTATGCCGATGCAAAGGTGGACTACCTCTCCTATGGCGAGGCCATCGATCAGATGAAGAACGGTCAGTGCGACGTGGCCTTCGTTACATCCGGTCTGGGTAACGCTACCATCAAGGAGCTGGGCACCGCCAAGGAGGTCGTCTTCGTGCCGGTGGATGGCGAGGCCCTGAAGAACCTCACTAAGAAGTATCCCTTCTACATCGAGTGGAAGATACCGAAGGAAACCTACGGCACCAAGGCTGACACCGTGACTGCCGCCGTTATGAATGTAATGCTTGTATCCAAGAGCCTCTCCGATGATGTGGTCTACGACCTGCTGGATGGTATTTACAGCCCGAAGGGCCTTGAAGGGATCGGCGCTTCCCACGCCACAGCGAAGCGGGAGATCAAGCCGGATACCGCCCTCAGAGGCATCACCGGCACCAGCCTGAAGCTCCATCCGGGCGCTGAGAAATACTACAAGGACAAGGGCATCATCAAGTAATATAGGTCGATTCATGACTAAACCATAAAATGAATATGGCAAGAAGGCATCTGACGGCCTGCCTTGCGCTCCTGGTGGCTGCCGCCTCGCTCTTTGCGGGGTGGCAGGGCTGGGGGAGGCAGGAGCGGCTCCTCAGAATATACGACTATGAAACCGGCGAGCTTATCAGGCAGGAGCCGGTGAAGGTCGGGGATAAACTTTTTTTTGGATGGGTTCATTCCTGGGAAAAAATTCCATGGCACGAGTATTATCACATAGAAAAGGATAATACTCTGGTGCTGGATACCATCGCTTATCCTGCTTTTGGCGCGGGGATCCCTGAGAACAAGGGGAAGAAGTGCTACGTAAAGAACAAGATGATATACATGGATGAAATCGGTCAGGTTTTTCCGCAATTCGACTGGATAAATTCACATTTCGCCACGAGAGATATTAAACTCAACGATGAGCTTTTGATGACGGGAAAGGATTTACCCGAGCATCGAAGGCTTATTTTACGCATTGAAGAAAGGAGGCTGTGGGATGGAGGATAACAAGAGGATGGAGGAAAGCTCCCTTCAGCTGCCTGCTGACGGCCAGCTTGATGAGAAGGCGGAGGCCGTCCTGAAAAAGGTCGATAAAGAATCCGCCAGCCGGAAGCTGGCTGGCCCGGTCAAAAAGATTTTCTTCATCGCCTGCGTTCTGGTTTCCTGCTACCACCTCTATACGGCCGCCTTCGGCCCGCCGGTAACCCTGGTACACCGTTCCCTGCATGTTTCCATGATGCTGGCCCTGTGCTTCATCATGTATCCCTTTTCCAAGAAATCCGACCTGGCGAAGCCTACGTTTTTTGACTGGCTGCTGGTAGTGCTGTCCTTTTCCGCTCCGGCGTATATTTATACGGATTATCTGGGAGTTGTGGAGCGGGCTGGCAACGCAAACCAGACGGATATGGTCATGGCTACTCTGGTGGTGCTGGTGCTGGAGGCCAGCCGCCGGGTGTCCGGCAATGCCCTGTCTATTCTGAGCCTGGTGTTCATCGCTTATGGCCTTTATGGCAGGAGTATGCCCGGGATGTTTATGCACCGGGGCTATGACTGGACATCCCTGTCCAACCATTTCTTTGCTAACACGGAAGGTATCTACGGTACGTCCGTCAGCGTCGCCGCCAGCTATATCTTCCTGTTCATACTGTTCGGCTGCGTTATGCAGAAGTCCGGCATGGGACAGTTCTTTAACGATATGGCGCTGGCGCTGGCCGGTCATACAAAGGGCGGCCCGGCAAAGGTGTCGGTAATCGCTTCCGGCTTCCTTGGCTCTATAAACGGCTCGGCGGTGGCCAACGTGGTTACCACCGGTGCCTTCACGATTCCCCTGATGAAAAAAACCGGCTATTCCAAGGAATTTGCTGGGGCGGTGGAATCCGCCGCTTCCGTAGGCGGGCAGCTGCTGCCGCCTATCATGGGCGCCGCGGCCTTCATCATGGCGGAGATGCTCAGCGTCAAATACTCCTCCATCATCGTCTGGGCGGCGGTACCGGCCCTGCTCTACTACCTGGGAATAATCATTCAGGTACAGCTCCGGGCCTCTAAGGATGGCTTGGTGGGATTGCCTAAGGAGCAGCTTCCCAAGACTGGTGAAGTGCTGAAGCGTCAGGGGCACCTGCTTCTGCCGGTGTTCTTCCTGCTCTATATGCTGTTCTTTTCCGGCACGACGGTTATTTATTCCGCCGTTCTCACTATTCTGGTAACCATCCTGGTATCCTGGGTCAAGCGGGAGACTCGCATGACCGCCAGTGATTTGGTGGATGCGCTGGCCGATGGGGCAAAACAGACGGTGTCCGTGGCTATCGCTTGCGCCTGCGTGGGGATTATTATCGGCGTTTCCTCCAAGACTGGTTTCGGTCTCACCATGGCCAACACCATTATTTCCCTGGGGGATACCAGCATCCTCTTTACGCTGGTCTTCACCATGATTACCTGCATGATCCTCGGCATGGGTCTGCCCTCCATTCCGGCTTATATCATTACCGCTTCCATTGCCGCTCCGGCTCTGGCCAAGCTGGGTATCGCCCCGGCAGCCGCTCATATGTTCAGCTTCTACTACGCGATGTTTGCCAACCTGACGCCGCCGGTAGCCCTGGCCTCCTTTGCGGCCGCCGGTCTTTCCGGCGGTGATCCCATGAAAACCGGCATCGCTTCCGTGAAGCTGGCTATTGCGGGCTTTATCGTTCCCTTCATGTTCGTCTACGCTCCCCAGCTCATGCTGATTAACACCACGCTGGTGGAGGGCACGACGGTAGCCCTTACCGGCTGCCTGGGGGTGTTCCTGATCGCGGTGGCTGTCGAGGGGTATTTCCTTGCGCCGGTTTCCCTGTTACTGCGGGCAGTGACAGCCGTGGGGGCCCTGATGCTCATCAAGCCGGGCGTGGATACGGATGTCGTCGGCATCGCTGTCCTGGCGGTCCTGTACTTCTTCCAGCGGAGAAAGGCGGCTTCCGCGGCGGCATAACGAAAATAAAAGCTAAAACTCCTTTCAGTGCCCGATCACCGGCGGCTTTGGTCCGCCGGTGATTTTTCTTTCTTTTCGATAAATTCTGTGGTATAATGCGCAAATATACGGGCTCAAGGAGCCTTGTTTCGGTTGTGCTTTATTAAACGTGAAGTTTCTGCCTCGAGCAGGGAGGAGTTATATGGATAAGAAGGAAGCGCCGGCAAGTGTCAGGCCGGCGAGACCCGGTTCCGGCGCGGGCAGGCCCCACAAAAAGAAAAAGAGAGGCTGGGGTCGGGCGGCCCGGATAATAAGTTATTTCTGTCTGGTGGCCTTTATCCTAATGGCGGGAATCGGTTGCGGTTTTGTCACCGCTACTCTCAATACCCGGGAAGATATTTCTGACATAAACCCGGTGGCATCTTCTCATGTTTACGATATTAAGGGCCGGGAGATTACCAGCATTCACGCGGAAGAAAACCGGGTGCCGGTGAAGCTGTCCAGCATTCCCAAGGAATTGCAGGACGCTTTTGTCTGCATTGAGGATCATCGG
>CAJTSO010000068.1 GCA_910579115.1 uncultured Selenomonadaceae bacterium
CTGATGAAGGTATTTAATGAGGACGAAGCCTACGACGATGAAAAATTCCCGTCAACCTCCGAATGTAAACGCAGATTCAAGACAACGGAAGAAGGAGTGAGCAGAATGTGTGAGATCATTGAAAAATACAGGAACGAAGGCCGTGAGGAAGGCCGTGAGGAAGGCCGCACCGAAGGTAGAATGAATATGCTCATGGAGCTGGTAAGAAAGAACATCCTGTCAATAAAAGACGCCGCCGAGCAGGCAGGCATGACGGAAGCGGCATTTAAGAAAATGGCGATGCTGTAGCAAAACCTTAATGCTCTTTTCCCCAAAATTCCCGTCAAAAAAGCTGGCTTTCAGCACCGGTAATTGGTGCGAGAGCCAGCTTTTTTGTTTCCTTGTTTTACCGATCACTGGGCATTTTGGGCGGCAGGGCCATGGGTGAAGAGCTCCTTCTTGCTGATGGCAAGGAACAGCAGGGCGCAGAGGATGGTGATGACGGCCAGAGCCACATTGCCACCCGTGAGGCCCAGGGCGCCGAAGAGAATACTGAAGACGGCAGGCCCCAAGGCCGAACCGGCGGTGCTGACCAGGCCGAAGACCGTCTGGGCAGTGGAGGGGCCAGCTGCCTGGACGGAGGAAAGGGACATAAAGAGCCCGTTCTGATAGGGCCGGCCGGCGGCGTAGAACATCTCAATGAACAGGCAGGCCAGATAAACCGTGTACTTGCCGGGGATAAAGGGCAGGAGCAGCAATGGAGCCACCATGGTGATATTTGATACCACCGCCGCGTGACGGTTGCCGAAATTTTCCCGCAGGGTGCGGATGATGACTGGGGCCAGATAGGTAGCGCAGAGACAGGCAATCATCATCACCCGGCCCAGCTCGATGACGGAGATGTTCTCCTCCATGGAGTACAGGGGCAGGGCTACGTCACGGTAGGGGCGGAGGATGGAGATAACCAGGAACATAAGGAACAGCACCCCGAAGGTTTCCTTGTTGAATATGAGGTCCCGGGCCCGGGAGCCGCTGGCGGAGGGAGCCTTGCGGGCATCCTCCCTTTCCTTTGGCAGGTAATTCCGGGAAAGTGCCACTAAGAGAAGGCAGATCAGGGCGATGGCGGTATACAATTCAAAGACTGTCCGGACGGAAAAGAAGGTAAGGATCACGGAGCCGAGACCGGTACCGGCGGCGGTACCGGCGGCCCGGCCGGACATGAGGTCGGAGAGGGCCCGGACCCTGGCCTGTCCCGATTCGGTGGCGGCGGCCATGATGGCCATGCTGTTGGCGGTGAACTCCCAGGCGAAGCCCCCCAGCAGGTAGGCGGCGAGCCAGGGGAGATAGCTTTCGGTGGTAAGGAACAGGAGTCCTGCCGGAAGGTAGAGGCAGTGCCCCAGAAACAGGGACATACTGCTGCCCTGACGGTCAAAGAAGCGGCCGCTGAACAGGGTGGCGATCATGCCGGCTACAAAGCTCAGAGAGAAGGGCAGGGTGACCCACAGGGGATTGGTAAGCTCCGCTTCCCCTACCAGGGTGGCGAAGCTCCGGATCAGGAAGGGAGTCACCAGACCCAGCTGGAGGCTCCGGAGAAATTCCAGCAGCCGGATGGGGGCATAGTCGCAGATGTGGCGGCGTTTTTTCCGCTTGGCCTGCTTGTCTATCCAGTGAACCAGGAAGAAGAACACCTCGATGATGGACACCACCGCGATTATGACGGTCATGACGGCGGAAAGGGCGATCTCCCGGTACTTGGCCTGGCGGAGAAATTTTAGGGCGTCTACCTTGGCCGCCAGCACCAGTCCCCCGATGGTGTCCCCTGTAGCGGATTTCAGGGGGTAGAAGTAGTAGGACCAGGTGCCGTAGGCATCCGGCTCGGCAAAGAAAAAGGCAGGGCTGTTTTCTGAGGCCGCCCTCAGGTAATATTCCGTCTCGGTGAAGGGAAGTATCCGGCCGGGGACAAAGGTGGCCTCCCGGTTCATCAGCTGGGCGACCTTGCCGTTGGTGAAATAAATGAGATTGTAGGTGTAGTAGCTTTCGGTACTGTCTTCCTTGGAGGACTGCCACTGGCGGACGAGGTCGTCCAGCTCGCCTTTAAGCTGGATGTATTCCGGACTGGTATGATCGCGCTGGCTTGACAGCCGGAGCAGGGTATCCGCCGGGAATTTTTTCGCCATCAGATCGGCGGTGTAGCGGAAGCTGCTGGCGAGAGCCGCGTCGTCGGCCCGGTTCAGCTCGTTCATAAACAGGTTAATGACCACAGCGGTAATCAGGAGGCTGGTGAGGACGATCATCCCCAGGACGGTGGACATCCGCTTGGGCAGGGTGTTGTCGGTAATGACACGCTCGATCATGTGCCGGCGGTATTCTTTGATAAGGGTCAGGAACATGATGGCGGCGGAGGCAGCGATGAGGAACTGGAGAAAAAATCTCAGGGGCAGCCGGTCCAGGGGCACGGAGGAGTAGCTTATCTTGCTGTGGGGCTCCAGCTCGTAGACGGTATCCCGCTGATAGTAGAGGATATTGTCCCCGGTGACGGCAAAGCCGTTGGCGTAGACACCCTGAGCGACGACAGGCTCCAAAAGCCGGGGGCATTTCAGCTCGGCGGTGATGGCGTCGGTGTAGTAGAAGCGGCCGTCAAAGCATTTTACCGCCCAGGGGAAGCCCTGGCTGTATATGTTGTCAATGGTGCCGTCAGTATCGATGCGGAGAATATTGTGCTGCTTGGTGCTGACGTAGATGCCCTTGCCCACCCGGTTGTAGGTGGCGTCAATGATGCCCTCTGTGATAGTGGCGACCTGGCGTGCGTTCAGCTTTCCCGTGTCGGGATTCAGGAGGATATGCTCGATATTTTCCCCGTCCACCCGGATGATGGAGAGCTCGTTGTCGATGGGCTTTATTTCCCGGAAGGTTCCGTAGAGATGGGGCATTGAGCCAGCGGCGTAATTTTCCTCGTACACGACGCCCACGAAGGTGAAGTCGGGCCGGTAGCGGAGGATCCGCTCTTTTTTTATCCGGGTGCTGGTTCCGTCGTAGACGATATCCATGACGAAAAAGTCCCCGTTGGCGGCTTCCTTGACGCCGGTGGCGTACATGAAACCCGTGGACTGATGTTCACCATGGATTATCCGGGTGAGCTCGCAGTTCTCGTTGGTGATTATAAGGTCCTTGCGCCCGTTGTCGATGATGTAGCGGCGGCCGCTCTGACCGGAGCCGATGCCGCCGATGGCGGTAAATTTATATTCCCGGCCCACCGGGGCGGTATCGAAGGCCAGGTAGTGATAGACAGCCAGGCTGACCGCGAAAACCAGCAGCGCCAAAAGGCCCTGGTTCCGCTTTATGTCCGTTAAATTTATCGACATGGAACCACTCATTTCCGAATTGATTTGGGATATCAGGCTTTCATCGGGATATACGATGATATTTAACATTTAATTATAGTATACAATCCGGGGCAAATCAAATGATTTTCATCGTTTTTACCGCTGTCTGGCGGTTTGGGGAAAATTACCGGCCGGGAAAAGCCAGGGCAAAGAAAAAACCGCTGCCTCGGATGAGGACGGCGGAGTTTTCTTTGCGGTCGATATAAAAGGACTGAGAATTTTGGATAATTCCCCTGTTACCGGGGTAAAGGCACAGGGGGTTCCGGATAACAGCCTTTGTTACTTATGTAAAGATAAACGCTTTTTCAGATAATTCCCTATGGCTTCGCCCATATGCTTTTTTGCGTTGGCGTCGGGATGGAGCCCGTCGGCGCTGTAGCTTTCCCGCAGCCAGCCCATCTCGTCGATAAGGTCCGGGGAGGACACGTCAACGAAATACTCCCGGGTTTTTATCCATTCATTGACTTTTGTCAGCTCCTGCTGCCAGCCGTTGGCCACCGGCTCAATATTGGGGAAGCTGGCCATCCGCAGGGGATTGATGGGCAGGATCGTAACAAAGACGGGGATAATGCCCTTTTTCCAGGTGGCTTTTTCCAAAAGGGCAAGGTTTTCGATAACGGCGTCCGCCTTACTGCCCAGGCGCAGATCGTTGATGCCCCCCATTATGAGGAGGATTTCCGGAAAGAAGGGCAGAACATCCTCCTGAAACCGGTTGACCAGATCTTCGGTGGTATCGCCGGCCCGGCCCAGGTTCTTTACGGGAACGGGACAGTAGTCCATGAAGGTGTACATCCGGTAGCAGGGTGGGGCGGCCAGGGAGCCGCCGTGGGTTATGCTGTCGCCCAGAGCGGCGACCCGCACTGTTTCCGAGGGGTTTACCGTGAAGAACTGAGGGGCTGACCAGCCATCCTCCGGCAGGCTGTTTTTTGTAAAGGGGCGGACCCGCCAGAAGTAGCTTCCCGGCTGGCGGAAGGGCGCGGGGTCAAGGATGGCGGCGCCTTCGATCTGATAAACGGCTTTCCGGACGTCGCCGGTTTTTGCATCGGCGCCTCCCTGCTGCCAGACCTCCACCTCGTAGCGGAAGGTGTCGTCCCGGGGAATCCAGGCATAGGAGGGATATAAAGGAGCGTCGGACATCTTGTCCAGCTCGCCGGAGATAAGGACGGTGGGTGAGTCGAAAATTTCTTCGGTAATGGACCGGGGAGAGGAGAATTCCTGAAGGGGGTTCCCCCGGTAATCGAGGCCCCGGACGACCCAATGAGCCTTGGAAAGGATGCCGGCATCGTTGGGATAATGGTGGTGGCGGCGGTTCAGAAATGTGCCGTTGGTGTAAAGGGTCTGCCGGAGGATCACCTTGTCGGGAGAGATTTTGTTCCCCTCCAGCAGGAGAAATTCATAGGTTACCGCGTTGGGGACGGGCTCCCATTTCAGGCTGATTGTCTGAGGAACCTGGGTGATTTTTTTTACCGGGGCCTGGGCTGCCGGTTCACCGTCGGACTTACCGCGGACGAGGGTGTGGGCAAAGGAAACTGGCCAGGGCAGCTCCAGCCCAAAGAGCCGGGGCAGAAAGGCGAGACCGGCGGCGATGATCGCCGCCATGAGAAGGGCGATAACGGCGGCCAGCAAATACCGGCGGCAGCCGCCTTTTGATTTTTTTCTATGCTTCATGGTAAATAAATGTAAGTTGGAATAAAATTACGGTTATGTGATAGCGGCAGGGTGATAGATTTGAGTTTACACCCTCTCAGTCAGGACGCCCTCTCAGTCACCTTCGGTGACAGCTCTCCCAAAGGGAGAGCCAAGGGGTTGTTCTTGCCTCTCCCTCTGGGAGAGGTCAGACTGTTGACAAAATAGCCTCCCCTCCAGGGGAGCCTATTAGACGGATTAGAAGTTACCGCAGCTGCCTGATAAAGGTCAGGGAACGGGGACGGCAGCCGGTGCGTTTGGCGAGGATTTCCATCACGTAATTTTCGCAGGCGGCTATCTGGCTTCGTTTGGCCGTGAAGGAGGGGGGATTGCTCCAGTCCAGACCGGCCAGGATGCCAAAAAGCTCTCCGGCTTCCGGCGGGAGGGATTCCTCCCGGCCCTCCGTCTCCTCCGTTTTCTCCGGGAGGATTTCTCCCCACCCGGTAAGGCGGAGGAGCTTTATAACCGCCGATATTGCCACCAGCTGGGGGTTCCGCCGGGCAAGGGACAGCAGCGCCCCGGCAAGGGAGCTGTAGACGGCTTCGTCCGGAACCTGCTCCGGGCTGAGGCGGGCGGCCACCTCAGCGATGAGGGAGCCGTAGGCCAGCCGCTGGATGTCCTCGGTGATAGCCGGGTTCCGGTTGAGAGAGGTATACTGCCGGATGGTGTCCAGCTGGGAGCCGGCTCCGGCCTCCGTCAGGGTCACCCTTATTTCCCCGAAGGGCTGGATGCCTGCCAGGGGACTGCGTAAGCGGCGGCTGCCGTAGGCGGCGGCCCGGACAAGACCGCGGCCCTTTGTGTACAGGGTGACGATTTTGTCCGCCGGGCCCCAATCCTTTTGCCGGAGGACGATGGCCTCATCGGTGTAGTAGTTTGAACGTGCCATAATGGTTTGCCGGATTGTGGTTTGTATTTCTTAACGGGGCTGGTTATTATTCCAGGGAAGCGGTGGGGTCCGGGCTGGTAAGTCCCAGGGATTTCAGCATCCCGGACTTGTTCCGCCAGTCCTTCTTTACCTTTACCCAAAGGTCAAGGTAAACCCGGGAGCCCAGCAGGGCTTCGATTTCGCGGCGGGCTCCGGCGCCGACCTGCTTCAGCAGGGAACCGGCTTTGCCGATGATTATCCCCTTCTGGGTTTCCCGCTCCACAAAGATGGTGGCCCGGATGAATACGTCCCCGGTGGGGCGGGTTTTCATTTCGCTGACCTCCACGGCTACAGCGTGGGGAACCTCGTCATGGGTGAGGCGGAGAACCTGCTCCCGGATCATTTCCCCGGCTATGAGCCGTTCGGGCTGGTCGGTGACCATGTCCGCCGGGTAATACTGGGGGCCCTCCGGCAGGAGCTTCTTTATCTCCTCCAGCAGATCCTTCAGATTGGAGCCGGTGGCGGCAGAAATCGGGACGATGGCGGCAAAGTCAAAAAGTCTGCTGTAGCTCTCCATGATGGGCAGCAGCTCGCCGGGGTCGGGGATGAGATCGATTTTGTTTATGGCCAGGATGACGGGGGCCTGGGCTTTTTTCAGCCGCTCGATGATGTAGCGCTCGCCGCCGCCGGTCTTTTCCGTAACATCCACCAGGAAAATGATGGCGTCAACCTCATTGAGGGTGGATTCCACGGCCTTGGCCATGTATTCCCCCAGCTTGGAAATGGGCTTGTGGACGCCCGGCGTGTCCAGCATGACGATCTGGGCGTCCGGCTCCGTCAGGATGGTGAGGATGCGGTTGCGGGTGGTCTGGGGCTTGTCGCTGGTAATGGCGATTTTTTGGCCGATAATGGCATTGGTCAGGGTGGATTTGCCCACGTTTGGGCGGCCGATGATGGTTACATAGCCGGATTTGTGTACCGGCCCTGAGGTAGTGTTGCTCAAAATAGTTCTCCCTTTTTATTGAAATACATGATATAGCTGAATTCGGAAATAAATCTGAATAAAATTACTTAATATTTGTCTGGCAGGCTCCCCTGGATAGGCGGCTTTAACGGGAGCGGCCGCCATGCAAAAAAATCACCGGGAAATCCCCAAAGCCTCCATGACCGCCCGCTGCTCCTCTTCCATCTCTTGCCGCTCCTCATCTTCCATGTGGTCGTAGCCCAGAAGGTGGAGAAGCCCGTGGACGGTGAGGAAAGCCACCTCCCGCCGGTAGCTGTGGCCGTATTCCGCCGCCTGCTCTGCTGCCCGCTCCAGGCTGATGATGATATCCCCCAGAATGTTTACCTCGGCATCCTGAATCTCCGGCTCCTCACTTTCGTTGAGGGCGAAGCTGATAACGTCGGTGGGCCGGTCGATTCCCCGGTACCGGCGGTTGATGGCCTGAATGTGCAGGTTGTCCGTAAGGGTGATGGAAAGCTCGGCCTTTTCCAGGCGGTACAGCTCCGATACCTTGGCGGCGACGGCTTCAATGGTGGGAACAACGGTGTCTTCTACGGAGAGTCCTTCCGGCTCCCGGCTGATCAGTACGGTCATAAAAAGTCCTCGCTGGCGTAAATCTCACTCTGCAAAATCAAAGCTGACTGTTCAATTTATTTTGACCGGAAATTTTCTCTGCCTGCTCTGCCCGTTCGTAGGCGGCTACAATCCGGCTGACCACATCGTGGCGGACGATATCCGCTCCGGTAAGGCGGGCGATCCCCACTCCCCGGACATCCCGCAGGACCGTGAGTGCTTCTGCCAGACCTGACCGGACGCCCCGGGGCAGATCCGCCTGGGCGCAGTCTCCGGTGACCACCATCTTTGAACCGTAGCCGAGGCGGGTCAGGAACATCTTCATCTGTTTGCCGGTGGTGTTCTGTCCCTCATCGAGAATGACGAAAGCGTTGCTGAGGGTGCGGCCCCGCATATAGGCAAGGGGAGCGATTTCAATGATCCCCTTGGCCATGAGCTTCTGGTAAACGTCGCGCCCCATCAGCTCAGCAAGCGCATCGTACAAAGGCCGCAGGTAGGGATCCACCTTATCGGAGAAATCCCCCGGCAAAAATCCCAGCCGCTCCCCGGCCTCTACGGCGGG
>CAJTSO010000069.1 GCA_910579115.1 uncultured Selenomonadaceae bacterium
TTCCCCATCAGGCCTAATGCATACAAGTTCAACTGCATTATTTCGTATATTGCCAAAAGGGGACTCTGTAAGATAAAAAGAATAAAACTCCTTATCCTGTGCTGGAAATTTTATTGATAACAAACGGTATTTATCTGCCGGGAACCTCTCCCTCAATCGCCGTAAAGCTTCAGAAGGAAGTACTTTGAAATTAGAAGAAACCTCACCATACTCCTTATCTATGCGGCTGAAATATTCTTTTGCCTGTATCTCGTGATCCTTTAACTCCAGGCCAAAACCAGAAGGAACAGTGATTAAAAGTATCCCGGAAACAGACATCATAAACAGAAACGCTCCTGTCAACACACCAGTGAGACGATGCACATCCGACCAAAACCATCTTTTGCTTTTCTTTGGTAAAGTAATCCGGCCCAACGGCCCATTACAGGCAAACCCATGGAAAAGAAAACCGGAAATTATTGCCACCATAGATATTACCAAAGTGACAACCCATATTATCTTTAACCAATAGTCTAATGCTGTACCAGTATGGATCCGCTTGGCGTACTGTAGCAGTCCCCTCAGGATCTCAGAGCGGTAGACGGGCATTACCGGTGTGCTGACGGTTCTCAAGTCCACATCATAGCTTACAAGGGCTGCCGCTTTCTCTGCTCCTTTTCCCTGTTTACCCCTACTTCCTGTAATTCCTTCCGTTCTATTTTGAAGCTTAAATTTTAACAGGCCGTATTTTATATCAGCAGCCGCTTCTAAAACGATTACACCAGGAAAATGACGATCTACTTCACCTAGTCCATCCGTGAGGTTATCCCATATTTCTTCCGAAGAATAACAATTCTCTGACGGTAATTTAACCCCCATACTATTCCATTGATAAAGGGGGCTTCTACCCAGTAGTATTATCCCGGTAAAGCAAAGAATCAATAGCCCAATTGCCGACGACAACCCCATCCAAATATGAATTTTATATACGAGACTGATTTTTTTTCTAATGATTCGAATCAAGGCCATGCTGTTGTTCAATGCCTCCCTTCTGATAATAATACTGCCAATGCTACTTCCCACTTACCATTATATTCTATCATAAATAATATTTCTTTCCAGTTATTTCAGTTCAACAATCGTAGCGCCGCTCCCCCCTTTGTCCTCACGGGCAAAATAAAAACCTGCCACTGCCTTATGAGCTTCCAAATACTGATGGATGCCCTGCCTTAGCTGTCCTGTACCTTTCCCATGGATAATGTTTATTTTCTTTAACCCGGCCAGCTGAGCATCATCAATAAACTTATTTACCTCCGGGATGGCGTCGTCAACCAAATAACCCCGCAAATCAAGCTCCGTACGGGCCGACTTGACCTTGTTGAAATATATGCCAGCCTGCTTTACTTCGCCAGCTTCCTTATCCTCTTTTGGCCCGGAGACAAAATTGCAGCTTCCTGCGCTTACTTTTGTCCTCATACTGCCAATCTCGACTGTAAGTTCAGCCCCCTTCACCCGCACGACCGTGGCCTTTTGTCCCAGCAACGGCACATATACGGTGGACCCTGTAACGACTCTCTCTACATCAACCTCCTCACGGTAAGTTTCCGATGGTCTCGCTTCGATCCCCGACGCATCCAAAGCCGCCTCTTTTAATCGTTTACGGGCTTCTTCTATTGCCTGCTGTCTTTTCTTTATTCCCTGATCATTGTACTGTTCCTTTAGATCCCTTATGATGTCCGCTGAATCCCGTTTTGCCTTCCTGATTATTAAAGCGCTTTCTTCTTTGGCTTTTTTCAGGATCTCCGTCTTTTTTTCAGTCAGCTCTCCTTCAAGCTTTTTTACTAGATTCTCCTGTTCTTTAAGCTGTCTTTCCCGCCCACGGAGCTCATCAGTTTTCTTCTCGTAAAAGCGTCGCTTACTTTCCAGCTCAGCCACCACTTCCTCAAAACGAGCGTGATCTCCCTTGATAAAGCCACTGGCCCGTTCGATGATACTCTTATCTAAGCCCAATCGTTTACTTATTGCAAAGGCATTCGATGCGCCAGGTATTCCGATGAGCAGTCGATAAGTCGGCCGCAGGGTTTTAACATCAAATTCCACACAGGCATTTTCCACCCCTGCCGTCTTGTAGGCAAATGTCTTTAATTCAGAGTAATGAGTGGTTGCCAGGACGGAGGACTCCCGTTTAAGCAGCTCTTCCAGAATCGCCGTCGCCAAAGCAGCTCCTTCTGCCGGATCTGTTCCTGCTCCCAATTCATCCAGCAGCACAAGATCATCTTGAGTGGCTTTTCTGAGAATAAAGACGATATGCTTCATGTGGGCAGAAAAAGTAGACAAATTTTGTTCTATGCTCTGTTCGTCACCGATATCCGCATAAATCTCTCTATAAACACTCAGCCTGGAACCCCGTTCAGCCGGAATGAATAAGCCTGACTGAGCCATCAATGATAGAAGACCGAGGGTTTTCATGCTCACCGTCTTCCCCCCTGTATTAGGCCCGGTAACAAGGAGCAGTCGGTAACCATCTCCCAGTCTAATGTCGATAGGCACTGCCACCTTCCTGTCGATCAGGGGGTGCCTTGCCTGTTTTATGTCTGTAATCCCCTTATCATTCAGTTCCGGTCTGGTTGCCCCCATATCTCGAGCCAGTTTTCCACAGGCAACGCTGAAATCTATGAAGGCCATAGTATTCAGATTCTCTAAAATAATTTCCGTTTCCTTTGCCACATCTCGAGAGAGAGATGACAAAATTCGATTGACCTCCTGCAGCTCTGCCAACATCAATTCCTTTATTTCGTTGTTTCTCTCCACTACCGCCATTGGTTCTATGAAGAGAGTCGACCCTGTAGCGGACTGGTCATGAACTATACCCGGTACACTGCGGCGATACTCAGCCCGAACCGGCAAGACATATCGGTCTCCACGCATACTTACAATAGTTTCACGAAAAACTTTTTGATTGTCCGAATTATGTAAAATTCCCTGCAGTATTTCCTTTATCCGCAGTTCATTTGCCCGTATAGACCGGCGAATACGTAAAAGCTCACCGGTAGCATCATCACGGATACTTCCATGCTCATCGATCGTCTCATAAAGTTTCTTTGTCAGATTCCTCAGTACTTCCAAAGAGCGGGCTTTTTCCCGTAAAATATCACAATCAACAAGAACATCCAACTCCCGGAAAAAAATCTTCAGTTGTTTTGCAGCGTCCAAGGTTTCCCGAATAGTTACAAAATCTTCCAACTCCAGAATTGCGCCAAGCTTTGCTCTTTCAACTGCCGATTTTATGTCATGTATGCCACCTAATGGAGGATTTTGGGTAGCAAGAACCCTCAGAGCTTCTTCAGTGGTCTCAAGCTTCTCATCAGCCTCTTCCAGAGACTCTGCCGGGGTCAGCCTGGACGCAAGATTTTGGGCCAGTGAAGATCCACAATGGGACATCAATATTTCCGTTATCCGGTTGTATTCTAAAAGTCTTAAAATCGTTTTATTCATTTCTCGTTCCTGGTCTTCCGGACTTGTTTTTACTTGATTTTACTTCATGCCTCTCGACATTCTGTCAGCATTGTACCGCTTTGTCAACGATTATATGAAATTTTCTCATATATATCTACCGCGCCCAGCTATTTCAGGATATTTATCTGTTATAAGAAGAATCAACCTTTCTGCTTTATCATCTCACTGCTCAATGTTGTGTGGCAGCGAACTAGGCTCATTTCATTTGCTTCAAGCTTTCCTTTTTTGTCCTGATGGTTATAGGGATTCGCTGCATTCCTGAATCACAGAGCAGTGCCGCGACAACGAGCTGCGTTCTTCCTCCTTATTCATTCGCAGCCAGTTTCCCATAAGCCCTGCTAATATTCTCATATTTAAGGAATGTTGAATCAGATATTCATCTTTTCTGTCAATGCAATGAAGCTAAATAATGGAATTGCGGTCATGACAAAGAGCCCAGAAACGGGGATCACTAACCAGCTTTAGAATCGCTTCCCTATCAATTTTACCATCCGTTAGAATTTTATCATAAATAATATGAAGCTCTGTCAGGTTAATTCTATAGTTAAGAACGAAGTCAGGATTAGACACGTGCTCAGTTGCTGGATTAGCTTTTACTATGACTTCACGCTTTTCCGCTTCCGGTTCATCAATAATTACTGAAAAAACGCCCCACAAGTCAAAGCCATCAATCATTGAATTAGTAACTTCTGCCCCGGCTTCAACCCCAATAATTCCATCATTGTTAAAGACATCTTTCCCCAATTTCATCCCCGGCTGTAGCTCATAAATCGCGTAATTCTTCAGCACTTTCTTCGCCTCTGGTATAATATAATTAATCTGATTACTAATCGGGACTCATTATATAGGCAATCAAAAGTGATGTAACCCTTTTTTTATTTATCTAATATTATATTTACTATATCTTTTTATAATCGCCGCAAACTGTTAAGTAAATCGCCAATATAGTTCTTTCTCTTAGATATTAAAAACGGGACAGGTAAAAACCCGTCCCGTAAACTCTAAGAAAGTAATATACAGATTATAGTGATGATAAATACTTCAGACGCTCGGCAAGAGAATTATGTTTTTCTTCATTCTCTTTTAGCTTTGCCCTTTCCTTTTCAACGACTGCTACCGGAGCTTTGGCTGTAAAACCCTCGTTGCCAAGTTTCTTCTGGATGCGCTCAATTTCCTGATTCAAAACGGCCATTTCCTTCTGGAGACGGGCCGTCTCTTTTTCAATATCGATCATGTCCTTTAGCGGTAAATATACCTCAATCCCATTTACCACCGCTGCCATGGCGTTTTCCGGTTTTTTCGCCTCAGCCGACATTATGGTCAGAGGCTCCGCGTTTGCCAATGCAAATAAGTATCGCTGATTCTCATCAAAAACATCCCGAAGTCTTTCATCGGTAAAGTGAAGGAGTACGGCACTCTTTTTCGCCGGGGATACACTTACCTCTGCTCTCATATTTCGGATTGATTTGATAGTCTCCATTATTGCGGTCATTCCGCTTTCTGCCACTTCATCTATTTTGCCTTCCTCACCAGTCGGCCAATGGGAAATCATAATGCTCTCACCGGCATGAGGCACTTTCTGCCATATTTCTTCAGTGATGAATGGCATAAATGGATGCAGCAATCGAAGCGTATGCTCAAGGATATAGGCCAAAACATATTGGACAGTCTTTCTCGCCCGCTCATTTTCTTTATTGTATAGTGTACCCTTTGAGAGCTCAATATACCAATCGCACAATTCTCCCCAAATAAACTCATAAATCATCCGGGCAGCTTCACCCAGCTCAAAATTATCCAATCCGCTGGTAACACTGGCTACAGTCCTGGCATAACGGCTGAGGATCCAACGGTCGGACAGCGAATAATCCTCTGGGGCAGGAACAAACTCTGCATCGAAAGCATCCAGATTCATCAGCATGAAACGGGAGGCATTCCAGAGCTTATTGGCAAAGTTTCGAGCGCCCTCAACGCGTTTTTCGGAAAATCTGATATCGTTACCAGGAGTATTTCCGGTTACAAGGGTAAAGCGGAGAGTATCCGCACCATATTTTTCAATAACCTCCACCGGGTCAATTCCGTTGCCAAGGGACTTGCTCATCTTGCGTCCCTGTTCGTCACGGACAAGGCCGTGAATAAATACATGACGAAACGGAATATCCTTCCCAAAGCGAAGTCCCATCATGACCATTCTGGCCACCCAAAAGAAAATGATATCATATCCGGTAACAAGGGTGGATGTGGGATAGAATTTCCTCAGTTCGGCAGTTTCTTCCGGCCAGCCCATCGTTTCAAAGGGCCACAGTCCAGAGCTGAACCAAGTATCAAGAACATCTGGATCCTGATTTATTTTTTCGCTTCCGCACTTTGGGCACTTGCAAAGGTCAGTACGGGAGACGCTTGTTTCGCCGCACTCCTCACAATACCAGGCAGGTATCCGATGGCCCCACCACAGCTGGCGGGAAATGCACCAATCCCTGATATTTTCCAGCCATCCAATATATATCTTTGTAAACCGTTCCGGAACAAACTGGATCCTTCCGGACTGAACTGCTTCAATCGCTGGCTTAGCCAAGCTCTCCATCTTTACAAACCACTGCTTGGAAACAAGTGGTTCGACAGTAGTATGGCAACGGCTGCAATGACCGACAGCATGCTCATGCTCCTCAACAGAAACGAGCGCACCGGCAGCTTCCAAATCCTTGACAATTTGACGGCGGCACTCATAACGATCCATACCGGCATATTTACCCGTATCGGCAGACATTGTACCGTCATTATTTATGACTTTTAACTGTGGCAGATTATGACGCTCGCCCATGTCAAAATCGTTTGGATCATGAGCCGGAGTTACCTTAACTGCACCGGTACCAAAAGCAGGATCAACATAGCTATCCGCAAAAAGGGGAATCTTCCTGCCAAGAAGCGGCAGGATAAGATTCTTTCCCACTAAATCCGTATATCTCTCATCTTCCGGATGCACGGCAACACCAGTATCGCCCAGCATGGTCTCCGGGCGGGTAGTGGCGATCTCCACAAACTTATCCGTTCCCTCTACCTGATAGCGAATATACCAAAGATGACCTGCCTCGCTCTCATGCTCTACCTCAATATCGCTGAGAGCTGTATTGCAACGGGGACACCAGTTGATAATACGAGTGCCCTGATAAATCAAACCATCCTCATAAAGGCTCACAAAGACTTCGCGAACAGCCCGGGAGCAGCCTTCGTCCATGGTAAAACGCTCCCTGTCCCAATCGCAGGAGGAACCCAGAGAGCGCAGTTGACTCATAATGCGGTTGCCAAATTTTTCCTTCCAGGCCCAGACCCGTTCAAGAAATTTTTCACGGCCCAAGTCATAACGGGAAAGCCCCTCCGCCCGTAGAGATTCCTCTACCTTGGCCTGGGTTGAAATACCGGCATGATCACAGCCCGGCACCCACAGCGTATTCTCCCCTCTCATACGGTGGTAACGGATGAGTATATCCTGTAAGGTATTATCAACCGCATGGCCAATGTGAAGCTGACCGGTTACATTTGGCGGCGGTATTACAATACTGTATGCAGGTTTATCATTTACTTCAGCGTGAAAGAGCTTGCGCCTTTCCCAATAGCTGTACCATTTTGTTTCAAAGGACTTTGGATCATATACTTTAGGAATATTATTATCCTGTAATTCTGCCATTATTACAATTCCTCCCGAACGTTACAATTTAGCTTATTTAATGTAACACGCATGGTAAAATGTGTCAATAAAAAAGAGAAACCCAAGGATTTCCATATCATCCACATTTTTAGCTACCAAAAGCTGTTCCCCACTTCAGTTAAGTGAACGGCGGCTGCCCTTTAACTACCACAGTGGAATTGGTGTCTTAATCATAGCCAATCGCAAAAAGAAATAAATTTTCTGTGATTTTTTCTTGAGTAATGGGACTATAAAAATACCCAACCTGCAAAATACAAGTTGGGTATCAATGCCTTAATTAACTACATAACAAATGCTGCCGCTGCCTGTCCAGCAATTTTGGCTACAGGCTCGGGCCAAACACCAAGCATAATTGTCCCTGCCATAGCACAAAGGGCGACAAGTTTTAAGATATTTGAATACTCAAGGGGCTGTGCGGCCTGCTGGGCCTCAAACTCTGTCACGTCCCGGTACATCGCCTTTGTAACCATCAGGTAATAATAAACCGAAATCATCGACATTATGAAGCCAACAAACGCCAACCACAAATATCCGCGATCCACTGCTGCCGAAAACAGATATATTTTACCCGGCCGTTGGCGGAATACCCGCCATAGACAAAAGCGAAACCGTCATCACTGCTGCCAACAAAGGAGCGGCCTGCGCCAGTCCGGCAAGATGCGCATGTGACGTTCCCCCTCGTCTGGGTTCTACGGCAGCCAATACAGTAAAAGCACCAATGTTGGCAATCATGTATAGCTGAACGTAGAACATAACCGCCTTCATGCCTGCTGCATCCG
>CAJTSO010000070.1:0-375 GCA_910579115.1 uncultured Selenomonadaceae bacterium
TTCCTTTGCTGACTGCGTATACAGCGGGGCGAAAACCATCGAGCGGGTCACCTGCCGCTTTGCCGCCAACTATGACGAAGCCCGGCGGCTGCTTGGGACCGAAGGCATAGCCATGCTGGTAGACCCCCTGGGCCGGGTGATCCACAAGCTGAAGGACTGTATTCTGGTAGATGCCATCAATGACGGGGCAGTTCGGGAAAATAACTGGCCCGTTGCCTTTTCCGTCGGTTTGGGGGAAGGCTTCTGCGCCGGTCAGGATGTGGACTGCGTGATAGAGCTGGTCCGCAGCTTCGAGATGGGCAGAGTGATAAAGGAGGGCAGAGCCCAGAAGCTGAAGCAGCGGAATTCCCTGTCCGACGGTACTGACTGTATCAT
>CAJTSO010000070.1:385-5133 GCA_910579115.1 uncultured Selenomonadaceae bacterium
CCGCCAAGCGGACCATCGGGGCCATCGTCAAGACCGGCGACCCTCTGGGAGAGATTATCGATGACGAGAGTGTGGTTCACCGGATCTCATCCCCCTGTGACGGCGTGCTCCGGGGGCTTATTCACGATGGCTACCGGGTGTCCGGAGGGCAGGATATCGCCGAGGTGGATATGCGGGTAACGGCCTCCCAGTGCAGCCGGGTGGCTGACCGGGCAAGAGTGGTGGCCGGCGGGGTGCTGGAGGCGATCCTTTGCTTTGAGGGGGGCCGCTGGAAGCAAGGCTGAGGCGGCAGACAGATCAGACGGGCTTTGGGGCTGTCCGGAGAGGGCGGCTCTTTTTTTTGCGCGGCGGATTTTCCGATGAGGTTCGCAAAAAATACACAAAAAGATACTTGCCCACTGGAAAAATACATGATATTATAGGGTGTCAATAATTCATAATAAGAGTACCAAATTTTCAGCACCAATTTTGAATGGAGGTGCCAAATAGTTGAAAGAAAATGACAGCGGCTTCTATCTGGTGCGGGAGGAGATTCTGCCGGAGGCCATCAAGAAGACCATCAAGGTAAAGGAAATGCTCAAGAGCGGCGAGGCCAGGACCGTCAACAAGGCTGTCCTGATGGCCAATCTTTCCCGCAGCGCCTATTACAAGTACAAGGATTACGTTTTTCCCTTCTTTGAGGCCAGCCGCAACAAGATCGTGGCCATCAATCTGCTGCTGTCCAACCGGCCCGGGGTTCTTTCCAGCGTACTGAACACCATCAGCGGCGATCAGGGTAATGTGCTGACCATCAATCAGGGGATACCCCGGCAGGGGGTGGCCAGCGTGGCGCTGACCATTGAAACTGAGCTCCTCACCGTAGATTTGGAGGCCCTGCTGGATAAGCTGCGGATGGTGGCCGGTGTCAAGCGGTTGGAAATTCTCGGTCACGGGGACTGAGGTTAGCAGGAAGGAAAAGATTGGCAATGGAAAAGACAGTTATAGGCCTGGGCCTGTTGGGACTGGGCACGGTGGGCACGGGAGTCGTCCAGGTTCTGCGGGACAATGCCCGGGAGATCGACCGGAAGGTGGGCGCGCCCATAGCTATTAAGAAAGCCCTTGTCCACAACGCGGCCAAGGAGCGGCCCGGCCTGGAGGATTTGGAGCTGGTGACGGACATCGACGCTATCGTCAATGATCCGGAAATCGATATCGTGGTGGAGCTGATGGGAGGCATTGCCCCGGCCAAGGAATATATGCTCAGAGCCATGGCCGCCGGGAAATCGGTGGTTACCGCCAATAAGGATGTAGTGGCCCAGCACGGCCTGGAAATGTTCGGCGCGGCGGTAAAAAACGGCGTTGATTTCCTCTTTGAGGCGTCGGTAGGCGGCGGCATCCCCATTATCACCACCTTCAAGCAGTGCCTTACGGCCAACCGCTTCACCGAGGTCATGGGCATCGTCAACGGGACTACCAACTATATGCTGACGAAGATGACTAATGAGAGCATGGACTACGATGTTGCCCTGAAGGAGGCTCAGGCCGAGGGCTATGCGGAGGCGGATCCTACCGCTGATGTGGGGGGCCTGGACGCGGCCCGCAAGGCGGCGATCCTCGCTTCCCTGGCCTTTAACACCCACATCACTCTGGAGGATGTTCAGGTGGAGGGGATCACGAATGTGTCGGCGGTAGATATCGAATACGCCCGGAAGCTGGATTACGTGGTAAAGCTTTTGGCCATCGCCCGCCGGGTGGAGGGCAGAGGAATTGATGTCCGGGTCCATCCCACCTTCCTGACAAAGGATCATCCCCTGGCCAGTGTAAACGGCGTGTTCAACGCGATTTTTGTCCGGGGAAATGCCATTGGGGACGCCATGTTCTACGGCCGGGGGGCCGGGGGACGCCCCACTGCTTCCGCCGTAATCGCCGATGTGGTGGAGGCTGCCCGGGGTATCCTTACCGATTCCCGCAGCCGCATCAATCCGGAATTTTTTGAGCCGAAGCAGATCTGCCCCATCGAGGAGACGGAGTCCCGTTACTATCTGCGCCTCAGGATGGACGACCGTCCCGGCGTGCTGGGCTCTGTGGCGACAGCCTTCGGCTGGGCCGGAGTCAGCCTGAAGTCGGTGCTTCAGCGCCACGTTGATGACGGGGCCGAAGTGGTGATCGTTACCCACACCACAAAGCACAGCAGTATCGTTGCCGCCTCCCAGTCGGTAGCGGCCCTGCCGGGGAATGCAAGGGTATGCAGCGTGATCAGGGTGGACAAATCCCTGGAAAATGGCTGAGGAAAATTTTGTTGTAAAAAATGGAATAATAACGACCTTGTAAATAGAGTCTGCCGAAAACACGTTCTCACTTTAAATCAACATAGCGGTGGTAAGCTCTGCCATCGTCTTACGACTCGGCAATCGCTAACCACCGATGTTGATTAACGGTTTTCTTGCAGACTCTATTTACAGGGGGGTTACATCGAGAAAAAACGCTAAGTTGTTTTCCTGAACAATGGCAATATAATCCGAGGTATCTGGATATATGGAAAGAAAAACGAACGGGGCCGGGGGCGTCGTCCGGGTCAGGGTTCCGGCCACCAGCGCCAACCTGGGCCCCGGCTTTGATTCCCTGGGGATCGCCCTCACGATGTACAATGAGCTGGAGCTGGAGCTTTACCGGGAGGAAAAATTCGATATAGAATCCTTCGGGGAGGGAGCGGAGATGCTTCCCACCGACGGGACAAATATGATTTGGGGAGCTGTCCGGCGGCTCCTTTCCCGCATCGGCCAGGCCGATGAATACCGGGGGATGAAGCTGCGGATGTACAGCAGGATCCCCGTGTCCCGGGGGCTTGGCTCCAGCGCCGCCGCCATTGTAGGCGGCCTCCGGGCGGCCAACGAATGGCTGGGGCGTCCGCTGGGCAAAAAGGAGCTGCTGGGGATTGCAACTGAGCTGGAGGGTCATCCTGACAACGTGGCTCCGGCTGTTTACGGGGGCTTTTCCGTCAGCGTTACTTATGGGGGCGGGCCGGAAAGTATCTCCTTCCGGCCGGATATTCCCCTGAAGGCGGTTGTGGCCGTGCCGGATTTCACCCTGTCCACCCGGCTGGCCCGGAGCGTTCTCCCCGACACGGTCCCCCGGGCTGACGGCGTGTTCAATGTGGGCCGGGCGGCGCTTTTGGCCGCGGCCATGGCCAGAGGCAAGGCTGGCTATCTGAAGATGGCTTTGGAGGACAGGCTCCATCAGCCCTACAGAAAGAGCCTTATTCCCGGCTTTGACGATGTGACGGAGGCGGCCGGAAAAGCCGGAGCCGCGGGCTGTGTCCTGTCCGGGGCCGGACCTTCTATCATCGCCTTTACGCTGGAAAAAGAGGCGGCAGTGGGGGACGCTATGGTTGAGGCCTTCCGGGCTAACGGAACCGAGGCCCGGGCAATAGTTCTCTCCATCGACAGAGAGGGAGCAAAGGTTATCTCCCATCGCAGGGAATGGTAACATCTAATCCGTCTCATAGGCTCTCCTCTGGCGAAGCTGACTGAGGGGTGACAGGATAAGTTGATAGTTCATTTATCACCCCTCCGGCTTGACTAACTCGCTTAATGCGTTCGAATGAAATGATGGACGCATTTAGTGAGTGTCATGCAGACGACCTTAGCGATTGCCGAGTCGTAAGACGACGGCAGAGCTTAGAGAGTCGCACTTCGCCGCCACCTCCCCTAAAGGGGAGGCTTTGGGTTGCGGCTCAATTCAGGGCTGTCAGTGTAGCTATATTTGTTTGGCTTCCCTATAGGGGAGGCTTTGGCGGGAATTGACGATGAAGCTGACAGCGGGAAGAGACGATGACAGAGCTTGAATTTGCCCGGCGGGCGGCTGCGGCCGGCGGCCGGGCCTATATCGTAGGAGGCTGGGTCCGGGACAGGGTGCGGGGAGTTCCCGCCGGAGCAAGCCATGACCGGGACTATGTACTGGAGGGATTTTCCCCGGCGGAAATTCCGGCAGTCTTTGCGGAAGACGGACGACCACCGGAGACCGTGGGCAAGAGCTTTCCCGTTTTTCTCATGAGGATAGAGGGGCAGCCCTGCGAGGTGGCCCTTTGCCGGACGGAACGGAAGATTGGGGCAGGCTATACAGGCTTCTGCGTCCGGGCTGATGGGGAAATCTCCATCGAGGAGGATCTCCGGCGCCGGGACACTACCATGAACAGCATGGCGCTGGACATCCTCACCGGGGAGCTTATCGATCCCTGCGGCGGCGTAAGGGATCTGAAGAAAAAAATAATCCGCCGCACCGGGGAGCATTTTGCGGAGGATCCCCTGCGGGCCTTGCGGGCGGCCCGGCAGGCGGCGGAATTTGGCTTTGAAATCGAGCCGGATACCCTGGAAGCCATGGGAGAGCTGGCGGCGGAGCTGGAAACCGTAAGCGGCCAGCGCGTAGCGGGGGAGCTGATCCGGGTGCTGTCCATC
Organism: uncultured Selenomonadaceae bacterium; assembly: GCA_910579115.1. Taxonomy (GTDB): domain Bacteria; phylum Bacillota; class Negativicutes; order Selenomonadales; family Selenomonadaceae; genus RGIG250. The sequence goes on from CAJTSO010000070.1 coordinate 4,819, forward strand.
AGCTGTGAAGCCGGGGGCGCCCCGGAGCGGTTCTTTATCATGCTGCGGCGGGCAGGACTCATCGAAAGTGTGTTTCCGGAGCTGTCCGCCCTCATCGGAAAAGGGCAGCCAATAAGCTGGCACCCGGAGGGGGATTCCTGGAATCATACGATGCTGACCTTCGCTCTTGTCTGCCGGAGGACGAAAAACCCGGCCGGCCGGTTTGCCGCTCTGGTTCACGACCTGGGTAAGGGGCTGACCCCGGCGGACATTCTGCCTCATCATTACGGTCATGAGGTTCGGGGACTGGAGGCTCTGGCGGACTGGAACCGGCGG
>CAJTSO010000070.1:5143-5529 GCA_910579115.1 uncultured Selenomonadaceae bacterium
TCTGCCCGGCCGCCTGCTGAAGGCGGGAGAATTTGCCATCCGGGAGCATATGCGGGCCGTCAGACTGGCGAAGCCCGGCAAGATAACGGAGCTGCTGGTGGCGGTAGACAGGATACATCCCTACCTTACGGCGGATGATTTCGTGCTGCTGCTGGTTATTGACGGCGGTATGCGGTTTATTACCTCCCGGACCATCGATCATCTGGAGGAAGCGATTGGCCAGCTGGCCAGACTGCTGCCTCCCTACCTCTACCGGATCGATGAATTTCTTCAGGCCATCAGGAGCGTCAGGGGCAGCGACGCTCCCGCATATCTCTGCGGTCCCGCTGTGGGTGAGTGGATTTACGAGGAAAGGCTGCGGCGGGTCAGAGGGCTGCTGCGGCGGT
>CAJTSO010000070.1:5539-7447 GCA_910579115.1 uncultured Selenomonadaceae bacterium
AACGACAGGCATTAACCGCAGGGAGCCTTATTTACAAGGATATATATTAAAGAGAAAAGAGCCTTCCCGTTCGGGAAGGCTCTTTTAGTAATAACGTGTAATTGAAAATTTATCAACACTGAGCCCGCCAGCTGTCGATATCTCCCCGCAGGCGCTGGGCAAGCTCCTTATCGAACATTACCGGCTCCGCGTAAGCGTCGGGATTTTTTTCGTATTCCCGCCAGGTGGCCAGGGCTTTTTCTCCGTAGGCCACAGCCAGCTGGAGATCCCCGGCGGCCATTACCGCCAGTGCCCGGTCGGCCCAGAATTCCGGCACCTGCGGGAAAAGCAGGGTGGCGGTTTCCGTGGCCTTGAGCCGGGCCTCCAGCCGGTGGGGAAAGTGGTTCAGGCAGCGGATGAGAACCCTGGCGCTGCGGGAGCTGAAGGTGCCGTTGCTGGCCAGCTCCGGTATGGAGCGGCGCACATCCAGATCGGCTTCGGCGAAATTCATGGCCGCCTCGTAGTCGTGCAACCCCTCGTAGCTTTCGGCGAAGTAGCCGTAAAGCTCCCAGGCGAGAAGCTCCGCCAGCTTTATCCCTTGGGCGTCTCCGGCGGCTTCCGCTTCCTCACGGGCCTTCTGACAGGCGGCCAGCCGGTGTTTGAGGATGTTCAGGTTGCGTTTGGCCTTCTTCTCGTTTATCCCGCTGCGGTAACCGGTATGGATCACCAGCAGTTCATCGGCGGTGACGGTGGCGGTCCGGGGGAGACTGCCGTCCGGCAGCAGCGGCCGCTCATGGACGGCCCCCTCGTAGCGGATACCGGCGGCGGTGCGGAGCAGGCGGGAGCCGAAGGAGCGGAGCAGCAGGGGAGCATCGGCGGCGGCTCCGTCTACGTTATCGATGGGCAGGGCTACCAGATCGACGGGGGCGGCGTCGGCTCTGGCCAGAAGTCCCGGCAGGTTTTTCCCCGTTCGGGGGGGAGAAATTCGTCCGCGTCCAGAAACAGGATCCAGGGGTCCTCCGGGGCCCGGTCATAGACAAGCTCAAGGGCGAAATTTCTGGCCGCGGCAAAGTCGTCCCGCCAGGGAAAAAAGCAGACTGTAAGGCTGGTATCCCGCCGGGAAAAGCTGCTCCTCTCCCGGCCGAATTCTTTGATCGCGGCGTCAACCTCATCGTTTTTCTCCGTCATTACGATGAAGATGTCATCTGCAAAGTCCTTGATGCTGTTCAGGGACAGCCGCAGCTCGCCGGCCTCGTCCTTCACGAGATAGCAGGCGGCCAGGCGGCGCCGTTTGCTGGCGGCTGGCGGAAATTGATTGGCCATAGCATATACCTCAATAGTTTTATAATGCGGTAAAAGACGGTTATAACCCGGGAGAGCATCGGCAAAGGGTCCGTTTTAGCTCAAATTGATTTTCCCAAGACGGATACCAGAGGGGAACGGATTGACCCGGCCCGTATTTCCAAAGCCGGTTTTTCAGCAGATCCGCGGGACCAACTCCCCGGAGGGAACCTCCACCAGCCGCAGGGCTCCCAGCTCCGTGGAGACGGCTACGAGGCCGGGATGCTTTTCCGTCGTGTGGCCGATGAGGGCGGCATCCCTCCCGGCTTCATGGTTCTTCATGGCGGCCAGCACCTCCTTGGTTGCGGAGGGCTCCGTGAAGGCGATGCACTTTCCTTCATTGGCCATTGACAGGGGGTCAAAGCCCAGCAGCTCGCAGATTCCCAGCACCTGGGGCCGGATGGGAACAGCGCCGCCCTCCAGGAGGATACCCACCCCGGCGGCTGAAGCCAGCTCGTTCAGCACCGCGGCCAGCCCGCCTCGGGTGGCGTCCCGCAGGCAGAGGACGCCGCTGCTGCCGGCGGCGATTATGCTTTCCATAAGGCCGTTCAGGGGCTGGCTGTCGCTGGACAGCTCCGGGGCGTCAAG
>CAJTSO010000071.1:0-1014 GCA_910579115.1 uncultured Selenomonadaceae bacterium
GATTGACGTAACATCGGCTTTTCCTTGCGAGGCGCTGTCCGCCGACGCGCGCATAGCTTTCGCCGTGGGGTCGATATAGCTCGCGCTCGCGTTTTCTAACTTCCCTATCTGCATGATTATCACCCCTCGATTAAATATAAAGTCATTTTTATTGTATCATACACCTCACCAATAAAAAAGCCCGGCTATTTGCCAGGGCTCAAACTATAAAAAAATACAATTTTTGTTTACGCGCTTTACGTTCACGAGTCGCTAATATCAGCTTCTTCGTGCAGGCGCTCCAGCGCATCCGCCGCATCCGCTTCGAAACGCGCGTATAGCCCCTCACGGCAAAGCGGCGTAGTCCACTCTTCCGTATGGCATACATTTAGATACACCGCCATTGTACTGCATTCTCATCCCGATGAAATGGTCTGCGCCTGGGAATTTACCCTGCCCAAAGAGTTCGACGGAATAGAAGAATAGAGGATCGCATCCCTGACGCTGGCATAAAAACTTATATGCTCCCTTCCAGCCAGACAAGCGCAATGATTAAAATCTTGTCTCCAGAAGGGAGTATTTTTTCGTGTATTATGACTAAATTTAGTACAATTTTCAGCAAATAATATGTTATAATAAGTATCAACAATTAAAATTCAAGGAGGGGATAACGAATGGTCTCAGAACTTAGGAACACTAATTTATTTCGTTACGCAACCAGCGAGCTTTCCCAAGATGCCTTTATTTGTTGGCTGCTTTCTCACGCTACGGAATCCGGTTGGAAAGAAAGCGCCCAGTTAGGAGAATGCGCCGTTGCTTTTTTGAACAAAATATTAAACGCAAGCGGTCTTAACCTGGCGAACAGTGCGTGTGTGACAGATATAAAGCGGCAATACGAGCATATTGATGTATTTGTAGAGATAAACCACAAACTAAATATTATCATAGAAGATAAAACCTTCACCAATACGCATGGCAATCAGATCAACCGATATAAGAAAACCCTGCTGGATAAGGGGGTTGCGGAAGAGAATA
>CAJTSO010000071.1:1068-7311 GCA_910579115.1 uncultured Selenomonadaceae bacterium
TGTGGATTTTGAATTTACCAGAAAGAATCTCCTTGAGCTGTTCCGTCCCTATGTAAAGAACGCAGGCAATCAGATACTTTCAGATTATGTGGAGTATCTGGAATCAATTGAGCATGAGGTCAATTCATATCAGACTCTTCCTATATCCAAATGGTCAGACCGCGCTTACCAGGGATTTTTTATTCATTTACGTGAAACGGTACTCAAAGATGTAGATATGTCATGGGGACATGTGTCGAACCATTCCGGCGGTTTTATGGGATCGTGGTGGGGATTTTTGAGCAGGAGGGATTTAGATAATATCGGGCTATACGAGCAGTATTGCGATTCTCTTTATCTACAGATCGAAAATGATATTATTGCCCTCAAATATTCCATTAACCCCCAAAACAAAGAAACAAACAATGATGAAGTACGAAAAATCCGTTGGAAACTTTATGATTATTTCCACCAAAAATTGGGAGATGAGTTCCAAAAAAAGCCATTTCGTCTGGGCAGGTGGATGACGGTAGGGTACATCAGGTACGATGAAACGAATTATCTGGAGAAAATAAAAGCTATGCAGAGCGCTTTTTCTAGGCTGCTAAAAAATGGAAAGCTTAGATAAAAAATCAATCTTTAGAGACAGCCTGTGCCCGTAAAAAAAGACAAAACATAACCTCCTGTTGTAGAGTAACCGAACACTACAGCAGGAGGTCTCTTTATGTTTTTACCTTTTGCCTTAAACCTCTTCTACGGATACCTTTTGTCTCTCCCTGCTCTTCAGCCGCTTCAGCAGGAACAGGGCCGTTATCATCATGACCAGGGCAATGGGCAGGGTCAACGCGGCGGACTGGGTATATCCCGCGATGATATAGGACACGAAGGAAACCGAGGCCACCACTATCACGTAGGGAAGCTGGGTATTTACATGGTCCACATGGTTGCACTGGGCTCCCGCCGAAGCCATGATGGTGGTATCGGATATGGGCGAGCAGTGGTCGCCGCAAACCGCTCCGGCCATGCAGGCGGAGATGGAAATAATCATCAGCTCGTGGCTGGTGTTCTGGAACACGGCCACCACGATGGGAATGAGGATGCCGAAGGTCCCCCAGCTTGTACCGGTGGAGAAGGCCAGGAACCAGCCCACCAGAAAGATGATCGCCGGCAGCAGGGCCACCAGATTTCCCGCCGCCAGGGTCATGGAAGCGGCGACGAACTCCTTTGCCCCCAGACTGTCAGTCATAGCCTTGAGGGACCAGGCCATGGTAAGGATCAAAATGGCCGGGGCCATGGCATTGATACCGGTAACGAGACTGCCCATGGCGTCCCGGAAGGAAATTATCCTCCGCACCTGATAAACGATTACGGAGAAGATGAAGCCGAATAAACTGCCCAAGGACAATCCCACGGAAGCGTCGCAATTTCCGAAAGCCTCCACGAAACCGGTGCCGGAGAAAAATCCGCCGGTATAAATCATGCCGATGACGCAGAATATTACCACGCTGATAATGGGAATCACCAGGTCGATCATTCCCCCCTTGTTGCCCGGCCGGGCAGACTCATCATCCTCCTGGACGGAAAGGGCGCAGTGGGCATCTGTAACATGACCGGCAACCGCCAGCTCCTCGAAGCGCGCCATGGGACCAAAATCAAAATTCATCAGGGTAATGCTGATCATGGCGGCGATGGTGAGAATAGCGTAGAAATTGTAAGGTATTGCCTGGACAAAGAGGGCGAAGCCGTCTTCCCCTTCAACGAAGCCGCTGACTGCCGCGGCCCAGGAGGAGATCGGAGCGATTATGCAGATGGGGGCGGCCGTGGAGTCGATGAGATAGGCCAGCTTTGCCCGGGATATATTGTGGCGGTCGGTAATGGGGCGCATTACGCTGCCAACGGTGAGACAGTTGAAGTAGTCGTCCACAAAGACCAGCAGTCCCAGAAGAATCGTACTAAGCTGCGCGCCAATGCGGGTCTTCAAGCGTCCCTCCGCCCAACGGCCAAAGGCGGCGCTGCCCCCCGCCCGGTTCATGAGGGAGATAATCGCCCCCAAAAGCACCAGGAAAATGAGAATACCCATGTTATAAGGGTCCGTCAGAACCTTAATGAAGCCATCGTTGAATACATGAAGCACCGTCCCCTCAAAGGAACCGCCCGAGTACAGGACGGCGCCAAAGGCAATGCCAAAGAACAGGGAGCTGTACACTTCCTTCGTGGCCAGGGCCAGGACAATGGCTACCACCGGCGGAACCAGCGCCCACCAGGTAGCGAAAAGGGCCGGCTTCGGCGGCTCCAGCGTCCCGTCAGCCGCCAGCGCCGGCAAGGCAAAGGACATTACGAGAGCAAAAAAAATAAAAATAGGAAAAAACCTTCTGTTATTCATTGCAAATCACCATACATATCATTTTTCTGCATTCGTCTGGGAAAGCTTCGACCGGAAAATATCAAAGGGCTGCTGCTTTGGCGCCATGATAAATTCCGCTTCAAACATTCTGTTCCAGGGAAACGTTACCGTGAGATTTTCCAGCTCGGCAAAGGGCGGAAGCTTTCTGTCCGCCAGCTGCTTCATGAGCCTTGTTGTTCTCAGCTCGACCGGTTTCCGCTTATCGTCAAGCCGTGAATAAGCGAAGGCTCCCCGGAACCAGCCCAGCTGCCGGGCCATGGTCGTCCTGATGTTTGCCTGATAGAGCCAGTCGTCAAGGTATCTCATCAGTAAGAGCCTGTCCCGGGACTCATCGGTCATCTTCTTTGTCAGGACTCCCTGAGCCAGAGCGAAACCGCTGCTGTTGGTGGCGGTGTTCCAGCCGGCATAAGCCCGCAGCCGGAAGAGCAGGCCGTTTTTCAGCAAGCCCTCCATCATAGCGTTATCCGACCCGTTGGCAAAGGCAATGTCTGCCACGGCGGTGGGATACCCGGCCATCACATGACTGGTCACCTGCTCCACAAAGAATTTTGTGGCGTCCCGGGGTCTCCCGTCATTCTTCGGCTCGTTGGCCGCGTAGGTTGCTCCGTTGGGATTCGTATTCACCAGCAGCACCAGGTCAGCCTTTTCGGGGGACTTCACTTCCAGCGCCCCCACCGCCACGATGTGGTCCCGCATGGAATTTTCTATTGGCTCATCGGAGTAAGCGGGAATCGTCTTTGGCCCCTTGCCCCAGTTGTAGGCCACGTAGACAAAGGGCAGCTCATTCTGGTGGTGAATGACCGCCCGGGCCAGCATCAGCATGGCGAACTCATCAATACCGGCCATGGCCTGGAAGCGGCTGATCCCCAGGCTCTTGCCGTATTCACTCAGCTTCCGGCTCTCCATGTGGGTCTGGGAATAGGGCGCATTGTCGTCCCGGCCGAAGGCCAGGTATTCAAAATTCCCCACCTTCGCCAGGTCGATCAGATCTTGGGATACCCTGAAGTTTTTCTCCCGGCGGCTCAGCCAGTCATTGATGGCATCCTTTGGAATAAGCCGCTGGAGGAATTTCACTTCCTTCTTCTCTCTGTTGGACAGCCCCTTCGTCTCGGCTTTATCCAGCAGAGCCGTATAGCGGAATATATCGGCTCCCAGATTCTGATAGTAGCTGGGCTCCTGAGTGCCTGATGCCTCTCCGTCCCGGGGCGTCCTCATAATGGAACCGAACACGTAGAGGGGAGTCCGCCGGTGGTCGGAACGAAATTCCGCAAACCGTAAGACCCGCTGCCGCAGTACCGCTTCGTCGTAATTGTGCATCCGGGAGCCAACAAGACTGCCGTAGATGAGGGTGTCGGAGGAAAGGACTGCCGCCACCGGCTTCTGTTTCTTCGTGGCTTCCTCCAGCCATTCCCAGACCTTTTCCGGCTCACCGTACACGTCCCTCCCCCCCAATATATCCGCCGGGGGCATTAGGACCTCGTAGCCCAGCTCCCGCACCGCCTGAGCTGTCTGCTCTGAGGATATTGGCCGGTTATCGTGGGGAACGAAAACTATCTGGGGCTGTCTTTTTTTCCCTGCCGCCGCCTGCTCTGCCCCGGCGAGCAGCCAGAGGGCCAGGAAACAGACAAAGGAAAAAGCCAAGACTGGAAAAAAGCCCCGGCTTCTGATATTCCTTCCTATGGTATTGGCTCCGTGTGGATTCTCACTCACTTTGAAGCCCTCTTTTCCGATGCGGCATCGGGCTTGGCTGCTCCGGCCGGATTTTTCTTAGCCTGAACGGTCTGCTCCGCCGCCCGCTGTTCACGGACCTCCGTCCAGAGATCCTTTATCCTGTCCATGAGCTTCGGGTCACTGGTCCTAATATCGTTGTCATTTACCATTCTTCCCAGGTACTGGGCCGCTTTCTCCACGTCCCCCAGCTCAAAGCTGATGGCCCCCACCAGATACATTACCATGGTATCGGTCAGGGTTCCCAGCGGATACCGTTCCTTGTACAGGGAATCTTCGTAGGATTCCAGCGCTCTCGTCAGGTAAGTACGCTCGTTCTCATCATCCTCCGCCAGACGGTAAACCCAGGCCAGCTTCAGATAGAGACCAGCCCGGTACGCCTCGGAGGTATTCAGCATTTCCTCATAGAATATGGACAGCTTGTAGGCGGCAACCACATCCGGCATATACCGCTCCAGGGAATACTTGAACTCCACATGGCGCTTGTCCAAAAATTCCTTCAAGGTCTTTTTATGGTTGGCGGGCATTTCGGTAGTAAAATGCTTCTCATCGGCGGCGTAGCCGCACTTCTCGCAGACCCATGGAACATAGTAATACGGATTAAAATCCCGGTAGTGGGTGCAAAAATCCCAATCTGTCTTCACGACCACCAGACGGGATTTTGTCTTCGTCACTCTCGTGACTTCACCGCATAAGGGACATTTTTTCTCTACGGTAAATACCATTGATGAATCAGCCATAATATCCACTCCTTTTATCTTCCATAAGGATAACACAATCAGGCTAAATAATAAAGTGTCAATTACCGATCCTCATTTCAAAGGAAATTCCCCGGTCAGGGCTTCGGCCCAAATCGCGATCTGCCGGAAGCCGCGGCCATCTCCTTCAGACTCATCGCCCGCCGGCTGTCCAGCAGAGCCATATCCGCCAGCCGCCAGCGCCAGTTCCCCGCCGCCGTTCCCGGTACATTCATCCGGGCAGTGCCATCAAGGGCCAGTATATCCTGTAGCGGAGCCACCGCCAGCCTTGCCGCCGTTTTATATACGTACCTGATAGCCGCCTCCGCCAATTTGTCTTTTCCAATCTTTTCAACGGTTTCGGAAGGCGGCAGCCCCAGGGCTTTCAATGCAAAGGACAGCGCCCGGGGATCCGGCTTTTCTCCCCGGCTCAACCCGTTCAGCCAGCCGATGATCGTATCGTTATCGTGGGTCCCCGTATAAGCGGCAGTATCCTCCTCAACGGTCATTCCCGCCGTATGCTGATCCGTCTCCCCCAGCTCAAACTGCAATATCCTCATTCCCGGCAACCCAAACCCTTTGCGCAGGTGGATGACCTCCGGGGTCAATGTCCCCAGATCCTCCGCAATTATTTTCACCGGCCCCAGCTTTTCATAAACCGCCGCAAAAAGCCTCTCTCCCGGGCCTTTTACCCAGCGGCCCTCCCTGGCGGTTTCCGCATCCCCCGGGATTTCCCAGAAAGCCTCCAGCCCCCGGAAGTGATCGATCCTGACCCGATCCACCAGCGCGAAAAGCCGCCGCAGCCGCTGAATCCACCAGTTATAGCCGTCCGCTGCCAGGGCTTGCCAGTCATACTGGGGATTGCCCCACAGCTGACCCTGCCGGCTGAAGTAATCCGGCGGACAACCCGCCACCGTATGGGGACTGCCGTCCTCATTCAAATCAAAATACTCGGGATGAGCCCAGACATCGGCGCTGTCCGGCGCTACGAACAGGGGCAGATCCCCCAGGATTTCCACGCCCTTACGGTTGGCATACTCCCGCAGCCGCTTCCACTGGCTGTCAAATACCCGCTGGGTAAAAATCACAAATTCGATTTCCGGGGCGAGCCGCTCCTTGTATTCGCTGACAGCCGAGGGTAAACGATTCCTTATTTTCTCCGGCCACTCTGTCCAGCTGCAACGGAAATGATTTTTCAAAGCCGTGTAAAGGGCGTAGTCCGGCAGCCAGTAATCCGTGCCCGCCTGCTCCTCGGAAAATAGAGCTTTGAACTTGTGCTTCTTCCGGCGGAAATTATCATAAGCCATGTGAAGCAGCCGATCCTTGAAAGCCGCCGCCAGCTGATAGTCCACCTGCGGTGACGGCCTTCGGCCCGCCAGCATTTCCCCGGTTATT
>CAJTSO010000072.1:0-946 GCA_910579115.1 uncultured Selenomonadaceae bacterium
AGAAAATCCGTCCGGACGGCCGGGCATTGGATGAAGTCCGCCCGGTAAGCTGTGAAGTGGGCATTCTGCCCCGGACCCACGGTACCGGCCTCTTTACCCGGGGCCAGACCCAGATCCTCACCATCACCACCCTCGGCTCCCTGGCGGATGAGCAGACCATTGACGATCTTACTACCGAAAAGACCAAGCGTTACATCCACCAGTACAACTTCCCTGGCTACAGCGTAGGCGAAGCCCGCCCCTCCCGAGGCCCCGGCCGCCGGGAAATCGGCCACGGCGCCCTGGCGGAGCGGGCCCTCGTCCCGGTCATCCCCTCGGCGGAGGAATTTCCCTATATGTTCCGCCTGGTTTCCGAAGTCCTTGAGTCCAACGGCTCCAGCTCCATGGGCTCCGTCTGCGGCTCCACCCTCTCCCTCATGAATGCCGGCGTGCCCATTAAGCGTCCCGTTTCCGGCGTGGCCATGGGTCTCGTCAAGGATGGAGAGGACTACACCATCCTCACGGATATCCAGGGCATGGAGGACGCTCTCGGGGATATGGACTTCAAGGTGGCCGGAACCGCTGAGGGTATCACCGCCATCCAGATGGATATAAAGATCGCCGGTATCACCCGGGACATCCTTTCCGCCGCCCTTGAGCAGGCCAAGCGGGGACGGGCCTATATCATGGGCAAGATGATGGACTGCATCTCCGCCCCGGCGGCCGAGCTGTCCAAATACGCACCCCGCGTTACCGAGATTCACATTGATGTGGACAAGATCCGCAACGTCATCGGGCCGGGCGGCAAGATGATTAAAGAGCTCACCGCGGAAACCAATACCCAGATCGACGTTCATGACGACGGCACCGTTCTCATCACCGCCGTCAATGTTCAGGACTCCCAGCGGGCCGTGGCCCGGATTAAAGAGCTTACCCGGGATGTGGAGGTCGGCGTTGCCTACAAAGG
>CAJTSO010000072.1:956-4764 GCA_910579115.1 uncultured Selenomonadaceae bacterium
TTCGTTGAGATCCTGCCGGGCAAAGAGGGCCTCTGCCACATTTCCCAGCTGGCCAGGGAGCGGGTCGCCCGGGTGGAAGACGTGGTTCAGGTCGGCGATGAGCTCGAGGTTAAAGTCGTTGAAATCGACCGCCAGGGCCGGGTCAACGTTTCCCACAAGGTACTGCTTTCCTAAAATTCACAAAAACTTTCAGGGGTGCCGCGCAAAACCGCGGCGCCCCTTGTCGTGGTAAAGCCATCAGGCCGTTTCTGCCTGATGGCTTTCAACGGCCAAAGACCGTTACGAGAGGGATGCTATGGAGGACAGCCGATATACCACCAGGCGGGATCACCCCGTCAGTGAACAGGCGGCAGGACTGAACGACAAAAAGAATATGTCCATCGCCCTGGAGCTGGCCGGAGAAGCCGCCGAGGCCGGGGAAATCCCGGTAGGAGCAGTCATTGTGGACGATAGCGGCAGCCTTGTGGCAGCGGCCCGCAACGAGTGCGAAGGGACCCCCGACGCCACGGCCCACGCGGAAATTCTGGCCATCCGCCGGGCCGCCAGGCGGCTGGCCCGCTGGCGGCTTGCGGACTGTACCATCTACGTCACCCTGGAGCCTTGCCCCATGTGCGCCGGAGCCATCGTCAACAGCCGGTTGAAGCGGCTCGTCTATGGGGCCCCTGACAGCCATATGGGGGCGGTGGAATCAATTTTCAACATTCCCGGTCACCCGGCCTTAGGGACAAAGCTCCAGGTCCGGGCAGGCGTGCTGGAGGAAGAATGCAGAGGGAAGCTGAAAGATTTCTTTGCCAGCCGCCGGGAGACCGACGGCAAGGGCAGCTGAAAGAAAAGCCCCGCCAACTTTACACAATCAAAAAATAAATTACAACAGATGATATTTATCAGGTGGTGTTCATTATGCTGAAAAAATTTATCGCCGGCTCTTTGCTGGCCTGTTCTCTGGGTTTCTTTCCCCCTTTCTTTTGAGGGATGTTCCGGCTATCCCGATTGTAAAGCTACATTTCCTGAAAATAAAGGAAAACCGGATTGTAATTTCAAACCAAAGGAAACAGGTTCAGCGTCTAAGTAATAAATGACAGTGAACGGAAAATTTGATGAATGAGATTGTATTATCCGGTAGGGTAGCTATCAATCCAGTTATAAGAGTTGATAAAATGGGAAGCTAATTACAAATTTTAAGTTACGCGTAATATGTTCCTTCTTTACGCTGTACTTAAAAACACTCAATTTTTCGCGGATTGTGGGGATTTGAGAAAACTCCTGAAAACCGGCAGGGACATTATTTCCGATAACTAGAAATTATAGGAAGAAAACACGGGGTATGAAGTTATAAAAAATAGGACAAGCTTTTTGGCTTGTCCTATTTTGCTTGTCAACGATGAAACGGTTTGGACCCGGGCCGATGATGCGGCGGCCGGTGGAAATGTCCGGGATGAGGCAGCGGTGGTGGTGGCGGCCGGTGAAAATGTCCCGGCATTGACCAATGAAAGTGCCAGGGCCCTGGCGGCGGCCGATGGAAAGGCCTTGGTTTTGGCCGGTGGTGTCCCGGCCTATGCTGTTTGATTTCGATTTGACGGTCTTTGGGACCATGTTCTGGCAGCTTATCCTTTTCTTTAATCTGATGGACTACAGCTGGCTTATCAACCGGTTTGGGAGCGGCCTCTGCAGTCATTGCCGCCCCGGCGCAGAATACCGCGGCCATAAAGGCGGCAAGAATCTTCTTCATCATGATGACCAGCTCCTTCCAGCTGTGGTTGAAATCTTTGTTACTCCCGGAGTGTAGCTGATCCCCATTAGATAAAGATACAGGCAGGATTAAAAGTTTATTAGAAATCCTTATTTATTCTTCTGGGGGGCATAAAGCCTTTTGTACCGCTCCCTATCGGACAAGACACTTTTCACGTAATGGCGGGTTTCGCCGTAGGGTATTTTTTCCCCCTCGGCGAAGCGATCGCTCCAGCCGTCATTTTCCATCCATTCGTGGACGACGGCTGCCCCGGCGTTATAGGCGGCCAGGGCCAGGGCTTCGTTTCCCTCGAACAGTTCCAGGAGATAGGCTATATACCAGGTGCCGTAACGGATGTTCAGCTCCGGTTCCCACAGCCTCTCCTCCCGGTAGCTTTTATCCTCCAGCTTGTGGGCTATCCATTGGGCGGTTTCCGGCATCAGCTGCATGAGCCCCACTGCTCCCCGGTGGGAGGAAACCCTTTGGCGGAATTTGCTTTCATTGTTTATGACGGCGGCCACGAGATATTCGTCCACGCCCCGCCGGGCCGCTTCCCGTTCGATTGTCAGGTAAAAGGGATACGGGGCGGAGCTTCTGTACTGATGCTCAAAGAAGGGCAAAAAATACATATACGCCCCGATAAGGGCGGCGGCCAGGGAAAAAATCAGGGCGTACTTAATGGAGCTCCATCTTTCCTGACGGCGCTTTTCCCGACGGCCCGGCCGCTTGCCGTTCAATTTTTTCGGTTTTCTTTTCGGTTTCAGTGCCTTTATGGTCAGACGCATTGAGCTGCGTTTAGCCTTTCCCACGCTTTCAGGACGAGACTGCGTGTTTCCTCTATGGTTCCCGAATTATCGATTACCGTATCCGCCCGGCGGAGCTTCTCCGCCAAAGCCATCTGGCTGTTGATCCTGTCCTGGGCCAGCTTTTCCGAAAGGCCGTTCCGCTTCATCAGTCTTTTCAGCTGTATCTGGGGGGATACGGAAACCACCCAGATGACCTCACAGAGATCCTCCCAGCCTGCTTCAAAAAGCAGGGGAACATCAACGACGGCAATCTCTGTTCCCTTGTCCGCCAGTCCCTTCAGGCGGTTTTCCACTTCGCCCCGGATCAGGGGATGGGTCGCCCTGTCCATCCAGCGGCGCTCCCCTTTGTCCCGGAAGACCATTTCCCCGATGGCGGCCCGGTTCAATGAGCCGTCCGATCCCAGGGCAATCTCCGGGCCGAAATGCTTCACAAAGGCATTGTAGACAGGCTGCCCCTTTTCCGCCAGAGCGATGGCGATGGCGTCCGCATCCACGATTGGCGCTCCCAGCTCCCTGAGATAGGAGGAAACGGTGGATTTTCCGCAGGCGATTCCTCCGGTAAGTCCCAGAATAATCATGGATTCCTCCTATTTTTGACAAACCGGGCAAAAATGGGCGCTGCGTCCGCCGATGACCAGCCGCTTTATTTCTGCGCCGCAAACCCGGCAGGGGTTCCCCGTCCGCTGGTAGGCGTACAGGTTATCCTGATGGCGGCCCCTTTCCCCGTGGGCGTCCCGGTAGTCGCTGAAGGTGGTGCCGCCATCGGCAAGGCCCGCTTCGATCACCTTGTTCACCGCTTCATAAAGCCTGCCGGTTTCCTGCTCGTTCAGGGTTTTGGCCTTCCGCTCCGGGTGAATCCCCGCCAGAAACAGGGCTTCATCCGCATAGATGTTCCCCAGCCCGGCGATGGCCCGCTGGTCAAGAAGAAGGCTCTTTATCTTCGTCTGGCGAGTGGCCAGATAGTCCTGCAAATAATTGGGGGTAAAATCCTTCGCCAGAGGCTCCGGGCCAAGGGTATGGAGTCCATTGATGAGGGGGATTTCCCCCTGGGAAACCAGGTACAATGCCCCCAGAGTCCGCAGGTCGGCAAAAAGCAGGGAGCTTCCGTCGTCCAGCAGCATTGCCAGCCGGGTGTATTTACGGTCAGTTTCTCCCTGCGGGCTGAAATAAAGCTGTCCGGTCATCCGCAGGTGGACAATGAATATATCCCCGGCCCCATCCAGCTGAAAGCAGAGGTATTTTCCCCGGCGGCTCAGGGACTCTACCCGCCTGC
>CAJTSO010000072.1:4795-6840 GCA_910579115.1 uncultured Selenomonadaceae bacterium
CAATAAAATCCTCTGGGTCAGCCGGCAGCTTCACCAGCCGCTCCAGCCGCAGATCTACCTTTGTTATCCGCCGCCCTTCTATATGGGGGGCAAGGGTTTTTCGTATCGTTTCTACTTCCGGCATTTCCGGCATATGGTCACCCTCTTTTACTTTGCCTCTGCCCGGCGTTCCCTGACGCTCTGCCTACCGGGCAAAGGCGATTTCAGTTTTTACTTTGCTTCGGCCCAGTTTTCGCCAAAATTCACCTCTACCGGCAATGGCACCTTCAGCTGTACGGCCTTTTCCTTTTCTTCGGCCGGTACCTCCAGCACCAGCTCGTCATGAACCTGTAACAGCAGGCGGCTTTTCAGCCCCGCTTCCTTTATTGCCTTATGGGCGGCGATCATGGCCAGCTTTATCACATCGGCCGCCGTCCCCTGAATAGGGGTGTTCATGGCCATCCGCTCCGCATTGCTCCGGCGATTGAAGTTATTGCTGTGGATTTCCGGCAGATCCCGCTGCCGCCCGAAGGCCGTTTCCACCCGGCCGTTTTTATGGGCCGCCGCTACGGTTTCATCGAGGAATTTCCTGATGCCGGGGCACTTGGCAAAATACTGCTCGATGTAGGCGGCCGCTTCCTTGCGGCTGCAACCGATGCTCTTTGCCAGTCCGAAGTCGCTTATGCCGTAGACGATGCCGAAATTTACCGCCTTCGCCCGCCGCCGCTCTTCGGGAGTTACCTCTTCAATGGGCCGGCCAAAGACCTCCGCCGCCGTTCGGGCGTGAATGTCCTCGCCGCTGTTGAAGGCGGTCAGGAAGCCCTTGTCTTCCGAGAGATGGGCCAGTATCCGCAGCTCGATCTGGGAATAGTCAGCGGACATGAGGTAATCGTAACCGGCGGCCCTATCCGGCCGGAACAGGCGGCGGATTTCCCGGCCGTCCTCTGTCCGAACCGGGATATTCTGCAAATTTGGGGCCGTGCTGGAGAGACGTCCAGTGGCGGCCACCGTCTGATTGAAGGTGGTATGGATCCGGCCGTCCGGCCCAATGAGGGTCTCCAGTCCGTCAAGATAGGCGGATTTCAGCTTTGCCCAATGACGGAAGGTGAGGATTTTCCCGATTATGGGATGAAAGGGGGCAAGGTTTTCCAATACGTCCACGCTGGTGGAATAGCCGGTCTTTGTTTTTTTCTCTACCGGCAGGGCCAGCTTTTCAAAAAGTACCTCTCCCAGCTGTTTAGGGGAGTTGACATTAAAGCTTTCCCCCGCCAGCTGGTAGATTTCCGCCTGGAGCCTGTCCAGCCGCTGAGCAGCGGCAATGCTACCGGCTTTCAGCGCCTCCCGGTCCACGAGGATACCGGCTTTTTCCATCTCTGCCAGTATGCCGGTCAGGGGCCGTTCCAGCCGGGTATATACCTCCCAGAGCTTCGAGGGGTTCTCCTCCGGCCCCCGCAATCTCTCGTATATTGCCCCGCCCAGCTTCGCCTCCAGCTCCGCAAGCTCCCCGTGAACGCCATAGCGGGCCGCCAGCCGCTCCAGGCTGTAGTCCCCTTCATTGGGGCTTACCAGGTAAGCCCCCAGGGACAGGTCAAGAACGTTCTCCCGTTCCAGCTCCTTGGCCCTCTCCAGGTCCTGGTGGTACAGGGCTTTAAGGTCGTAAACCACCGGCACGGGACAGGGAGGGTATTCCCGCTCGTCAAAGAGGGCAGTTCCTTCATCCGCTTCCCTGTCAATCGCCCCCAGGGATGGTTTTGCCTCCCTTTGGGCCTTTATCTCCGCCGCGTACTGCCGGGCGAAGCTTCTTCCTACGGCATTCAGCCCGTATTTACGGCAAAAGGCGGCCATCCTTTCCCCATCGGGCTTTATGGCCAGCTCCCCGAAGCCGCCGAATATTTTTTCCAGGGGCGCCCGGCGGACGATGGCGGCCAAATCCTTGCTGAGCCTTGCCTGCTTTTCGTTGGCGGCGAGGTTTTCCTGAAGCTTCTTTCCCTTGATTTCCGGTATATGCTCCAGCACGTTTTCAAGGGTTTCGTATTCCTGCAAGAGCTTCAGGGCGGTTTTCTGCC
>CAJTSO010000073.1 GCA_910579115.1 uncultured Selenomonadaceae bacterium
CCTGAATTTCCTCAGGGGTTGGGCCAAGCTTTATCACCTTGACGAGATGGGGCTCGGACTCCCATTGGGCAAATTTGATAACTTTCGACAATTAAATCATCTCGTCTCCTTTGCCGCGGGATACCTGAATCTGTCCCTTATCCTCCAGACGGCGGATGACGCCGACAATCTTCTGCTGGGCTTCCTCAACATCACGCAGCTTGACAGGGCCCATAAATTCGATTTCTTCCTTGAGCATTTCGGCCGCGCGGGAGGACATATTCTTGTATATCTTGGAAGCAACTTCTTCGTTGGTGCCTTTGAGGGCCAGAGACAGCTCCTTGTTGTCCACCTCTCGGAGAATAAGCTGAAGATCCCGGTCGCCGATCATGACGATATCCTCGAACACGAACATGAGCTTCTTGATTTCCTCGGTAAGCTCCGGGTTGTCAACCTCGAGGGTATCAATGATGGTTTTCTCAGTATTGCGGTCAACCAGGTTGAGCACATCGACGATGGCCTTGATACCGCCGGCGGCGGTGAAATCCTGATTGACGACGGCGCTGAGCTTCCGTTCCAGCACCCGCTCCACTTCCCTGATTATATCGGGAGAAGTGCGATCCATGGTGGCAATGCGTTTGGCTACCTCGCTCTGCCGGTCAGGCGGAAGGGAGGAGAGGAGCATCGCCGCCTGCTGGGACTCCATATAAGCCATGACCAAGGCAATGGTCTGAGGATGCTCATTCTGGATGAAGTTCAGAAGCTGGCTGGGGTCAGTCTTGCGCAGGAAGTCAAAGGGCTTTACCTGCAGGCTGGTAGTCAGGCGGTTGATGATGCTGGCGGCTTTCTCGGCCCCCAATGCCTTTTCAAGGACGTTTTGGGCGTACTCAAGACCGCCGGTGGAGAGGTAGTTCTTCACCATCATCATCTGATAAAATTCGCTGATAACCTGCTGCTGCAGCTCCTGGTCCACCGAACGCTGGCTGGCAATTTCCAGAGTTATCTTCTCGATTTCATCATCGGCAAGATGCTGGAACATCTTGGCGGAATACTCAGGACCAAGGGAGATACAGAGTATTGCCGCTTTCTGCTGATTTGTTATGTTTCCATCGCTGTTGCCGTACATATCCATAAGTCATTATTCCTCCGACAGCCATCCCTTGAGGAGCATGGCCGCTTCTGCCGGCTGAGTATTGATGAGTTCTTCCACGGCTTCCCGTTCCTCGATAACCCGCTTCTCCTCCGCGCTGAGCTCCTTTGGCACGTCCGGCGGAATCTCGCCATTGGCGATGGCCTGACGGCGCAGCTCCGCGAACTCCGCCGCCTGACGGGCTTCCTCGGCCTGACGGGCAGCTTCCTCCTCAGCCAGACGCTGAGCCTCGGCTGCCGCAGCGGCTTCAGCCGCGAGCCTCTGTTGACGGCGGCGGTAGAGAACCGCTGCCACAATGAGGAGAACGAGGAGGATAGGACCGACAATCATGTATATCTGACGCATCTCTGCATCCCTGACCTTCTGTTCCTCGGCCGCCTTGCGCTCAGCGATTTCGGTGCTGAAGGGTACCGGCTCTACGGAAATGGTATCGCCCCGGCGAGGGTCAATACCGGCCGCGCTGGCTACAGAGCGTCTGATGCTCTCCTGCTGGGCAGCGTTGAGCTCATCATTGACGAGGACGCCTACGTTCAGGTGACGGATAGAACCGGGAGAAGCAACGACTTTAGACTTCTCCTCGTTGATTTCGTAATTCTTGGTGGTTTCCTTTTTCTCATAGTCCGCCCGGGCGTTGCCCTGGGTGGCAACATAGCCGGGAATATTGGACTGGGTGCCGGCGGGGCCGCCCGGAACATCGGAATTTCCGGTGTAGGTCTCGCTTATATCCTGCTGGCTGCGGATGATACCGGCGTCATCCACCACCGGGGTATAAACGGCTTTGTCGGTAAGGCGCTGGTCAAAATCCAGCTCAACGCTTACCCGGACAAAGGCTTTACCCTGTCCCAGCGCCTGGTCAAGGAGGGTCTGGAGACCGATCTGAAGGCGTTCCTCCACCTGTCTGGTCATTTCCAGCTGTTCGAGGGTCTTTTTGTGTTCGTCTCTTGCCTTGTTGCGCTCCTGCTCCTCCTGCTCCTCCTCGGAGTCATTCAGAATTTTGCCCCGGTCGTTGACGATGGTGATATTCTCCGGCGTCAGTCCCTGAATTGAATGGGCCACAAGGTTCGTGATGCCTCTGATCTCCTTCTTGGAGAGTTTTTTCTCCGGACGGAGGCGCAGCATGATGGAGGCGGTGGCGGGTTTTTCATTCTTCTTGTAGAGGCTGTCCTCCGGAAGGACGATATGCACCCGGGCCTTTTCGATTGCCTCAATCTGTTCAATAGTACGGGTCAGCTCTCCCTGCAACGCTTGCAGGTAGTTGACCTTATTCTGGAACTCGGTCACGCCCAGCTTGGAGTCATCGAAGAGCTCAAAGCCCTTGTGTCCTCTGGGCAGTCCCTGGGTGGCCAGGTCAAGGCGGGCATCGTGTACCTTCTGCTTCGGAACAAGTATAGTTGCCCCGTCCTTGCCCTCCTGTACCTCGTAGGGCACCCCGGCTTCTTTCAGTTTAGCGGTGACATCACCGGCATCTTTTGTCTCAAGGCCGGTATACAGTGACACCAGCTCTGGTCTGTTTCCGTACCAGTAGCTCCAGCCAAATATAGCGGCGAATACAAGAGCGGCAACTCCGATTATTACCTGACGCTGCCGCTTTGTCGTTTTATTCCACAGCTCTATGTACTGAGCCTTCCAGTCAGCCATTTCATCCATCCCTTCACGGATTTATACGCAGAAGCAAAATTTTCAATCACACCTGCATCCGCATAAGTTCCTGATAGGCTTCGATCGCTTTGTTTCTCACCTGCACCGTCAGGTTCAGGGCAATCTGAGCCTTCTGGCCGGCGATCACTACTTCAGCCACATCGTTTACCTGACCGGCGGCCAACAGGGCTTTCATCCGCCCGGATTCGTGCTGGAGGCGGTTCGTCTCCTCCAGGGAATCGGTCAGAAACTCGCCGAAGGTTTTTACCGGCGTCTGGGCGGTTTCCTGTACCGGGTCAGTTATCTGGTCTGCTGTGGGCTGTACCGGCATCATGGCCAGCTTTTCGATCATAATGAACACCTCTGCCTGTTACTAGCGAGTCGTTATCCTTCAATGGGCCGGCTGCTCAATCACTCCGGCCGCGTCATGCTTTCAATCAGCCCTTGCCAACATCAAGGGCGCTCTGGGCCATTGCCTTGGCGGCATTGATGACGGTGACATTTGCTTCGTAGCCCCGGGAGGCGGTTATCATATCCACCATTTCAGCCACGATGTTGATATTGGGCTTTTCCACATAGCCCTCGGCATTTGCGTCGGGGTGGCCCGGATCGTAAACCATGATACCGGGGGTGTCGTCCGTACCTATTCTGGTTGCCCTGACCCCTTTGCCAACTGGGTCCTTTTGGGGGAAAATCTCCCCCGCCAGAATCCTGGCAAAATTCGGCTCGGATTCAACCCGAGGCTCAAAAACGACATACTTGCGTTTGAAAGCGCCGCCTTCCGCCGTCCTGGTGGTGTTGGCATTGGCAATATTGTTGGCGATTACATCCATCCGCAGGTGCTCAGCGGTAAGGCCGCTGGCGGCTGCATCGATTCCGCCGAATAATCTCATGATCTTCACCTCGAAAAAAGCTGTCAGCCGTTGCTGGTAATTACGGATTTCACATCGGAAATGTAGCCGCTAAGGGAACTGGCCATCGCCTGGTAATAAAGCTGATTCTGGGACAGGCGGGCCATTTCTTCATCGATATCCACATTGTTTCCGTCAGTGCGCATGGTAAGTTCCGTGTGCTTTTTTACGACGGGCACCGCCTTAAAGGGCTTTTCCGCCTTCGGGCCGCCGATATGCTTCTCATGGGTCCGGGCCATCTTCAGCTTCCCATCCTTATCCTTTGATGGACCCATGAGCTCCTGAGCAAGCATATCCTCAAAGAGAACCTCGCTCTTCTTAAATTCCGGAGTGTTTACATTGGCGATATTATTGGCGATAACGCCCTGCCTGAGAGACGCGGCCTCCATTCCGCGGCTGAGGTAATGCATGGATGGGGCATTGAATATTTGTTCCAGCATCGCTTTTCTCCCTCAAAAATCAAATATTATTTCCTATCAAAAAAACGGTATGACTACCCAGTTTTTGCCGTAGATAATGATACCACAAAATAAGAATCTTGAAAAGTCTTTTTGTAATAGGAAATCTCTCACTCAAGTCATGGACAAAAGTTTTATTTTTCCTTTACCGTCCCTGTGAAAGGATTTACAGGATGAACCGGCTCAAATCAGAGTCAACGGTTATATCCTTCAGCCTGGTTTCCACGTAATCCCCGTCAATTACCACCGTCTTGTCCTCCAGGTCGGGCGCTTCAAAGGAAAGCTCCTCCAGCAGCTTCTCCAGAAGGGTATGAAGCCGTCTTGCCCCAATGTTTTCGGTATTGGCGTTTACATCCTCCGCCATCCGGGCCAGCCGGTGTACGGCGCTGTCCGCAAACTCCACGGCGACTCCTTCCGTAGCCAGCAGGGCAACGTACTGCTTGACAAGGGCGTTTTTCGGCTCCGTCAGGATGCGGACAAAGTCTTCCTTTTTCAGAGAGTTCAGCTCTACCCGGATGGGGAAGCGTCCCTGCAGCTCCGGGATCAGGTCGCTGGGCTTTGACACGTGGAAGGCTCCGGCTGCAATGAAGAGGACATGGTCAGTTTTCACCGGCCCATACTTGGTAGAGACGGTGCTTCCTTCAACGATGGGCAATATATCCCGCTGGACACCCTCCCGGCTTACGTCCGCTCCGCTGGCGCCGCCCTTGGCCGCCACCTTGTCGATCTCATCGATGAACACGATGCCGCTCTGCTCAGCCTGTTTGATGGCTGTCTCGATGACGTTGTCCATGTCGATGAGCTTTTCCGCTTCTTCCTGACGGAAGATTTTCCGGGCCTGAGCCACGGTGACCTTTTTGTTTTTCTTTTTCTTCGGCACCAGCTTGCCCAGCATATCCTGCAAATCGTCGCCGATGCCATCAAGGTTCGGCCCGGCGAACATCCCCATCATCTGGGGCATTTCCTGTTTCTCCAGCTTTATCTCGATAAGCTCTTCTTCCAGCTCCCCCTTGGCCAGCCGCTTTTTCACAAAAGCCCGGCCGGCGCTGAGTTTTCTCTCCGGCTCCGGTTTTTCGCCGCTGTCCGCGCCGCCAGCAAAGGCATCCATCATCCTGGCCAGGGGAGTGGCCGCGGTTTCCTCATTCCTGGACTCCGGCACCAGAGCGTCAATGATCCGCTCCTCCGCCAGCTCCGCCGCCCGTTCCTCCACTTCTTCCAGGCGGCGCTTGTGAACGCTGCGCACTGCTTCATGGGCCAGATCCCGGACGATGCTGTCCACATCCCGTCCCACATAGCCAACTTCTGTAAACTTGGTGGCTTCAACCTTGACGAAGGGGGCATCCACCAGTCTGGCCAGCCGCCGGGCAATCTCGGTCTTACCTACGCCGGTGCTGCCAATCATCAGAATATTCTTGGGAACGATGTCCTCCTTCATGGATTCCTCCAGCCGGGCGGCCCGCCAGCGATTCCTGAGGGCCACCGCCACGGATTTTTTTGCTTCGGCCTGTCCTACGATGTATTTGTCCAGCTCGGCTACGATCTGCCGGGGAGTAAGCTCTGTCATGATTATTCTCCTAAAGTCTCGACTTTAATATTATGGTTGGTAAAGACGCAGATATCCGCCGCAATTTCCAGGGATTCCCGGGCAATTTCCTCCGGCTCCATCTCCGTATGGGCGCTGAGAGCCCTTGCCGCCGCCAGGGCATAGAAGCCGCCGGAGCCGATGGCGGCAATGCCTCCGTCCGGCTCAATGACTTCCCCATTGCCGGAGATCATCAGGATAGCGTTTTCGTCGGCTACCAGCAGAAGGGCCTCCAGACGCCGGAGGATCCTGTCGGTCCGCCATTCCTTCGCCAGCTCCACCGCCGCCCTCTGAAGGCTGCCGTTGTTTGTTTCCAGCTTACCCTCAAACTTCTCAAAGAGGGTAAAGGCGTCGGCCACGGAACCGGCGAACCCGGCTAAAATTTTGCCGTGATACAGGCGGCGCACCTTGGTGGCATGGGCTTTCATAATCGTCGCCTGGCCAAAGGTGACCTGTCCGTCGCCGGCGATGGCGGTTTTGCCGTTCTTTGTCACGGCGCAAATGGTCGTGGCATGAAATTGAATTGAGCTTTCATTCTCCATAGTCGTCACCATAATCAGTTTTTTACTTTGTCAACTCAGGTTTTTCAGTTCGTTCCCAATGAAGGATCTCATGGAGGCCACCGCCT
>CAJTSO010000074.1:0-3678 GCA_910579115.1 uncultured Selenomonadaceae bacterium
TCAGTCGCTTCCAGCGACAGCTCCCCTAAAGGGGAGCCTCAGACAGAATAAGTGACTTTGTCGACAAGCTGACGCGGAAAAGGATTTCTCCCTTTCCGCGTCTCTTATTTTGCTTTAATACTGATTCCTTTCCTTCAGAGCCCGTTCCACGTCCCGCCTGGCGGCTTTTTCCGCCAGCGCCTGACGCTTGTCATAGCTATGCTTGCCGATGCAGAGGGCAATCTCCACCTTCGCCCTTCCCTGCTTGAAGTAAACCTTCAGGGGAATGACGGTCAGGCCCTTTTCCCTCGTCTGGCCAAAAAGCCTCATTATTTCCGCCTTATGCAGCAGCAGCTTCTTTTTCCGCAGGGGGTCCCGGTTAAAAATATTACCCTGTTCATAGGGGCTGATGTGGAATTTTTCCAAAAAGATTTCCCCGTCCTTAAAGGAAGCGTAGCAATCCTTCAGGTTTGCCCTTCCCGCCCGGAGGGATTTCACCTCCGTGCCGAAGAGCTCCAGTCCCGCTTCATAGGTTTCCTTTATAAAATAATCATGAAAGGCTTTGCGGTTCTCACAGACGATTTTCATCCCCGCATTTTTCTTTCCCATAATAGCTCCTTAGTGTCGTTTCTTTCCCTTTGCCCGGGACTTTCCCCTGGCTTTCCCCGGCTTTCGTCCGGCGGATTTCGCGCCGCGGCTCTCTCTGCTCCGTTTCTCCGCCTCAGCCGGGTTTTCTGACAGTTCCCTTTTCCCTGGCTTTCCCGCTCCCCTTGACAGGGCCACCGAGTTATCCTTCATCTCGAAATCAAGGATTTTCTCCTCCAGGTCGGCCCGCACAAGCACCACCTCGCAGCTGTCCCCCAGCCGGTAGGCGCGGCCCGTTCTGGTCCCTACCAGAGCATATCTATCCTCTATATATTCGTAATAATCGTCCGCCAACCGGGAAACCCTGACCATTCCCTCCACGCCGTTTTCCAGCTCTACGAAGATCCCAAAGACCGTCACGCCGGAAACGATGCCGGAAAAGGTCTCCCCCAGGAACTGTCCCATATACTCCACTTCCTTGAGCTTTACGGTTTCCCGCTCCGCCTCCACCGCCACCCGTTCCCGGGCGGAGGTGTGGGTGGCCACTTCACTCAAAAGGGGCAGCAGCTGTTTTTGCCGCTTGGCCGAAATATTTCCCTTGGGGGCCCGGAACTGTTCCATGAGGAGGCGGTGAACCATCAGGTCAGGATAGCGGCGGATGGGGGAAGTGAAATGGGTGTAGAACTCGGCCGCCAGGCCAAAGTGGCCCAGGCAGTCGGGGCAGTATCTCGCCTGCTGCATGGAGCGGAGGGACACGCTGCCGACAATTTTTTCCTCCGGCTCCCCTTCCACTCGTTCCAGAACCTTGGCAATGTCGGCGGGGCAAACGTTGTCATCATCCCCCACATTGATGTGGAGGCCAAAGGCAGCCAGCAGCAGATTGAGCTTCTCGATCTTCTCCGGCTTGGGCTGCTCATGGACCCGATAGAGGAAGGGCTGCTGTCTCTCGGCCATATGCTTCGCCGTGGTCTCATTGGCAATCAGCATACATTCCTCAATGATGGACTCCGAGAGGGAACCGGCGCGTTTTATCAGCTCCACCGGATGGTTTTCCCGATCCAGCTTCACCTTCACCTCCGGCAGCTCGAACTCGATTGCCCCCCGGAGCTTCCGTTTCTTCTTCAGAACCTTCCGCAGGTCGGCCAAAATTTGCAGCATTTCATGAACATCTTCGTATTCCCTGATGAGCTGCTGGTCTTTGTCCACCAGGATCTTATTGACATTGCTGTATGTCATTCGGTGGCGGGAACGAATAACCGCCGGGACGATATTGTAACGGATGACGGTTCCGCAGCCGTCGATCTCCATCTCACAGGCCATTGCCAGCCTGTCCGTCCCTTCATTAAGGCTGCAAATCCCATTTGACAGCTCGAAGGGCAGCATGGGGATGACCCTGTCAACCAGGTACACACTGGTGCCCCGGGCATAGGCTTCCTTGTCAAGGGGACTGTTCTCCCGGACGTAATGGCTTACATCGGCGATGTAGACCCCCAGGAAAAAACCGCCGCCCTCACTTTTGGGCCTCCGCTCCGCATACACCGCGTCATCAAAATCTTTGGAGTCGTCACCGTCTATAGTGATGACGGAAAAATCCCGGCGGTCGATCCGTCCCGTTTCCCCATATTCCTCCGGCAGAACATTTTGGGGGATCTGCCGGGCCTCGGCCTGAGCCTCCGCCGGAAATTCCTGAACCAGGTCATAGCGGCGCATTATAGACAGGATATCGACGCCGGGAGCATCGGCCCAACCCAGCGCTTCGACGATCCTTCCTTCGGCGCTTCTGCGGGCGTCCGGCCAGCGGGTTATCTCCGCCACCACCTTCATTCCATCGGCGGCGTTGCCGTATTTTCCCGCCCCGATGAATATATCCTGCCCGATCCTTTTGTCATCAGGCCGCACGAAGGCAAAGCCCTCTGACAGCTCGAAGGTGCCGACGATTTTGCTGTTGGCCCGCTCAATTACCCGGATTATTTCCCCCTCTGCCTTCCGCCCCGGGGCAGGGGAACTGGAGAGCCTGGCCACCACCCGATCCCCGTTCATGGCGGAGTCCAGCATTGCTCCGGGCACGAAAATATCGCTGCCATCGGCCGGTTTTTCATCGGGAATTATAAAGCCAAAGCCCTTTGAGCTCATGGACAGCCTGCCCACCACCAGGTTCATTTTGTCCGGCAGACCGTAGAGCCCGCTGCGGTTGCGGATAATGGAGGCCGTCTCCTCCAGCTTCTTAATGGCTTTCCAGAATTCGGTTACCCCCCGCCCTTTCAGGTGAAGCTCCTTCGCCAGATTCTCAGCCGGCAGAGGCCTTCTGGCTGAGTTCCGCAGAAAATCCAGTATTCGCTCCTTCATGGTGGGAGCAGTTTTTTTATCCATCCTGTTCACCTGCCCTTTCGTTCTTTCAAAAAAATACGCCCGCAGGGCGGGCGTATCCATTACATAATCATTTTTGCGATTGTCAGGGTAATCACCGCAAACAAAATGCCAAAGATGATCGTTATCCGGGCCAGCAGGGCATCAACGCCGCGGACCGGGCCGCTGAATACAGCATCGCCGCCGCCCATGGCTCCGCCCATACCACCAGACTTCGGCTCCTGACCAAGAATAGCCGCAATGAGGACAATCGCCACCAGCGCGTCACAAACCATCAAAACAGTAAGCAATTCAGTGCCTCCTTAAATCCGTCACTTCGCAGGCGCGGGAATAACCTCAACGCCGCCCATGTAGGGAACCAGCGCCCCAGGGATGACAACGCTGCCATCAGCCTGCTGATAATTTTCGAGAATTGCGGCAACGGTGCGGCCCACAGCCAGCCCGGAGCCGTTCAGAGTGTGAGCAAATTCCGGCTTGTCCTTGGGGGCCCGGCGGAATTTTATATTTGCCCGGCGGGCCTGGAAGTCAAGGCAGTTGGAGCAGGAAGAAATTTCCCGGTAGGTATTCTGCGCCGGGAACCAAACCTCTATATCATAAGTCTTAGCGGAGGTAAATCCCATGTCCCCGGTGCAAAGGGTAATGATCCTATGGGGAAGCTCAAGGAGCTCCAGCACCTCTGCCGCGTTGCGAACCATGGATTCCAGCTCTGCCCAGGATTCCTCCGGCTTCGCAAACTTTATCAGCTCC
>CAJTSO010000074.1:3740-6161 GCA_910579115.1 uncultured Selenomonadaceae bacterium
TCGGCCCGGAAGCAGGCGGTGTAGACAGTGTAGCGTTCAGGAAGCTTCGCACCGTCAAGAATCTCATCTCGATGGTAATTGGTAGCCGGAACCTCGCCGGTGGGAACGATGTACTGATCAAGCCCTTCCAGCTTGAACATATCCTCCGCGAACTTCGGCAGCTGGCCGGTGCCGATCATGCTGTCCCGGGAAACGATAACCGGGGCAAGCATCTCGGTGTAGCCCTGCTTCAGGGCATGAAGATCCATCATAAAGTTGATGCAGGCCCGCTCCAAACGAGCGCCCAGACCCTTATAGAAGGTGAAGCGGGCGCCGGAAACCCGAGCGGCCCGCTCGGCATCCAGAATATCCAGCCGACTGCCAATGTCCCAATGATTCTTCGGCTCAAAGTCAAACTTCCGGGGCTCCCCCCAGCGCTCCCGCTCCGGGTTATCATTCTCGTCAGCCCCGATGGGAACATCCTCTGCCGGCATATTGGGAATCCGGAGAAGAATCTCCCGCAGGTCGTTTTCAATCTGAGCCAATTCTTCGTCGAGGGCGGATATCCTGTCCCCCACCGTCCG
Organism: uncultured Selenomonadaceae bacterium; assembly: GCA_910579115.1. Classification (GTDB taxonomy): domain Bacteria; phylum Bacillota; class Negativicutes; order Selenomonadales; family Selenomonadaceae; genus RGIG250. The sequence continues at coordinate 4,304 of CAJTSO010000074.1, forward strand.
CATATCAGCCACTAGCTGATCCGCGTTTTCTCCGGCGCGCTTCATTTCGCTTATCTTCTTCGACACGCTGTTGCGCTCGCCCTTCAAGGCCTCAACCCTCCCGATGATCTCCCGGCGGCGTTCCTCCAGGGCCGTAAAGCCGTCAAGCTCCAGTGCAGTGTGGCGGTTTTCCAGCATTTTTTTCACAGCATCAAGATTTTCCCGGACAAATTTCAAGTCCAGCATAGCAGTCGTCCCCCTACTCAAAAATCATATCCTTCAGTAATACATAAGCCCAAATATAATTATTTTATTATAGCGCCTGCCGAGGAAAAAAGCAAAATAAATTTCATCGGGGCTCCGGCGGGAACCATGAACTGCCGGAATATTTTTCGCCGCCGTCGTTGGATTGTGCTATTATATTGCCGTAATTTCGGAAAATGCCATAGGCATTTTCCTTCCACAGCGTAAGTCTCCTGAAATACATTCCCAAAAGGGTTATTCAGGCGAGCCGGTTACGGAGGATACGATCCGGTCTTTCAGAAAATTGCCGGGCAATTTCTACCGATTGGCAAAAAGCGGTCAAAAGTATAATATTCCCCGCAAAAGATTGTGAAATCTCCGGCCTTTGTGATAGAATACTGTCGGAATTTTCTGGTATATGACCACAAAATATCCCCCCTTCAATTTATCAGGGAGCTCCGGCCCTTTGACGGGCGCGGTGGAAAAGAATCTCCATCGCTGCTGTATACCAGCGGGAAGGAATTTTACTTTTATCAAAAGCATCATTAGTAACAGGAGGCCACAGGCATTATGAGCGGTTTTTTTGGCGTAGCATCAAAGGGTAATTGCGTTACCGATTTATTCTTCGGCACGGATTACCATTCCCATCTCGGTACCCGCCGCGGCGGCATGGCTGTCTACGGCGAGGAAGCCGGCTTCTCGCGCTCCATTCACAACATCGAGAACATTCCGTTCCGCTCAAAGTTTGAAAAGGATCTGGACCGGCTGGAGGGGAATTTCGGCATCGGCTGCATCTCCGATTATGAAGGCCAGCCGGTTCTCGTCCGCTCCCACCACGGCACCTACGCCATCACCACCGTCAGCAAAATAAACAATGCGGATAAGCTGGCCTCTGAAATCATTGAAAAAAAAGCCCATTTCTTTGAAATGACCAACGGGGAAATCAATTCCACGGAGCTGGTGGCCACCCTCATCAATCAGAAAGAAAACCTGATCGAAGGCATCAAGTACGCCCTGGAAACGGTGGACGGCTCTCTCTCCCTGATGATTCTCACCCCCAAGGGTATCTATGCCGCCCGGGACAATTACGGCCGCACCCCCATCGTCATCGGCAGGAAGGATACCGGCATCTGCGCCAGCTTTGAAAGCTTCGCCGGGGTAAACCTGGGCTATACTCCTGTTTATGAACTGAAGGCGGGAGAAATCGTCGTCATTGACGCTGATGGCTTCAAGCCGCTCTTTTCCCCTGACAATAAAATGCGCATGTGTACCTTCCTCTGGGTCTACTACGGCTATCCGGCCGCCAGCTACGAGGGTGTCAGCGTGGAGCAGATGCGTTACAACTGCGGCAAGCTGCTGGCCCGCCGGGACAACGTGGAGGTGGATACCGTAGCCGGTGTCCCCGACTCCGGCACGGCCCATGCGGTAGGCTATGCCACCGAGAGAGGCATCCCCTTTTCCCGCCCCTTCATCAAATACTCTCCCACCTGGTCCCGCTCCTTCATGCCTACGAACCAGAAGGTCCGCAACCATGTGGCCCACATGAAGCTCATTCCCGTTCACGACCTCATCAAGGGCAAGCGGCTGCTCCTCATCGACGACTCCATCGTCCGGGGCACCCAGCTGCGGGAAACCA
>CAJTSO010000075.1:0-1768 GCA_910579115.1 uncultured Selenomonadaceae bacterium
GAAGGTGGTGCTGGTGGAGGCCATGGATCGCCTGCTCACTATGGTGCCGGAAGGGTTGCAAAGGAAAGCGGAGCGTGTTCTCCGGGAAAAATGTGGTGTTGACGTGCGCCTGAACGCCCAGGTCAAAGACTACGACGGCCGGGAGCTCTCCTTCAAAGACGGCACTGTGCTGGCCACGTCCACCGTCATCTGGGCGGCAGGGGTCCGGGCGGTGCGGCTGCTCAAGGAGCTGGGAGCCGAAGTGGACCGGGCGGGGCGGGTCCTAGTGGAGTCCACCCTCCAGGTGAAGGGGCATCCCCACATTTTCGCCATTGGCGACTGCGCCCATTTTGAACAGGACGGCCGCCCCCTGGCTACCATCGCCCCGGTGGCCACTCAGCAGGCAGTCACCTGTGCCGAGAACATAGAGGCGCTCTTGGCCGGCCGCAGCGATCTCAAGACCTTCCGCTACAAGGACGTGGGCAGCATGGCCACTATCTGCCGGGGACACGCCGTCATCGCCATGGGAAGCTTTCAGACGGAAGGCTTTATCGCCTGGATGGGCTGGATGGTGGTTCACATCCTGCGCCTCGCCGGTCCTGTCACGAATATAACCGTCCTTTACAAATGGTTCTGGAATTTCCTCTTTGGCCTGCGCCTGGGCCGGGTAATCAGCGACACGAAGTGGAGGAATTGACTGCTCATCCGCCTCTCATAGGCTTCCCTCTAGGTTGGCATGAGCTAGCGGCGCAGCCGCCTGAGGGGTGACAAGTCAATGTTTTTCCCTTGTCTATTACCCATCCGCCCTTCGGGCACCTCCCCTAAAGTGGAGGCTATGGCGTTATTTATCACATCTGACACTCTTGCCTGACAATAAAAAACCGGAGATGATTCACGGGTTATTGCCTTGAATCATCTCCGGTTTTTTAGTCCAGCAGGCCGGTGGTAAACCGTCTGATTTCCCGTCCGGCCGTCCGGTACCGCTCCGTATAGTTTATATTCCGATGGCGGAGCACCTTCCCCACCAGTCCGATATCATGGTACTTCTGATAGAGGATAGTGCCGCAGCTGTCCCGCAGCAGCTTGCAGGAAGCTCCCTTCACCCGTACCCCGATGGAGTCCAGATGCTTCTCAATTATCCGGGACAGCCCGATTCTCGTGAGCGGCTCATACAGATTGCCATGGGCAAAGGAAATAATAAAGGACTGTCCCTCATAACTTAAATCCAGGAGATAATTCTCATAGTTCTGCAGCACCGTCATTGTTTCGGGACTAAGCAGCATGATCTCCTCCCGGTTCTTTCCCCTGACCTTCAGGGCCCCCTCTTCCCAGTTGATATCTGCGCGGTTTATGCGCAGTATTTCCGTAGCCCGAAGCCCCTCTATCCCCATAAGGTAGATGATGGCCTTATCCCGTTCCGGCCAGGCGCCTTTTTCCGCCGCCCCGATAAGCTCCTTCATCTGCTCCACGGTGAGATATTTGTAGGCCATCGGCCCCCCGGCATCCCCCTGAATTTTTATATCCGCCGTGGGATCGTCTTTCCTGATACCCAGGGATTTCATTGCCTTGTACAGAAGCCGGATGGACATCAGCTTCAGCTTCACCGAAGAAACGGCGTAGTTCTTATCCTCCAGCAGTTCCCCCAGATAGAGGCGGACAACATACTCTGTTGCCGTCAGGGAAGAATGGCCGGTGGCCACGCACCAGTCGATATAACCATTGATATTTCCCCGATAGGTATCCTTTGTGTAGGCAGACCTTGATTTTATCAGGTACTTCTCCACATAAG
>CAJTSO010000075.1:1778-5656 GCA_910579115.1 uncultured Selenomonadaceae bacterium
CGGATTCGTGGCGAAGCTGTCCAGATCCATCTCCATAAGCGGCGCGCTCCCCTAATCATTGTTTGGTTGTGTGTGATACTAAACTATCGCAGTATACATAACTACCCCTAACTATAATGCCGGAAGCCCTTAGTTGTCAAATCTCCCCGCTTCTTTAATCAAACCGATATGCCCCTTTTACCTCGAAAAAACCGGATAACAATCTCAATAATCGGGATAAAAGACCCGTTGTGCTCAATACCCTGTAAGTGTACACTATAATCTCAAATAAGGAGGCTGTTGTTATGTATAAGAAAACTTTAAGCGGGCTTCTCCTGGGGCTCACGGTCATGGCCAGTACCTGTTTCGCCCAGGTTGTGGACAAGGTAGAAACCTACAAGGGAAATGAGCTGAAAATCCCGCAGGTGGAGGGCATTGAGAGAAAAGCCGCCCGCCGGATTAACTCCTGCCTGGATAAGGTAGTCGCCGGCGACGCCAAAAATTTCATTGACAAGTGCGGTAAGAACGGCAACACCGCCCGGCTGTACACTACCGTTGTGAGGGATGATGACAGGTACCTGTCTTTGAGGGTTGCCAGCGTCCGGGATTTCAAGGGAGCAGCCCATCCCACCACCTATGTTTTCGGCCTTGTCTTTGACAAGAAAACCGGCCGGCAGCTTCCCCTGAGCCATTTTGTAAAGGTGCCCGCCCCTGACCAGCTGGAATCATATGTCCGCAGTAATGTTTTCCAGCTGTGCAGTCTCAGGAATGATGCTCCCGTAGAACTGGGAGATAACTACCACATCACCTACATCAGTAAAGAGTATACCCTTGATAAGGACGACAATCTGGACCTGATTTACCAGCATTATGAGCTGGCCTGCTATGCCGCGGGCACCCTTCGGCTTCGCCTTGACAAGGGGTATGTGGACAGGAACGGCTCTGTCCTGCCAAAGGGCTGACCTGAACCTTTCGACTGTCCGGACGGGGATTTGGCCTGATTTCACCAAAGGATTTTGCCCGAAGCGGTCAGGTGCGGTTTTTGTCTGTCGGTAACGGTTTGAAAAGCTCCGGAGGCAGGCAGATATCCAACTGCATTGAGCTCCGTCAAAATTACAAGCATATAAATATACCACAAGAGGCACAATAAAATCATCCATTAGCCTGATGATTTTATTGTGCCTTTTTGAGTCTAAGCTGTACAACCTGCCAAAATCTGATAAATCCGGGTTACAAATGATTTACCGTCCCTCTGAGCTCGGTGAAAATCACTCCCGCCTTGTCACCGGGGAAAACCTGACAGGGCAGAGCCCGCAAATCCTCGATCCGCCAACCGGCATTCTGCTCGGCCAGCTTTGCCAAAGCCTCATCCAGGCTGTCCGCCATCACCATCGCCAACGCGTCCAGATAAAATTCGTTGTTCAGGCACGGCTCGTCAATCATGCTGTAACTGTGATAGGTCTTGTTGTGACGCCAAAAATAAATGTTCATCGGCTCCCCCTCCTTACATTTTCGATTGAAACAATTATACCACACCTGAACCCATTCACAAAAATACTCTAAAGGAAAATTTGCCCCCAATCAGCGGATTTTTCTAAATTCTGCCGGTTAGGAAAAGTGATAAATTTCCTTGTCAAATCCCTAAAATCAGCACATAATATCTATCAGATTTAAGAGAAATTTATCTAACAGGAAGGAATTCAGCATGGAAACCCAGCCGGAAATTACAGCGATTGTGGATAATGCCCTGGCCGATGCCGCCGAAAATTATCTTCGCTATGTGGTCTTTGAGCAGCAGCCGAAATCAGGCAATATCCTCGATTTGCCTCAGCGGGAAGAGCTGCATGACATAGTGTGGAACGCTATGCGCCAGATACTTTTAGTGTGGTTTGAGGGGGATTGGGATGCGGTGCAGCGGCTTATCCTTTACCTTGAAGACGAAGTGGGTTCTCTGGAGACCTTTGACCGACAGGCTTTTTTGACTCGCTGTCACTGCTTGCGTCCGGACTTGCCCGCCTCAGTGGAGTTATTGGCGAATAGCGATGAGTAAAAATCAAAACGTTGGGTGATTGACGGGGGGATGATTTGTATTTATTTTTAATATACAGAACTTATATGTTATGAATACCAATAAATATCATCCTCAAAACAGAACACCACTCCATACTGCCCCATCAGGCACACCTCCACCACTCCCACAAAGAGATGTCCCCACACTCAAAAATTAAATTCCGAAAAATAAGGGCCTTCTGAGGAGTATTCTCTACTTTTTTATAAAAAATACCCTTCTCCCGCCCGACATTATCATTCCTGGCAAAAAATCCGATCTCCCTTAGTAAATTACCTGGCGAAGCCCTTGAATGCAAACAGTCAGAAATACCTTGCAATTTCCTGAACAAATACATTATAATAAAGGCGAAGTAATGTAAATTTATCCTCGCAGAAAGCAAGGTGATAATATGGCAATCACGATTGGCAGCTCCATCAGCAGCAATTTCTACAATCAGGATGCGTACAACAACCAGGGCAAAGCCGTGGACAAGCAGGTAGCGGGCACTCCCCTGGAGAATGACCCCGGCCATCAAAAAAAGCCGGGCCGAAAATCATCCCCGGAGGAATGCGAGACCTGCCAAAACCGAAAATATCAGGACGGCTCCAACGAAATGGATGTCTCCTTCAAAGCCCCCGGTCATATTGCCCCCGAAGCCGCCGCCGGTACAGTTCTGGCTCACGAGCGGCAGCACGTGTCCAACGCTTATCAGAAAGCAAATGATAACAACGGCGTGGTTGAGCGGGCCAGCGTCCGGCTGAAAACCGCAATCTGTCCGGAATGCGGCCGCACTTTCATTTCCGGCGGAGAAACCGAGACCCAGATAAGATATTACAACGAGGACAATCCCTATCAGAAAGATATGAAAGAATCAGACGGCGTAAATAAGTATCGGGGAATGAATGTAGATATTGCCGCCTGAAAAGAATCGGCAGAGATTTCTCCCCTCCCCTGCAAAAATTCTGATTGACTCCTTCCTGAAGCGTTATCACGACCAATAGGTTGCGGCAACGCTTCTTTTTTATGCCGCTGCCTCAAAGCCGCGCAACTCCAAGCCTCCCTTGTAGATGAGTTGTAACCCAAAATTCCCCTGTAGGGGGGCGGCGTAGCCGCCGGAAGGGTGATAGTTGAGTCAGCTATCTTTTTTTCTTTTCCCCCGGTTAATCAACGGAAAGTCACCGCCCATCGAATTTCAGCGGGCCTCCGACGCAAATCAAGATTATTTTTGCGGTTTCATTTAGCCGCAAATAAAAAAGCAGAGGCGGAAAACCACCCCTGCAATTTATTGGGAATATGAACGAAAGATTACTTTTTCTTTTTCTTAGCGGCAGCCTTCGGAGTCGGGTTGACAGCGTCCTTCAGGGCCTTACCAGCCTTGAAAGCCGGAACCTTTGCCGCGGCGATCTTGATCTCCTTGCCGGTCTGCGGATTACGGCCCTTACGAGCAGCGCGCTCACGGACTTCATAGGTGCCAAAGCCAATGAGCTGCACCTTCTCGCCATTTACGAGAGCTTCCCTGACAGCCTCGGTTACGGCATTGACAGCCTTCTCGGCATCCTTCTTGGTAAGACCGGCCTTTTCAGCGACAGCAGCTACCATCTGAACTTTGTTCATTACAATTCCTCCCAAACTTACAAATACGAGGTTTCTATATAGATACAAACCATCTAACCCGCATTATAACAGGATTTCTAGATTCGTCAAGGGAGAAAATGCCGTAAAATCAAGGGTTTGCTAAAAATTATGTAAAAAAGATGATAGCTGGAAAACTTTTATACAGGAAACTTGGAAAAGTGGGTGAAATTGTACAATAAACGCCACACCCCCTTACAGGGAAGCCTATTACACC
>CAJTSO010000075.1:5670-6098 GCA_910579115.1 uncultured Selenomonadaceae bacterium
TTTTAAGCCTCCCCTAAAGGGGAGGTGCCCGAAGGGCGGAGGAGTGATAAACAAATCTAATTGCTGGCGTATTTACATCCCTCAGGCGGCTTCTCCGCCAACTCCTACAAACTACTAAGCTCTGCCATCGTTACACTCGGCAATCGCTAAGCAATCTGCATGGCTCACGCACCCCTCAGTCGCTTTCAGGGACAGCTCCCCTAGAGGGGAGCCTATCAGACGGATTAGAGATTGCCGCTTCGCTCATTAAGTGCTCATGCGCACACCTCAAGGGGAGCCTGTGAAAAAATGATTAGCGGCTACCTTTAAATTGGCCTATTAGACGGATTAGAGGGTTACCCTTCAATGGGAGCCAGCCAGTCTATATGTCACCGGAATCATACAGGCATATAAAAAGACCACCCGTAAGAGTGGTCTTCTGTAATCAG
>CAJTSO010000076.1 GCA_910579115.1 uncultured Selenomonadaceae bacterium
ACTTAGCGATTGCTGAGCCGCAAGACGATAGCAGAGCTTAGTAGTTTGTAAGAGCAGTCAGTCCGTCAGGACTGACTGAGAGGGCAAATAATAAAGGCCTTAATAGTTTGCAGGAGCTGTCAGCGAAGCTGACTGAAGGGTGACAGGACAACCCGTCCGCCTTATCTATCCCCTGAAAGGGAGGCTTTTAATTGTGGCTAAACTCTAAGGAAAGAAGGAATACAGCTTGAAGAACTGGAAAGAAGAAGCCATTATTGACGAGGTGTTAGCGGAATTTGCCGAGCTGGCAAAAATCCCCCGGCCCTCCGGCCATGAAAAAGCGGCAGGGGATTATCTGGAAGAGCGGTTCAGCCAGCTGGGAGCGGCGGTCAGCCGGGATGAGAAGGGAAACCTCCGGGCAGATTTGCCTGCATCCCCCGGCGGGGAGGAAAAGCCCCGGGTAATCCTCCAGAGCCACATGGATATGGTCTGCGCCGCGGAGCCCGGCCGCCCCTTCAATGCCCTTACGGATCCCATCCGCCTCATCAGGGGAGAGAATACTTTGACTGCCGATGGCACCAGCCTGGGCAGTGACGACGGAACCGGCATCGGGATAATTCTGTACCTTTTCAAGCACCGGGAGGATTTTCTCCATGGCCCTCTGCGGGCCATCATCACCGTTGACGAAGAGGCGGGTATGACGGGGGCGAGGGCCCTGGCGGAGGATTGGCTCACGGATGCCAAGTACCTTCTCAACATCGATTCAGAAAATGTCGATGAGCTTACCATTGGCAGCGCCGGAAGCATAAATCTGGATTTTTTGCGGAAAATCTCCTTTGAGCCAATCAGCCCCCGGGAGGGTAGCGCCTTTGAAATAAAGCTTTCCGGGCTCCTGGGGGGCCATTCCGGCGAATGTATCGGCCTGGGACGGGGAAACGCCCTGCGGATCATGGCCTTCTTCCTTACGGAGCTGGCGGCTTCCGCCGTGGACTACCGCCTGGCTTCCTTTGAGGGGGGCGATGCCCGGAATGCAATTCCTGCCGAGGCGGCGGCGGTAATCGTCACAACCTCCCTGGAAGCGGAGTTGAAGAAAATCGGGAAAAAACTGCAAAAGCTCTACCCGGCGGATAAGGGAGGCGTCGTGACGGTCAGGAGCGTACCGCTGCCCGCTGCGGCCGCCGGAGCGGAGGATACCCTTGCCCTTATCGGCCTGCTTACGAACCTGCATACCGGCGTATACAGTATGTCCCCGGAAGTGCCCGGGCTGGTTGAAACCTCCGCCAACATCGGGCAGGTTATCTGGCCAGAGCAGTCAGAGGAGGGGACGGCCCGGGTGACCTTTATGCCCCGGTCTGCTATTGACGGGCGGCTGGCGGAATTTCGGATGAGCGGGGCCCTGCTGGCCGCCGCCACCGGCTGGCAGCTGGAAGCGGGAGAGATTTCCCCCGGCTGGGCGCCCCGGACGGAAAGCTCCCTGGCGGAAGTAATCAGCCGGGTGTACCGGGAGCAGAACGGCGCGCCCATGAAGGTGGGAGCCATCCACGCCGGGCTGGAATGCGGCTTCCATGCAAGAAAAGCCCCCGAGCTTGATATAGTTTCCATCGGGGTTACCACTCGGGACATCCACAGCCCCAGAGAGACGCTGGAGCTGGATACGGTGCCGGTAGAGGTAAAGTTGATTGCCAGGAGTATTGAGGAGCTGTGACCGAAGGTGACTGAGGGGTGATGTTAGATGTGTTCGGCCAGGCTTTCGCCCTGACTGCCTGCGATAATCTGTTGCGATATAACATAGTTGTAACAGCTTCACTTAATAAGATATAATCTTGGGAGAAAATGATTTAAGAGAAAACTATAGCAATCGATGTATATATTGGGAGCAGTGATAAAAAGGAACAATAGTAAAAAGAGTGGTTTTGTATGAAAAAAATTTTAAGAGGTATGGTTTTTGTATTTGTCATTGTTGGGATTTTTTTATTAGGAGGATTTGACGCAGAAGCTGGTCCAGCGCCTAACTTATCAGCGGTGCAGATAGTAGAAGTGTGGTCAGATGGAAGTCCAGAAAAGATTGCTGTTAGCCCTAATTATCCTAATAGAGTGGAAAAGGATACTCCTTTACAAGGAACAATGTTGTATATTCGGACTAAATTTACTGGTTATCCGAACTGGAGTACAGTTTTTTATAGAGACGGTTCCAGTACTGGTCATCCGTATGCCTATACGGAAACTGAAAAGAAAGGGATCGGAAATATTGTTACCGGGTGGTATCAAACAGTAAAAATACCGTTCAAGGCGCTTAGCGATTATCCGACGATTTGTGTAACAGCTTCGTCAATAAATGGCGGAGGTACGTGCATTGGTGACAGGGATTCATATTCAAAGGTGAATTTAGAAAGGAGGTAGTTGTGTGGGAGTCGATGTCGGAGCGATAAGCGCGTGTAAACCACAGAGCGCGTATATCTGATATCTAATGCCATGTCGCATCAATTATCCGATATGGCATATAATGGATTAACAGCAGAGCGGTATCGCTTATTAGTGCAGTATCGGGCGGATGCGATTGATCGTATATTGGACAGGGCGAAAGAGAATTTAGATGAGACACGACGCCGACAAATAGAGTTGGCGAATCAAGACTTTTTATTACATAAACACTAAAGGTTCCCCTGCCTGTATAAGGCAGGGGAACTTTATACTTGAATGGAGGCTGAATTATGGATATTGAAATCAGGCCGGTAAAGGTTGAAGATGAAGTAGAAATGCAAGCCGTTTACCACATAGAGGACAAGTGCTTTCCCAAAGCCGAGCAGGACAGCCGGGAAACGATCTACCGGCGGGCAAAAAACTGTCCGGATTTTTTCTGGGTGGCGGTAAACCGGGAAGATGGGAAGCTCGCCGGTTTTCTCAACGGGATGCCCGTGAAGCAGTCCCAGTACACGGAGGATGTATTTACAGATTTTTCCCTATACGCGCCGGAGGGCCCCTGGGTAATGGCCATAAGCCTGAACGTGGACCCGGCTTACCGGCGGCAGGACATCGCCAGAAAGCTCCTGAATTTCGCTCTGAATGAATTGCGGCAGCGGCAGAAATATTCGGGAATGGTCTTTATCTGCAAGGAGCACCGGGTACCGTATTTTTCCTCCTTCGGCGCGATTGATGAGGGAATTTCGGAGTGTCAGCATGGAGGCGCTTTCTGGCACCAGATGCGGCAGCTTTTTTGAGATCAGCGGCGGAAGGCAGCGGTTTTTTCCGGCCGTTTTTTCACGAGTCATATTGTAGTAAAATAACCTGACAGGACGGATGGTATCATGACCAATTCAGCGGGTTTTGCCTGGCAGCCCCGATATGTTTCAAGGTTTCTCTGCGACGGTTCAAAGTGTGATTCCCTGTGCTGCCGGGCCTGGGATATTACCGTCGATGACGGGACTTACGAAAGGTACCGGCAGCTGGAAGATCCCGCCGGCAAAAAATTTATTCTTAATAACATCAAAAATCTGCCCGGGGGCAGCGGCCGCCTGATCAAAATGGACCGGACAAAGGTCTGCCCCTTCCTCTGCAACGATTTACTGTGCCATATCCAGCGGAGCTACGGGGCGGAAGCCCTGTCCCAAACCTGCCGGAGCTTTCCCCGGCACCTGGTCCAGCTGTACAGCTTTCATCTCAGGTCATTGAGTATGGTCTGCCCGGTGGCCGCCAGTCTGGCCCTGCTGCCCGCCGGAGCCATGACCATGGAGCCGGTTGGCCGGTCGGGAGAGGATACCGGCTGGGAATCTCTGAATTTTGAGCGCAATGAGAAATCCGAGGCCCTTTCCCGGCTGATTGAAGGGATTGTCCTGGGCGGAATATCCATCCTGCAAAACAAGATCTACACCAGAGAGCAGCGGCTGTTTATTCTGGGGCTTTACCTGGACAGGGCGGACGAATTGCTGAAGCAGGAAAATGCCATCGAGCTCGTGGCCGGCCTTACCAAAACATATCAGACAGAGGGCTTCCGACAGGAGCTCCGCCCTGTCTTCGGGGCCTTTGCCTTTGATGGGAAGGGACACGCCGCCTTTATGCAGGAATTGATAAATGGGCTGAGGGCAAAGGATATTCTGCCGGATACAGCTTTGCAAGAGGACTTCCCCCCGTTTCCAGCCCACTTTCCGGCGGTTCACTTCACACCGGATGCAACCGGCGGCAACATGCTGGACAACCTTCTGGCGCAGGAATTTATCCATCATGGCTATCCCTTCCGGGTAGACGACACCCTGATGCACAATTACCTGATTTTTTTGCAGAGCTGGGCCCTGTGGCGATACTGGCTTTTCAATGCGCATCGGAAAGCAAACGGCCCCCTGAGCCCCCGGGGATTTATCAGGGCGGCGGGAGAATACTGCAAGGTGGCCGACCATACGAAAGGCTACGCGGAGGTATTGAGCCAGCTGGCGGAAAAATACCGGGATACCCCAATGTTGCTTATTCAAAAGCTGATTTGGCTGTAGTAAAATATCCGAAAATGTGAGAAAATTGTTTGGGCTTAGGAAATTGGCTATACTATGTGGTATAGTAGATTGTGAAATGCTTTGATGATATAAACACAGACAGGCCTATCTATTCGATTGATATTGAACACCCCTATCAAACTTGATTTTAATAAGATAACCCGATATACAATGAAGACTGTGAGGGATTTTATGGCTAGCAGTAATAATAGTAAAGTAATAAGTAACGCAAGTCCTCACACCATTAAGAAATTTGAACTGGTAGAGAAATACATAAAATCTTGGGCGCAAAAACTGCTACAAAATAGTTCATGTTATGGATTGGTGTTCATTGACTGTATGTGTAATAGTGGCGTATACACCACGGATAATGGAAAATTTGTTGAAGGTACGCCGGTTCGGGTTGCGGAGGCACTCCTTGATGTTGCCCGTAGTTATCCGGAGAAACAAATTCAGATATATTTGAACGATAATTCCCAAGACAAAGTAAATGAGCTGAAAAAGCATCTCCCTGCCGATGAAGCAAACTTCAAAATCATAGTCACCGCTAGAGATTGTGATGAACTTTTGGCGGAGATAGGGCCGCAGTTGTATAATCGTCCGCATTTGCACTATTTTCTCTTTTATGATCCCTATGAGGCTTCTATCAACTGGCCGGTGCTTATCCCGTTTTTGAGAAATTGGGGAGAGGTCATGATTAACCATATGGTCTCGGATACAACACGGGCAATTACGCAGGTAAGACAGGAGGCTGCAAAGGAAAAGTACGAAAATACTTATCTTGCCGAATTTGAGGAATTATTGCCATATGGTAGTGATAAAAGAGCATATGAAGAAAGAGTGGAAAGAATCATACAAAGGTTAAAGGGACAACGCACATATTTTGTAGGCGCATTTCCATTCTACAATACACGCAATTCTCAGCTGTACAGTTTAATTCATTGTACCAGCAATATCGAAGGTTTCAAGCTATACAAACAGGTGGCATGGAAAACATTTGGTGGGAAGTCATCAACAAAGGATACGCATGGAGATCAACTCCAATTAACTTTTGATTTTAATAACGATGGTTTCTTTGCCCCAGCAACAGACGAGTCATGCTTTTTTGTGACAGATATTGCCAAGTATCTTCAAAGATCATTTGCGGGACAGTCAAATGTGCCGCTTGATTCATTATGGCAGCTATTGGATTATCATCCTATTTTCCCCTCTGAAGGGTTTAGGAAGGAAATTCGGGCCGAACTAAAAAACACGTATGGAGCGACATTTAGCCAAATCACAAATCCAGTAACGTGCAAAAAGCAAACAGTCGCTTCATTTTTGAAAGGAAGCATGGTCTATGAGTGAGGTGGCAGGTTACATAGAAAGAAAGACCATGCTCTATAAAACCGGAGTTGAGTATGGCGATTATACAATGAATTTTGTGCTGGGTTGTTCCCATGGCTGCCTGTTTCCTTGCTATGCCTTTTTACAGAAAAAGCGTTTTGGGCAAATAAAGGATTATGCAGACTGGTGCAGTCCGAGACTTGTGTCGAA
>CAJTSO010000077.1 GCA_910579115.1 uncultured Selenomonadaceae bacterium
TGAACAGGGGCACATAGAAGAACCAGGTCAGTCCCGTCCGGCCATAAAGCAGAGTCATTACCGGGTAACTGACGATGGCGCCGATGATCCCCGTGCCGACGATTTCCCCCAGCACTGCCGCCCAGATCCGCCCGCCGCTGTACCGGTACATCATCCCCGACAGCAGCGCCCCAAACACCGCTCCCGTAAGGGCCAGGGGCGGTATCCCCATGACCGCCATGCGGATGATGCCGATCAGGGTGGCTGCCGTAAAGGCTTCCGCCGGTCCCAGGAGGACTGCCCCGGTGATATTGATAAGGTGCGCCATGGGGCACATTCCCTCGATCCGCAGGATGGGGGAAATGACCACCCCCAAGCCAATCAGCACTCCCATCATTACCATCCGCAGGACATTTGCGCTTCGGGTCTTTCCAGCTTCTTCACTTCTCAAAAAAATCCACTCCCTCGGAAAATTTTAATTTCCGCAAGCAGAGTGGATTTTTTGCTGAATATTTGACAGGAAAACAGTCTGCCCGCGGCAGATAACTGTCGGCTTGTAACGATTTCAACCCGGACAGCGGTCGGAGCTTACGGCTCCCTCTCAGCCTGCAACACAGGCTCCCTCGCTATATTCCTGTCTGACGAAGCTTCGGGCGCTCCCCCGACGCTTCTCATGTCGCTTACATTATACCCCCGGTGTCAAGGGGGCAGCGGCTCAATAGTTCTAAGCCTCTATGGCTCAGCAGATCTCTATATAGGCTTCGATTCTGCCGGCCACGTTCTTTTGCAGGTTCCAAATTTCAGGCTGCCGGCATATCTGCTTTTGCGTTCCTGCTACGGCATTAGCCCTGTTGTCCTTCCTTAGCTTTACAGATTAGCTGGGTCATCGTCCCCATAGGGCAGTAAACGCACCAGCTGCGGGGCTTGAACAGCGCCATAGTGATGAGTCCCAGCACTGCGGACGTCAGCATCACGCTGTATAAACCAAAGGCGAATTGGGCCACCCCCGGATGGAACAGTGTTCCGTGATAGGCCCAATTCCAGGGCAGCTCAAAGGTCCAGAGGAGCGTGACTACCTGCCGGAGCTCCCGGGCCCCGGCAAAGACCAGGTACGTGCTACAGAGCATCTGGCCAAACATTACGGAGAACCAGATCAGGAAGCCGTAGCGAAAGGCCTTACTTTTCATCCACTGGGGGATGTCCTTTTTCGGGGAAAGACCGAACCGGTCCCCCAGCAGGCCGAACATCTGTCCCCGGCCGCAGTAGCGGTTGCAGTAGCCCTTTGTCCCCCGGAAAATGGCGATAATCAGCGGAATAAAGAAGAAGAACAGACCGATCCACGCGAACAGAATATTGAAAAAGCCAAGGATCAGATAGGTCAGCTCCAGTATCCACAGGTAGTCGTACCAATGCTTTTTCATACCTCCACCTCCCGGAGCTCAATGACGCTGGCCGGGCACTCTTTGGCGCACTTGCCGCAGCCCACGCATTTGCTCTCGTCCACCTGGGCCGCCACGCCCCTGACGACCCGGATGGCGGACATCGGACACACCCTCATGCAGCAACCGCAGGCCACGCAGTCTTCCTGGTTTACCGCCGCCCTGCGGCGTTTCCTTTTTGCCGGCTCCATATTTTACGCCTCCTGTTATTTATGTATGCGGGAAAGATATTCATCCCTGTCCCTGCCCTGTGATCATGCCGGTGAGCTTTTCCTGCTGATCCTGTCGAATGTCAAATCCTGTCGCTTCTGCCTAATGTAAGGCAGCTTTCCTGTCTTAATTATACAGCTGACAAGATAAAAATCCAGTCTAATCATTGTAACCGCCTCGTCCCCTCGACGATTATCCCGCTGCCTTCCTGTATATTAAACCACGAATTTTTCAAATTATAAATGGCCATAAAAATAACTCGCCGCCCTTCATAAAAAGAGCAGCGAGCTATTTTTCTGTAGACTGCGAATGCAGATGTAAAAACCGCCCGTTAAATATGTCTGACGCTGATAGAGACTCTTTTCATCCCGCCTTACAGATAATCGTCCTGCAACATTACCCTTCTCCGGGGAGCCAGCTCGACGGCGACGCCTTCGTCGGGGTACTCCTCATCGTCGCAGAGCAGAGCGTAGCCGCCGTCCCGCTCAAAGAGCAGCGTCCGCGGCGAAAAGCGCGTCCCACAGTCCCCGCCCATGTAATCCCGGAGCAATTTTTCGGCCGCCTTCCAAATTTCCTCTTCCCGGCTCTTATAGTCGGCAAAAGCGCTCTCCTGCTCGATGGTCAACCCGTCCTCCTCCCGGTAGGCGCGGGCTTTCACGGTAACGCGGCGGGCTTTGCCAAACAGCGCGGCGTCGATCTCCGTCTTCCAGCCCACGTCAAACCGCAGGGCTCCAAATACAGAATCCATCATTTCCCCACGTCTCCTCCCTTATTATTGATTTCCTTAATTTTCGCTATGCCGCCCTGGTGCTGAATATTATTATGCAGCTCCCCCGGAACCTTCTGCATCGTCTTCATATCGCCGCACTCGTGCCAGGTATAGCCGTTTTCCTTGCGCCATTTTCTGACTTCCTCCGGCGCAAATTCCCTTTGCTTGGCCAGTTCGGCGTCCGCCCTGTCGAAATTATCGGATCTGTCCGCTGAAAAATCTTCGATCTCCGCCGTTCCCTTGGCTACGTCCCGGAAGTACGGCTCCCCATCCTTGAATTTTACACCATCGATACCGTGTTTATCCAGGATTTCTTTCCACGTTTTGCCTTCGGGATTTGCCTTCAGGGGAACGTAATCCGGATCAGGCCTCCATATGGAATCGCCCCGTTCGCCGCTCCACTCTCCGTTCTCCCGGGGACAGTTTTTCTCGTACAGCGGCTTATCGTAATCGCTTTCAGGAGCGGCAAGGGATTTTTGCTCCGCCGCGCGTCCCAGCGGGCAATCCTTCAGCTTTCCGCTTGCCTCGCTTACCTCTTTTATTGCCAATGCGTCTATCATAGCGCTTTTCCTCCCTCCCTTCTGGAATCGTACCACGCCCGGTAAATCTTCTCCGCCTCGAGGGTTTCCCCGCTGGCGCTCATATCCCGTAAAGCGCAGTGGCACAGCTCCAGAACGGCGCTCTCGTCCACTCCCGGCGCCGCCTCGCGGACCGCTGCCCCCAGCTTTTCGGTCAGCTCGTCGTTGTCCCGGGCCGCCAGCACGCAGCGCCTCGTCCTGGTCCGTATATCCAAAAGCCTTACGAGCCAATGCGACAGCTTCTTGAAATTATCGTCCCGCCAAACAGCCAGCTTTTTCGTTTTCCGATACTCATCGATCGCTTCCTCGATGAAATCCACACAGCCCGTCGGTATATCGAGGGAAGAAAGCCCCTTTTCGATGGCGTCGACGTCGAATTCCAATCGATTTTTCAACCTATCCCCCAGCAATAAATGGACGATGTGCTTCTTTATCGCCTTTGGGTCCGCCGTCGAAGCTCCCCCCGACGGCTCGTAGGCTTTGCCGTGGATACCGCATTTATTTATCTTTATCAGCGCCGGCTCTACCCAGTCGTTTTGATAGACCGCCGCCACGCCCCGCTCCAGCTTGGCCAGCTCCCTTATCTGTTCCTCGTCCAGTCCGGCGGCGTAGCCCGCCAGCTCCCGGTCGCTCTGATCGGGCAGGCGCAGGATTATTTTCGTATTGGTATTTCTGATAACGGACATATCCATTAAGCCCGGGGATTGATCCGCGATAATGAAGCCCTCGCCGTAAGCGCGCATTTCCGCGATGGAATTGGCCAGGAGCTCCACGGACTTGCCCAGCAGATTAGAGCTTTCGGCAGTTTGCTCCGTAGACGTTCGCTTGAGGAGATTGTGCGCTTCCTCCAGGACCGTGACGTGGGAGAGCTTATCGCCGCCCAGGCGCGGAGAGCCGCCGGACCGGTACTCGTTCAGCTTCGTCACCAGCAGGCCCATGATCAGCGCCTTGGTCTCCACCGAGCCGATCCGGCTCAGGTCAACGATGACGTTTCTGTCGAACAGCTCCTCATCCGGCAGGTCCTCCTTGCAGAAGATCAGCCCGTTCAGCCCGTTGGCCAGCGAGCGGACCCGGGTGCAGAGGGAGCCGATATAATCGCCCTTCGTATCCGCCGAATACCGGGAAATCTCGATAACCTCTTCGATTTTGTCCAATACGTCGGCGAAGGTCGGATAAACGCTCCCTTTGGGATTTTCCGACAAAGCCAGATCCCAGCCCGCAGCCTCGTAGGCCTTCTCCATCGCCTCCTTCAGGACCGCCGGCATCGCGGCGTACATGGGCCAGCATACGTTGAATACCTCCACCAGCCGGTCCAGATGCTCCAGGACGTGAACGTCCGCCGGGAAGCGGAACGGGTTGAGCCGCAGTAAATTATCGAACTTTTTCGGATTAGTCCCGTAAACCGTTACGTCAGGCAAGCCCCCCAGCACATTCTTATACTCGCCCTTGGCCGGTTCTATTACCAGAAAAGGCGTTTTGTAATTCCTGCGCAGCTGATTTAAGATCTCCCATACCGTATTGCTCTTGCCCGCTCCCGTGGAGCCGGTGACAAAAGCGTGCATCGTGAGGGAATCCCGGCTCAATTTCGCTTCCGTTTCTGTCTCCTCGCCCATGCTGAAGATTTTGCCGATGGGGAAAGAACCTTTTTCCCCGCCGCTCTCCTCACCTCAATCCTTTCCCGCCCTCGGGTTCACTATCTCCTGGGCGAACTCGGCGTGCTCGACGACGGGAAAGCCGCAGACCGATTTTCTCGGCAGTCCCATGTGTATCGCCAGCTCGTTGCCGCTGACCGACGCGGCGGCGGTCACCGGTATCGCGCTGTTTTCCGTGCGGTAGGTAAAGACGGGGTGGATAAAGTTCAGGATATATTCCCGGAGCGTTTCCGGCTTCCTGCCGCTCCCGCGGCCCCAGAAATTCACGGTGGACGCCTCTATTCCCGAATGCTCCCCCCGCATGATCGCCTTATAGGTTCCCGCGGCCATCTCCGCCGTCTCCTGGCTGTCGGACAGGAAATAGGCCGCGCATTCCCACATACCGAGGCTTTCGCATTCGTCGATCCGCTTGAGCTGCTTGTCGATGCGCTCCAGCGTGTCGATCAGCGATTTGTTCCGCATGGTCAGCTGGAGATTTTCCGACGTTCCCGCCGTCCTGCCGCTGGTTTTGGTCCGGCTCTCGTTGCTTCCATCGCTATAGGTATCGGAGGTTCCTCTGGTCCGGGAGCTGGTCTCGGATTCGCTGGAGCCGCTCGTCGTCCCGTCAGTGGTCGTTCTGTTAAATAACATATTGCCGACCATATTGCCGACGAGGCCTCCGGCGACGACGCCCACCCCTGAAGCAGCTCCCAATGCGCCTAGAAAAATCGAGCCGACCGCCCCTAGCGGGTTTCCCTTCGACTCGCTGTGGCTCGTGGAATCGCTCGTGGAGCTGGCGCGTCCCCTCTGGAACGACTGGTTTTCCCCATGGGATTTTACCCGGCTCGTTCCCCGGGAAAGGGCCTCGGAAATGTTGAGGGCCTGATTTTTGCCGTAGCTCGCCTGCATATTGGCGAAGGGGGACAGCCCGGTATAGACCTGCTCGTAGGCCTGGCGGACGCCCGCCAGCTCCTCCCGGGACATTCCCCTGGCGAGGATAACGGCGGTGTAGCGCTGTCCCCGCAGGGCCAGCGCCAGCTTCTCCAGCCCCTGAACGAACCGCTCGTCGTCGTTGAGCTCGTCGTCCTTGTTATTGGCCACGCAGGAGACGGCGGCGATATTCGTCTTCGGTATCCGCTCTAAAAATTCCTCCGCTTCCGGATCGGAAAGATTTTCCGTCTTGACCCCGGGAAACTGCCCCCGCAAGGCGTTTTCCAACGTCCGCTTCAGCGACGCC
>CAJTSO010000078.1:0-5453 GCA_910579115.1 uncultured Selenomonadaceae bacterium
AGAAGGTGGTAGAAAATTCTGCTGTTCCAGTAATTGAAACGGGAGCCGGTATCTGCCATACCTTTGTGGACAGCTCGGCGGACTTTGATATGGCGGTGAATATCATCGTCAATGCCAAGACCTCCCGGCCTTCGGTCTGCAACGCCATGGAGACGTTGCTTGTTCATGAGGCGGTGGCGAAGGAATTCCTGCCGGTGGTGTCAAAGGCTTTGTGGAAGAAGGGCGTCCAGCTGAGGGGCTGTGAAAAATGCCGGGCCATCGTGCCGGATATGGAGATCGTCACTCAGGCGGACTGGGCCACAGAATACGATGACCTTATCCTGTCCATAAAGGTTGTGAAAGATATGGCCGAAGCTATAGATCATATCAATCGTTATAATACCGGGCACAGCGAGTCCATCATCACAAATGATCTGGCAAACGCTCACCGCTTCCAGGCAGAGGTAGATGCCGCCGCCGTGTATGTAAACGCCTCCACCAGGTTTACCGATGGCTTTGAATTTGGTTTTGGGGCAGAGATTGGCATATCTACCCAGAAGCTCCACGCCAGAGGCCCAATGGGACTGCGGGAGCTTACTTCAGAAAAATATCTTATATATGGCAATGGACAGATCAGATAAGCGGGAACAGTTTTATGAATAAGATGGAAGAGTGGCTCTACGAGGGAGTCCCCGATGAGGAACGGCCGGAGCGGAACCGCAGTGACTATAAAAAGCCGGAATCAAAGGTGAAAAAGTTGACCTTGGAAGAGCTGGAGCAGCAGAATGATTTCACCGAGGGGGAGAAATACTCTCCTTTGCAGACCGCCCAGGCCTATGCCCGGACAATTGCCCAGGACAATGCCACCGAGAAGGGACACCACGATAACATGGACTACATTAAGGCCATCATCCTGATTTTTCTCTCGGCGGCGGCCATCTATGCAGTTTTTGGGATTATCATCGGCATGGTCAGCAGCGTGCTTACTGTGCCGGCTGAACCGTGAAGGGGATGGCTTAAGTGAAAGCAATAACCAGAAGGATCGGTATTCTCGGCGGTACCTTCGACCCCATTCACGTAGGGCATCTCATGACGGCGGAAGCCGTTCGGGATGAGTTCGGTCTTGACAAGGTTATTTTTGTCCCGGCAGCAGTGCCTCCTCACAAAATGGATCAGCAGGTCACGGAGGCCCGGCACCGCTACCTGATGACGGTGCTGGCCACCAATTCAAACCCCCACTTTGATGTGTCGCCGGTTGAGATGGACAGACCGGGGCCGTCCTATACCATTGATACCATCTATGAGCTGAAGCGGCAGTACGGCGAGAACACCGACCTGTTTTTTATAACCGGCGCTGACGCAATAGCGGAAATTCCTACCTGGGATAGAATTGAAGAACTGCTGGGCCTTTGTCAGTTCATTGCGGCAGCCCGTCCCGGCTTTCTGCCAAATGTCGACAACATCAGGGAATATTTCGGGGAACTGGGCAGCGCCAGGATCCACCGCCTTGAGACCCCGGAGCTGGAAATATCTTCGACGAATATCCGGGACAGGGTGGAGCGGGGCTTTTCCATAAAGTACATCGTCCCATCCGCCGTGGAGAATTACATATACAAAGAAGGGCTTTATAAATAATGACAATTGATGAGATCAAGCAGGAGCTTAAACAGCGCTTGGAGCCAGCCCGGTATCAGCATAGTCTGGGGGTGGCGGAGGCGGCCGTCAGACTGGCGGAAAGATTTGGCGTGGATCGGAACAAGGCGGAGTTGGCGGGGCTCCTTCATGACTGTGCCAGGGAATTTCCCCAGGAAAACCTTATTGATGAAGCATATCGCCGGGGAATCACGGTATCGCCCATCGAGCAGGTAATACCATTTATGCTTCATGCACCGATTGGGGCAAGCCGGGCAAAGGAGCTGTACGGGGTTGCTGACAGGGAGATTCTGGAGGCAATTTCCCGCCATACAGTAGGGGGAAAAGGAATGTCCGTTTTGGATAAAATTGTTTATTTTGCGGACATGATTGAGGAGAACCGGGACTATCCGGGGGTGGAAGAACTTCGGCAGCTGGCAGAAACGGAAACCCTGGACAAAATGCTGCTGGCAGGCTTCGATCAGACCTTGGCCTTTGTTCTGACCAAACATGGATTGATGCATCAAGATACTGTGACGGCGCGAAACGAAGTAATAATGAACTTAATATAAACAGGTAAGAATGCTTAAGAAAAATTCAAAGAAAGTAAAATATAGAAGCCATACGGGTAAAAACATAAAGGCGCTGAGAAAGGTCAAAGCCCGTCGGGCGACAGTCCATTACTTCCGGTTGTTGATACTGGCTCTTTGTCTATGGCTGGTTGGCTGGGCCGGATATCATGGCGTAATAGCGGGCTGGGGCATATATCAGGACTGCCGGGCCCGATATGAGGAATATGCCGCCCGCCGGGCCGAAAGGGAGAAGGACTGGGACAAGCGGTTTGACGGCTACTATAACATCCTGATATTGGGAATCGGCAATGGTCTGGAAACCGGGGTACCGGCTGCGGACACGGTAGTGGTAGCATCAATTGACAAGGAGACCGGTAAGCTGGTGTACATTGCCATTCCCCGGAAAACAGCGGTGGCTGTACCTATGGCCGGGAATGAAACGTCCCGTGTTACAGTCCCGATAGGGTTCCAGTACAGTACGGGAGGGATCTCGGAGATTCAGAAATCCGTAAGCGAGCTTTTGGGAATAACGATCCACCAGTACGTGGAGCTTGACATGGAGACGGCGGTCCATGCCATTGATATATTGGGGGGGATTGACCTTTATGTGCCGGAGCCTATGCGCTACGAGGATCCCCGGCAGGAGCTGGTAATAAGTCTTGATCGGGGATACCGTCATTTTGACGGGCAGGAAACAATGCGTTTTCTGCGCTATCGGGGCGGAGAATTGGGAGATATCGGACGGGTAGGGCGGCAACAGGGATTTTTGCGAGCCCTTTGCAAGAAGCTTACCGAGCCTGTCACCATGCTGAAGCTTCCCGGCATGATAAGCTATCTTCAGCGAAGGCTAATCACGAATGGCGAACTCTGGGATATCCTGGAGCTGAAGGACTGTTTCCGACAGCTGGGGGAGACGGAACCTGAGACGGTACTTCTGCCCGGAATGGGCAGAAATGACGGCAAGACTAACTGGCAGCCGGATAAAATCGCTATTGACAAACGCATGAAAGAGCTGTTCCCGAAAGCTTTTGCAGAGGGACAGCCGGAAGGTAAAGATGGAGGAAAATAAATTGGCAGTTGAATTAAAAACAGTTGAGCGGCCGGAAATCACAAAAGAAATGATTGAGCAGGATACAAGGAAGCTGGCGGAGGTCATTGCGGCGGCCTGTGCCGATAAGAAAGCAAGGGATATCGTCTTTATGAATATGGATGGGCTGTCTCCATCTACCGACTGGTTTGTTATCTGCTCCGCCCGCTCCACCACCCAGGCCCGTTCCATTGCCGACAGCGTGGAGGATAAACTGGATGAGCTGGGAATGCCTTTCTACCACAAAGAAGGCTACCAGGATGGAACTTGGGTGCTGCTTGACTACGGCGATGTAGTCTGCCACATTTTCCTGGATGAATCTCGAGACTACTACGCGCTGGAAAGCCTTTGGTCTGAGGCTGAAGTTGTCCCCTATGAGGAATGACATGGAAAAAAGATTTTCCTGTCCCCGGGCCGATGGCCTTAGTGCCCTGATGGACGAGGCAGAGGCGGCAAACCATATTCAGCGAGATTACAAAGCCGGAACGGTAGCCGTTTTGCGAGTGGACCGCATCGCCGAACCCGGCGCTTTTCTGGATGCCGGGACCGGCAGTCCCCATGACGATATTCTCCTGCACAACAACCAGCAGACCAGGCCGATAGAGGTAGGGGAGCAGCTGAAGGTGTTCCTTTACAGAGATCCAAATGGCCGGCTGGCCGCATCCATGCGGGTGCCCCAGTTGAAGGAGGGCCAGATTGCCCGCCTGAAGATTATAAATGTTGACAAAAACGGAGCCTTCGTGGATGTGGGAGCGGAACGGGGCGTGTTCATGCCCTACGCGGGAATGCGGGGCCGCCCCAAGGTGGGGGAAGTGGTCTGGGCAAAGCTCTACACGGATAAATCCGGGCGTCTGGCCACCACCATGGTGGTGGACGATGAAATCCGCCGGGCTTCGAAGCCCGCAGCCGGGGTGAAGGTGGGGGACACCGTGGCGGGGGCCATATACAATATTACGGAAAAAGGAGCCTTCCTGTTCAGCAATGAGCGGTATATCGTTTTCATTGACCATCAGGAGATTATCCACCGGCCAAGGGTGGGAGAGGTGGTTCATGCCCGGGTCACTTACATCCGCAATGACGGCAGGCTGAATGCTTCTCTTCGGCCGGTAAAGGAAGCTGCATTAGGAACTGATTCCGCCATGATAATGGAACACCTGAAAACCCACAACGGAAGGATGCCCTACGATGACACCACGCCGCCGGACATTATCCGGATGAAATTTCGTCTTTCCAAAGCGGCCTTTAAGCGGGCTTTGGGTCATTTGATAAAAGAAGGTGTCCTGGAACAGGCGGATGGCTGGACGAGGCTGAAAAATTTTTCATGATTTTCATGAGTTGCAGGATATTCCCAAAAAAGAAAGAATAGTGTATACTGGATGTATGAGAATAGTTTTTTCCGATATGAACGGAAAACGGATAAATGGGGGCGGAACCAATGGAAGAAGCAAATCTGGACAAAAAAGGAATACTGTTGGAAACTGGGACAAATGAATTTGAAATCGTCGAGTTTAATATTGGCAATATAAATTATGGTATCAATGTGGCAAAGGTCCGGGAAGTTCTCATCGCTTCATCCTTCCCAGTGACCAAAATGTCCCAGTCTCATCCTTATGTGGACGGACTGTTCACCCTGCGTGACAGGGCTATGCCGTTGGTAAATATGGCTCGCTGTCTCAATGTTCCCAGTAACGGCGGCTCCAAAGACATCATAATTGTTACCGAGATAAATAACTACAATATTGGCTTTTTGGTGGACGGGGTTTCCCGCATCCACCGCATCTCCTGGAAAAATATGGAACCGGCCCCTGAGGTAGGTGGAGATTCCAGAGTCACCGGTATCATCAAAATGGAGAACAAGATTGTTCTCCTCATTGATTTTGAAACCATCATTGCCGAGATCAATCCGGAAATCAACGCTAAGCTGACCACCGTTGATGATGCCGGTCAGGATTTGAAGCTCCGCCGGGGCGGGGCGCGTATCGTTGTGGCGGAGGACTCCATCCTGTTGCGGAATCTGCTGGTATCCACCCTTCGCGAGGCAGGTTATGTGCTTGTCCAGGACTTCGGCAACGGCAAAGCTGCTTGGGAGTTTTTGGAATCTGTGGCTAACCGGGAGGGGGACATCACGGATCAGGTTCGCCTCATCGTCAGTGACATTGAGATGCCCCAAATGGATGGCCACC
>CAJTSO010000078.1:5463-5712 GCA_910579115.1 uncultured Selenomonadaceae bacterium
GAAGCTGGTTCGCGGTAATCCCCGCCTCCACGATGTTCCCCTTATTCTCTTCTCCTCCCTCATCAACGAGGAAATGCGCCTCAAGGGAGAGGAACTGGGAGCCAGCGGCCAGATTGCCAAGCCGGAGATTAATCAGCTCATCTCGTTGCTGGATAGACTTATCTTTGGCATCAAACAGTAAAAAGTTGTTTTTGTCGTCTTCGTAGCTCAGCTGGATAGAGCGTTCGCCTCCTAAGCGAAAGGCCGGCA
>CAJTSO010000079.1:0-290 GCA_910579115.1 uncultured Selenomonadaceae bacterium
CGCATTCAGCGATTTTTAGTGCTCACGCCAACCTACAGGGGAGCGCCCTCTCCGGCACATCTGACGATGTGCCACCTCTCCCAGAGGGAGAGGCAAGTTTTCTCCTCCTTGGCTCTTCTACAGGATAGGCATAACAAAAAGGCTCCCTAAGCAAGGGAGCCTTTTGCCTGAATAATTCACGGGGCAGTATTCAGTTATCTTCGATGGACAGTGCCTGGGGTTTCACCAGCGTGTCCCGGCAGAAATCGATAAAGGCCTGAGCGGCTTTGGAGATGTAACGGTCTTTTTTC
>CAJTSO010000079.1:338-5024 GCA_910579115.1 uncultured Selenomonadaceae bacterium
TCAGCCCCGGGGAGTTATGAACCACCAGGTCAAGGAGGCAGGATATGCCTACGCCGCTGCGGACCAGTCCCTTGATGGTTTCGATCTGGTTGGATTCCAGCACGATGTTGGGGCTGATGTTTTCCGCCCGGAATTTTTCCAGCAGAAGGTGGCGGAGAAAAGAGCCTTCCTTCAGCATGATGAGATTCACATCCTGCAGGTCTTCGTAGCTGAGAGAGGCGCGCCGGGCCAGGGGGTGATCCTCCTGCATACAGGCGACGATGCGGCTGTGGGCAATGGGGAGGCGCATAAGGCTGGTGGTCATGTCGCTCATGATGACGATGCCGAAGTCGATCTCGTCCTGCTCCAGGTGGTCCCGGATGTCCATGGAGCCTTCCTCGTAGAGGTAGATGTTGAGATGGGAATACCGCTTTTGGAAGTTGGCAAAGATCATGGGGAAGAGGTAGGCGCCGATCATGGGGGGAATACCGATTTTTATGGTGCCCTTCTGGAGCTGTTTGTAATCGTTTACCTCCAAAACGGCGTCCTGAATATTCCGGAGGGCCAGCTCAACTCTGGCGAGGAATACAGAGCCCTCAGGGGTGAGGGATAGCTGCTTCTGGCTGCGGTCAAAAAGCTGGATGCCCAGCTCGCTTTCCAGCTTTTTTATCGCCACGGTAATATTGGGCTGGGAAACCCTGAGCCTTTCGGCCGCTCTCGTGATATTTTTCAGCCGGGCAGCCATTTGAAAGTATTCCAACTGCCGAAGCTCCATTCTGACTCTTTCCATAGCACCCTCCTGCGTAAAAGCAAAACACACATGATCCGTAAAAAAGTCTTTCGTCAAAGCCGAAAGGTAATTTCTACCGATTGACATTCAACGGCTTTGTCGCTATAATCTACATTCATATAATAGTATAAAGACAATTTATTTTCAATAGTTTATATCATAAAAAAGGGGAATTTTTCTGGAAATAAGTAGGATACAGTTAGGAATTTTGGCTCATTTGTGAAATAATGTCATTAGTGATATAATAACACACAGCGTGGATGCGTCCATATTCATTGAAGAAAAGAGGATGATTTAGCTTGGAACAGGCCTCAATTGTTGGTTTTATATTAAGCTTGATATCGGTATTTGTCGGTATGGTTCTCAAGGGTGCGCCGTTTTCCATTCTGATAAATCCGGCGGCGTTCCTGATCATCATCGGCGGTACATTCTCCTGCCTGTTCATCGGGTTCAGGATGTTCCAGATGAAGAATTTTCCCAAGCTGGTAAAAAAGGTTTTCACTCAGCCGCAGCTCCAGGAGCGTGGAGAGCTGCTGCGGACTTTCATTGAGCTGTCGCAGATCGCCCGCCGTGAAGGTATCCTGGCTCTGGAAAACAAGGTTCAGGAAATTCCCGATCCCTTTTTTCGATCCGGCCTTGGCATGGTCATCGACGGTATGGAGCCGGAGTTTGTGGGCGATGTTCTTGACGCGGAGATTTCCGTAATGCAGGAGCGCCACGCTCTCGGTCAGCAGATGTTCCAGCAGGCGGGTACTTACGCTCCGACCCTGGGCGTTCTTGGTGCCGTTGTCGGTCTTATCGCAGCCCTCGGTAACCTGAATGATATTGACGCCTTGGGTCATGCTATTGCTTCCGCGTTCGTTGCGACGATCCTCGGTATTTATTCCGGTTACGTTCTCTGGCTTCCTTTCTGCAATAAGCTGAAGGTTATGTCCGGTCAGGAGGTGGCCTTGAAGCGGATGATCGTTGAAGGCATTCTTTCCCTGCAGGCCGGAGACAGCCCCACGGCTATCGAGGCAAAGCTGATGGTATTCATTCCTCAGTCTGAGCGTGAAGCCATCGAGAATAAGTAATGGAATCGGTAATGGTGAAGAGGAGTAACTGCCATGGCAAGAAAGAAATGTGAGCATCCCCATGAGGAAGAAGCGGGCGAGGCCTGGCTCCTGCCGTACTCCGACCTTATGACGCTCCTTTTGGCGCTCTTCATCTGCCTTTTCGGTATTTCCAAGCTGAACGCCGGAAAGGCGGCCCAGATGAGCGCTTCCTTTCAGTCGGCTTTTAATTTAGGGGGGCCGTCCTTCTTTGAGGGGGCCGGCGCCGGGCTCGGACAGTACGCCCAGATAGGCAGCAGCGCTGATGGTGGTATAGCGGCATATCTGGCTGAGAATGAGCAGATGGAACATACTCAGGAGAAGATTCAGGAGTATATCAAGGAAAATAAACTGGAGGGGGAGCTTAGCGTCAACATCACTGAAGGCGGGCTTTTGGTCCGGATCAGCGATAAGGCGCTTTTTCCCTCCGGCTCGGCCGAGCTTTTGCCGGAATCCCAGAAGATCATACCGATCATTGCGGATATGCTGGGGACGATGCAGCAGCAGGTGCTGATTTCTGGCCATACGGATAATGTGCCAATAGCTACCAGCCGGTATCCTTCAAACTGGGAGCTGTCCACCGACCGGGCCCAGAGTTTTATGCGGCTGTTGATGGCGCGAAATCCGAAGCTGGATGCCAAGCGGTTTTCGGTCATTGGCTACGGGGAGTTCCGTCCCGCCGCCACCAATGAAACCGAGGAGGGCCGTCAGAGGAACCGCCGGGTGGAGGTGCTTGTAAACCGCTCGTACCGTATGCCTGACAGCGCGCAAAAACTGAATTAAAGGAATGAGGGGCTGTGAAAAATGAGTGATCATTTTTTGCGGCCTCTTTTTTGTGGAGTTTTGGCAGCCGTTGTTGCTACACTAAAGCTGCTCCCTTTAGAATAGCTATATCTTAAAGCCTCCCCTGTAGGGGAGGTGGTCGAAGGCCGCAGGCCGAAGACCGAAGGGGTGACAGACAAGCCAAGCGATTGATTTGCTACACCCCCCAGTCGGCTACGCCGACAGCCCCCCTCAATGGGGGCCTATGAGACGGATTAGAGGTCATCCCTCAGTCGCTTCCCGCAAAAGCTCCCCCTACAGGGGAGCTTTTGCGGTGAAGTGAACATCTCCCAAAAGCCTCCCCTGCATGGGAGCCAGCGGGTTTTACATTTATTTTGGAGAAACGCCATGAAAATAATTGGAACGGGGATAGATATTGTTGAGGTGAGCCGGATCGAGAAGTCAGCCGCTTCCGATGCCTTTTGCCGCCGGGTTTATACCGGAGCGGAGCTTTCCTATGCCGGAGGCCGGGGAAAACAGCGGGCGGCTTCCCTGGCGGCCCGCTGGGCCGGAAAGGAAGCCCTGTTGAAATCATTGGGCACCGGTCTTACCGGCGCCATGACCCTGACGGATATTGAAATTCTGCCGGATGAAAAGGGGGCGCCGGTGGTAACTCTGACGGGAGCCGTTCAGGAGCAGGCAAAAAAGCTGGGGGTTGCCGAAATAAAAATTACCCTGTCCCACGGTCGGGACAATGCGGTGGCGGAGTGCGTTTTGTGGGGGGAAGAAGTCTCCCTTGACGAAGAGGAGAAAATTCTGGGAAATATCACGGACAGCGGGAGGGGCGGGGGAGCATTTTGTCCGGCGGGGACGCCGGTAACCTCTGACTTGGCGGCGGGGCTGCTGAAGGAGCGGCCGATAAACTGCCACAAGGGCAGCGTGGGGCGGGTCCTGGTGGTTGCAGGCTCCTTTGGATATACGGGGGCCGCTTATCTGGCTTCCCTGGCTGCTCTGCGAACCGGCGCCGGGCTCGTTACGCTGGCCGCCGGCAAGTCCATTGCGCCTATCCTGGCGGTAAAGTGTAGCGAAGTCATGCCGAAGCCGG
Source organism: uncultured Selenomonadaceae bacterium (assembly GCA_910579115.1). Lineage (GTDB taxonomy): Bacteria > Bacillota > Negativicutes > Selenomonadales > Selenomonadaceae > RGIG250. Next base: position 4,066 of record CAJTSO010000079.1, read on the forward strand.
TGGCGGAGTCGGCGGAGTGCGCCGGGGCGCTGGGGATGAAAGCTTACGATGAGATAATGAGTCTGGCGGAGACGGCTGATACGGTGCTGATCGGCCCCGGCCTTGGCCGTCATGGGGATACCTGCGCCCTGGTGCAGGGGCTGGTGGTGGCCCTGGGGGCAGAGAAACGGCTCCAGCTGATAATCGATGCCGATGGTCTTTACGCTCTCCGGGGAATGAGCGGACTGTTGAAAAAATGCATCAATCACCCGGTGCTGACGCCCCATCCGGGAGAGCTGGCCGGGTTGATGGGCTGCAGCGTGGCGGAGCTTCAGCGGCCGGACGGAAGCATTGAAGGACTTGTTAAGGCGGCAAGTGAAAAGGCCGAAGAATGGAATGCCGTCCTGGTGGCAAAATCCCATAGAACGGTAGTGGCTTCACCAGAGGGAAATATATTTGCCTCCACTACGGGGAATCGAGGCATGGCTACCGCCGGCTGCGGGGATGTGCTGGCGGGAACCATCGCCGGAATCGCCGGAGAGGTCCACGGCCGTCATGGGACTGGCGTCGGCACGGCCGCCCTGGCTGCGGCAATTACTGGCGTCCAGCTCCATGGGCTGGCCGGCGACCTGGCCGGGAAAAAGTTTGGAAACGGACTGATTGCTTCAGATATTATCCGCAGTCTGCCGGAAGCCCGGTGGATACTGGAGAAGCCGGCCGGGCTGTGCAGTGACCGATGAGCAGCAAAGAGCAGAAGAAAATATTTAACGGGTCTGTTGAGACAGACAACGGAGCAAAGGGAGCCGATGATGGCAGGTGGTCGTCGGCTCCTTTTTCATTGATCACATTGGCTCCCCTGTAGGTTGGCATGAGCACTTAAATCGCTAAAGGCGGTAACTGCTAATCGGTTTTATAGGCTCCCCTCAAGGGGAGCTGGCTCCGTAGGAGCCTGAGGGGTGTGCGAGCTATGCAAACTACTT
>CAJTSO010000080.1 GCA_910579115.1 uncultured Selenomonadaceae bacterium
GCCACCCCCCAACGGTTTAATGCTCTGGTTGAAGGAACTTCCTCAACGATACACAAATCCATTGTCACAGCGGACGAGGTGCGAGCCTCCGGTCTATTGAAAGACCGCATTGTAATTACCTATCCGGAAGAAAGCAGCGTAAACAAGGATATGGCCATCTTACAAGCCGCTGCGGATGACTGGCAGGAAAAATGGCGGCACTGGACACAGTATTGTCAAGAACAGCACTATGCCTATGTAAATCCTGTTTTTGTTATTCAGGTATTGAATGGCAGCAAGGAGAGACTTACAGATACAGATTTGCATGACTGCTTGCAGAAAATCGAAGAACGTACCGGCTTTCGGTTTGACACCGGACAAGTTGTGCATACTTTCGGCGAAAAGGGGACAATTACAGTAAGCGGACTGGATGTGCGCTATTTGGAACCGTCAGATATTTCCGATGACAGGAATGTTCGGATAGTATTTTTTAAGGAGAATCTTTCCACCGGCTGGGATTGCCCAAGAGCGGAAACGATGATGTCTTTCAAGCATGCCAGCGATTCCACCTATATTGCACAGCTCCTCGGCAGAATGGTTAGAACGCCGATGCAAATGCACATCACGGTAGATGAAGTGTTGAATGATGTTCACCTGTTTTTGCCGTACTTTGATGAAGATACAGTAAAAGATGTGGTAGAGGCATTGCAAAGCGCAGAGGGCGGAGATATTCCAACCGATGTGTATGGGGAGACTACCAATCAAAAACGATATGATACCCTAACGGTCAGACCTGTTAGAAAAAGGGCAGACAACAATGCCTCCGGACAACTAACCCTCGATATTTCAGCCGGTACAACAGAACAGGAAGAAGCTGCTACAGACTCTCAAAGTCACGGTGAGACTATCGCAAAAGAACTCGTTGACAATACAATTCCTTCAACAGCGAATAAAACGGGGAATCCGCATTATTATCCAACAGATGTGCCTTCCGATTCGCGGGTCGCTGAGGCTGTGCCGCCAACTTACAACAGAACGCCAGATCCAGCGGCGGAGCTTTCTGCAGAGGAAAAAACAGAGGAAGACAGTCAGACAATTCCAAATGATTTGTTTGACCGGGAAGAGGTTATGAAATTTATCAATGATTATGGCCTTCTCTCCTACAATGTCAGAGCCGTGCGGATCGACGACTACCTGATTTCGCTTTTCAAAATGGCGCACCTGCTCACTATGTCTGGTCTGCATCCCAAAGCAATCCGAGAAGTACAATCTGAGATTGTAGGTATGATTCACGACTATGTGGAAGAGTTGAAGACCTGTGGTGAATATGATGAACTTGTGTTACAGGTAAAGCAGTTCAAGTTGGCAACACAGATTTTTGACGCGTTCGGGGAAACGGTTGACAACTACTGCGTGCATAACCTTTTCACAACTACGGACACAGATATTGACCGGCAACTGCGTATGGCGGACAATAAACTTGGCAATGAGGGTATCGGAAATCTTTATGGCAGAAAATATATGGAGGAAAATAATCCCGATGGATTCAAAATAGATGTCATTCTGTTTGTTGCCCATGAGGACAATATGAATAAACTTCAGACCTATGCTCAACAACGGTTTCATCGTTTTATTGATGATTATCGCCGCCATATTGCAATGAGCGCTGACGAGAGGGTGCGCAGGCAATATAACTCTATCGTATCTGATGGGGATACGGTAAGCAAGCATAGTTTCCGCTTGCCGGAAACAATTCAGTTCCACATGAGGCAGGCGGTAAAGAATATCGAGATCATTTATTTGTCAGCAATACAACAGGAACTGCAATATTAAGCTAAACACTTGGGAAACCGGAACGCTTGAAGAAGAGCAGGGGCAGGATGATTATGTCTGCTTTATCCGTAATCCTTCCAGAGGCGCGTGGGCTCTTTGTATTCCTTACGAAATGGATGGGGAAATGAAATCCACATATCCAGACTTTATCATTGTGCGGAGAGATCCTGTTTCAAAATATGTTATTGACATTTTAGAGCCTCATCGTCCAGACCTTGATGATAATCTAGGTAAGGCGAAAGGATTCGCAGAATATGCAAGACAAAATCCGGGACTTGGCAGGATTCAACTGATTCGCCAAATGAAACAGTCGTCAGGAACCTGTAAATTCAAGCGGTTGGATATGTCAAAAAGTGCTGTCAGAGATAAAGTTTCTCATGCACAGACTAGTGAGGAACTTAATCATATCTTTGATACTGATGGCTTCTTTGTTTAACGAATGATGAGGATGTTTACATAAGCAAATTTTACTTGATCTATCCGTCCCATAAGAAAAAGGGCTGTCGCTTGATGAAAGCTCATCAGGCGGCAGCCTTTTCTTTTGAATGGCAACCAGCAAAGATTGCCCGGCAATTTTTCATGAGCTACTGCGGACTCATCGGGAGCCCTCTTTCTGCCGTTTATCCAAAAGCATCCCCAGCAGGAGCCCGGCCAGGGCAGGCACGAGCCAGCCGAACCCCTCCGCGAAGAAGGGCAGATATTCAGCCGCCAGGCCGGAGCCCCATAAAAACAGCGGACGGAGACTGCTGTCCTCCCTCAGCAGCGGAAGCATGGTATGGGCAAAATCAAAAGCCGCCTCCGCTGCCGTCAGGCTCATTACTGACAGATACACGGCTTTGCCAAATTTCAGCCACTCCCCCAGAATGGCCAGCAGGATCAGGGCGATGGCCAGAGGATAAAGAAACATCAGCACGGGGACGCACCAGGTGACGATGGTGGTCAGGCCCAGGTTGGCGATCAGCATGGAAGCGAGAATGAAAACCACGGACCAGAAGCGATAGCCCGGCCCTCCGGGAAACATTTGGGAAAAAGCTTCGGCGCAGCTGGTGACAAGGCCGATGGCCGTCTTCAGGCAGGCCATCGTCACAATGGCAAAGAGGAGCAGGGCGCCGCCGCTGCCAAAATAATGATGGGCAATTACACCCAGGATTTCGCTGCCGTTTTTACAATCGCCGCAAAGGGGAGCGCTCTGGGCGGAGACCACCGACAGGAGCAGATAGACAAACCCCATGAGGAGGCAGCTGAAAAAACCGGCCCGGATGGTGGCTCCCGCCACGGCGCCAGCTTCCTCCACCCCGGAGGCCCTGACGGCGTCTACCACAACAATGCCGAAGGCGAGCCCCGCCAGGGCGTCAAGGGTATTGTAGCCCTCAAGGAAGCCTCCGGCAAAAGCATAGCCTGCCTGGAGGTATTTTCCCGAGGGCACCGCTGCCGCCAGCGGGGAAACCGGCTGGAGCAGGGCCGCGGCGATCAGGCAGAACAGCAGCAGGAGGAAAAGGGGATTTAAGTATTTGCCGATCCAGGTCATGAGTCCCCCGGGATGACGGGAAAAGACAAAGACGGCGGAAAAGAACAGCAGGGAAAAAACCGCCAGGGCAACGGCGGGGTCAAAGCCGTCCCCAAGGGCCACCGCGCCGATGGCAAAGGAGGTGCTGGCGCAGCGGGGGACTGCAAACAGCGGCCCGATAGTCAGGTAAAGGAGCAGGCTGAACAGGAGACCGAATTTTCCGCTGACCTTCGTCCCGATTTCCAAAACGCTGCCGGTTCTCGTGATGCCCAGAGCGGCTACCGCCAACAGGGGCAGGCCCACCGCCGTCAGGAACATCCCCCCGAAGGCGTACAGGATATTATTTCCGGCAGAAACCCCAAGGGCGGCGGGGAAGATCATATTCCCCGCTCCGAAGAACATTCCGAAGAGCATACTGGAAATCATCAGGGTTTCCCTTACTGTTAAATTGCGTTTCAAAAAATCACCTTCGATTTATTATTTGTTTCGGATGGCTTTAGTTTTCCCGTGCAGCCGCGCCGCTCCGGCTAAAAGATATCCCCGCTTCAATTGCAGGCGGAAATGCCGGGACAGGCCCCGGGGCAGAATGCAGGGCAGTCTTTTCATCTGATGGTTCCAATGGTATAATAGAGCCGGTCAGCATTCAACAGCTTACCGTTATAATCCCTCTCACAGGCTCTCCTGTGGGGAAGCTGACTGAGGGGTGAATAAGCAAACCGGATTTTACGGGAACCCTCGTAATTATACATCATTATACATTGCTTCCCGGCTAATATAAAGAGAACTTTTGAAGATGGTGACGTTTATGAAGAAACTGTTCCTGCTGGACGGCAGCAGCCTGCTGTTCCGGGCATTTTACGCCCTGCCGCTGCTTACGGGCCCCGGGGGAGATTATACCAATGCGGTGACCGGTTTTGCCAATATGCTGCTCAGGATAATCAGGGAGCACCAGCCGGACATGATGGCGGTAGCCTTTGACAAAAGCCGTCAGTCCTTCCGGACCAGAATGTTTCCCGAATACAAGGGGACCCGGGGAGCCACGCCGGAGGAATTCAAGTGCCAGGTGCCAATCCTGGAAGAAATGATGAACGCCTGGGGCATCCGCTTTCTGGAGCTGGAGGATTACGAGGCGGACGACATCCTGGGCACCCTGTCAAGGGAGGCGGAGGACTGGGGGGAAATCGAAAGCTTCATCGTGACCGGCGACCGGGACGCCCTGCAGCTCATCGGGGAGCGGGGAAAGGTCATCTACACGAAG
>CAJTSO010000081.1 GCA_910579115.1 uncultured Selenomonadaceae bacterium
AAAGCGACCCTACCGCCACCTTGCAGTTCGAGGTGAAGACGGCTGGCGGCCCGCCGAAGAAAAAGAGCCGCATCGTCAGAATTGGCGATAACCTTTACGATTACTCCGGCGGTCTGGAGGAATACAGAAACGGTTTCGTAATCAAGCAGATCGACGGCCGGGACGACTACAACTTGGTGGAATTTCTGAACGGCGTTAAAATTTTCGCCGGAGACGTGATGGGAGCGGTGGATGAGGATCAGCTGCGCCGCATCCAGATACGGGAAACGATCCTTTCTCACATCCAGCGGGAACGCCAGCTATTTTACAAGGGTATCAAAGTCCTCTCCCTGTTCTTCATCGACGAGGTGGCGAATTACCGGGAATACGACGGGGCAAATCAACCGGTCAACGGCAAATACGCCGCCATGTTCGAGGAGGAATACGCAGACATCGTAAGCGGTATGGAGCCCGCCGCTGGCGAGGACGAATACATCAGATACCTGCGGTCCATCCCTGGGGCCAAGACCCACGCCGGATACTTTTCGGTGGACAGCAAGGGAAAAATGGTGAACTCCAAAGTGGCCCGCCGGGAGACCACCTCCGACGATGTGAGCGCCTATGAGCTTATCATGAAGAACAAGGAGCTGCTGCTGGATCGGGACCCGGCCCGCTCGCCGGTGCGGTTCATTTTTTCTCATTCCGCTCTGCGGGAAGGCTGGGACAATCCGAATGTGTTCCAGATATGCACTTTGAAGCAAAGCGGCAGCGATATCCGCAAGCGTCAGGAGGTGGGGCGTGGTCTGCGCCTCTGCGTCAACCAGAACGGCGAGCGGATGGATGCCAGCGTCCTGGGAAGCGGCGTGCATGACGTCAATATCCTCACCGTCATTGCCAGCGAAAGCTATGATTCTTTTGCCAGGGGCCTGCAAAAAGAGCTGGCCGAAGCTGTCGCTGATCGGCCCCGGGCCGTCACGGCTGAATTGTTTGCCGGCAAGGTCATCAAAGATGAGCGTGGTAATGAACAAGTCATCGACCAGGAGACGGCCTCAGCCATCTACCATAATATTATTAAGAGCGACTATATCGACCATAAAGACGCCCTGACTGACAAGTATTATGAGGATAAGGCAAAGGGAGCTGTCAAATTGGCCCCGGAAGTGGCAGACTGTTACGCCTCCATACTGGCTATCATTGACTCTGTCTATGATGCCCGCCGGATGCAGCCGGAAAATGCCCGCGGCAATAACGTGGAGCTCAAAGTGGCTGAGGACAAGCTGGCCATGCCGGCATTCAAGGCGCTGTGGTCGAGAATCAATGCCAAATCCATCTATGTAGTGAACTTTGACACCGAGGAGCTGATTCAAAAAGCAGTCGATGCTCTGAACAGCAAACTGCTGGTGTCCAAAATCTACTTCCAGGTGGAAACCGGCATCATGGATACGATCAAATCAAAAGACGACCTGCTTTCCGGCGGCGCCTTTGTGAAGGAAGAGTCCGGCAGCTACGGCGTTACGATTAAGGCAAACGCAAATGTGAAGTATGACCTGATTGGAAAGCTGGTAGATGATACGGGGCTGACCCGCAAAGCTGTTGTAGCGATTTTGCAGGGCATTCAGCCAGCCGTGTTCCAGCAGTTCCGGGAGAACCCGGAGGAATTCATCGTAAAGGCCGCCGCCCTGATCAATGATGAAAAAGCTACCGCCGTGATCGAGCATATTACCTACGATGTTCTGGAAGATTGCTATGGGACAGAGGTTTTTACCGACCCGGCAATCAAAGGCCGGCTTGGAGTCAACGCCATGAAAGCCAGGAAGCACCTGTATGACCATATCGTTTATGATTCCACCGGAGAGCGGGATTTTGCCGGCGAGCTGGACGCCAATAAAGATGTGGCTGTCTATGTAAAGCTGCCGAGAGGATTTTTCATTGCAACGCCAGTGGGAGATTATAACCCGGACTGGGCTATCGCCTTTTATGATGAAACCGTCAAGCACATTTATTTTGTGGCGGAAACGAAAGGTTCCATGAGCTCTCTGCAGCTGCGGCTGATCGAACAAGCGAAAATCCACTGCGCAAGAAAGCATTTCAAAGCTATCTCCCGTGACAACGTGGTGTATGATGTGGTAGACAGCTATCAAGCACTGCTGGCGAAGGTCATGCGGTAACGGTTACGCTACCTTCCCGGCAATGGATGTTTCCTGCAAAAACTCAAAACAGCGGTTCCCGGCATCGCCGGGAGCCGCTGCTTCTGCTTGGCGCAGGAACCCAGCGCTGAATACTCCGCTGGGTTCCTGCAATTTTTTATTATATCAGAAAAGGCCGGTTACAAAAAATTCCCCCGAAAGCCCGTCCTGTCCTTTTCCGTTATGGCTCTGATGACCTTACAGGGGACGCCTGCGGCAACCATATTATCCGGAATGCTTTTTGTAATAACGCTTCCAGAACCGATAACCGTATTATCCCCGATGGCCACCCCCGGATTGATATGGACGCCTGCGCCTATCCACACATTATTTCCTATTTTAACGGATTTTGCGTAACAGGCTCCCGCCGCTCTTTCCCCGGCGTCTATGGCGTGGTTTGCGGTATATATCCCTACTCGCGGCCCCAGCAGCACGTTATCCCCGATTTCAATCCCGCCGCCGTCAAGCATGATGCAGTCAAAATTTCCGTAGAAATTGTTCCCGATGGAAATATTATAACCAAACTCGCACCGAAAAACCGGTTCAAAATGAACCCCCTTGCCGACAGACTTCAAAAATCTTCTGAGAATGGCTTCCCTTTCTTCTGATGGTCGGCCAAAACTGTTATTGTACTCATTGGTGAGAAAGACCGCCCGCTCCCTTGCTTCAATCAATTCCTTCGTCAGATCATCGTACATCCCGCCGCCTAAAATATACTGCCTCTGCTCTTCTAAGTTCATAAAATTACCCTCCATACAATATTCATATCTGCCCGTGTCTGGTTTGGAACGCATCAAATTGCGGCTTCAACAGGTATCTGGATTTCCGTGACAAATTGACTTGTGTCGTTTGTCAGGCCGTAATCAATCATGGTAATTTCCTTTGAGAAACCGGCTATTATCAGCTTATGCTTCGCTATGAAATCAGCCAGCTTCCGGTAGTAGGCCGGCGCTTCCGTGTGACTGCCGCAAAATCGGACGGCTGCGCAGGTTTCCCCGGGCAGCTCCTCGGTGTCCCCGTCATAGGTATCCTCCTTATCCAAAATTAAAAATACCATATCATAACGGCTGTACCGTTTTTTCTCCAGCTGCTCCTTTGCAATGCCGACCCCCACCTTCCCAATGAAAACAACCGCCTTGTTCTGCCCCCTGTCCAATTTGCGGATTGGCGCTTCTAAATCCAGGTAAGATTTTACGGACAGACTGTCCCTGATCCACGCGATCCGGCGGACTGGCGCCTGTATTATCCGCACGGCGTCAAGCTCTGAGGACAGGGCGTCTCCAGCTGCTCTAACCGGTTGTCAATTTTCTTTTCCATGATTTGAAGCTCCTTTTGCTGGCGGAGCAATTCCCGCATTTTGTTGACGTCCCGGTTTTGCAGGAAACCGGCGATTTGAACCAGCGGCATATCCAGCGCCCGCAGGTAGCGGATCGTATTCAGGCACTCAAACTGCCGCGTGCTGTAATAGCGGTAACCGGTAGCCCTGTCGATGTATTCCGGCGGCAATAACCTCGCTTTTTCATAATGGCGCAGGGAACCGACGCTCAAATGAAATAATTTAGCCACGTCCCCAATCGGAAATAATCCTTTTCTCTCCATACCTTCACTCCTCTTACGGCCTGGCTGAATCAGCGGCTCCTGGGCGGTTTTCCAGCCACCGGAAAACCACCGCGCAGATGACGACGGAAAGGGAGGACCCGGCCGGGGAAGCGAGCCCCATGGGAAAAAGGGAGTCGGGAAAATACTTTGCCCCGCAGTAGGAAAGCGGGAGCCGGACGCAGATGATGGACAGGAAATTGTGAATAAAGGAAATCCCCGCTAACCCGTAAGCGCAAAAATAGCCGCTGAAGCTGAAATGCACCCCCACCAAAATGGCGTCCCATATATACCCGCGCATATACTGGCTGCCGAGCCGCACCACCTCTCCGCTATCCGAAAATATCCCCACAAAGGGCTCGGCGCTGTACTGCATGAACCCGCATACGGCAATCCCCCAGGCTACGGCCATGATGGAGCCATATCCCAGGGAAAGGCTGGCCCGGTCCGGCTTACCGGCGCCGATATTCAGCGCCGAAAGGGCGAATACCGTTCGCAGCATAGCGGAGGGCACGAGAAATAAAATGGCGATAAGCTTTTCCACAATCCCCACCGCCGCGGCGTCATTCAGCCCCCGTTCATTGGCGAACACGGTAATGACAATAAAGGCAATCTGA
>CAJTSO010000082.1 GCA_910579115.1 uncultured Selenomonadaceae bacterium
ATCCCCTGGGAGAAGCTGAAAAAATCCCGTCCCAGCTCCCGGCGGCTGATAAAACTGGCCTCATGGCCGGGGGGAAATATATATTCGACGGGATCTTCCAGGGTGACGGCATGGCGGGGACGGCGCAGGAGCCAGTCCATCAGGGAGGCAAGGGTGGTGGATTTGCCGCTGCCGGTAGAGCCCGTAACGAGAAGGAGCCCACCGGCCCTGTCCTCCAAAGAGGTATCGAGCCGCCGGGCAATTCTTTCCAGCCGAAGCTCCGCTACCGAGGGGAAGCTTGCCGGCAGAATCCGGACAGCCGCCGCCAGCTCCTGTTCTGACCGATAAATATTTACCCGCAGGCGGATCTCGTCTACCGCGAGGGCGAAATCAACCGCTCCCTGAGCTTGGAGCATGGGGAGAGCCGAGGCCGGCAGAGGATTTTCCCGAGGATCTATCAGGGCGGCGGCCATTTCCCGAACGGCCGCCGGGGAGTATTCAGGGCGGGAGGGGAAAGGAGACAGCGTTCCATCCAGCCGGCGGTAGATTTTTCCCCTGACAAAGTGGATGTCGGAAACGCCCTCTTGGGCAGCGGAGCGGATAAGGTTGATAAAGTTTTCTGTCATTGATGTTCCTCGTGTGCGATTTTGGTTGGCTCACATTTGGGGCAGCTGTCGATGAAAGCAACTGAGGGATTAAAAATATGCAGGTTAGTTTGTCTGTCACCCCTCCGGCCGCTTCGCGGCCACCCCCTACAAACTACTAAGCTCAGCCTTCATTGCATTCGGCTTCTCTAAGTAGTTTGCATGGCTCGCACTAAATGCGCTTCGCTTATTAAGCGCTCATACCAACCTAGAGGGGAGGCTTTTGAATTATGGTAGTTTCACGAATCCTTTTCAAAAATAAATCAACGATTTTTTCTTCCATTCCTTCACTGAATAGAGGATCACTCTGTCCCCCAGGCCCCGGTAGCGGGCGGCCATTTTTTCGGCGGTGGTCTCCACTTCCTCCCGACTGTGACCGTGAATCATGGTGTAGAGGGTATAGAGCCAGCCCTTTGCGGGGGCGGCCCGCCTCAAATAACAGTGGGATACCCGAGGCTCGGCTCCGGCAATGGCGGCCCCGATTTCATCCGCCTGCCCGGCCGGTACCTGCCAGGCGCAGAGGCCGTTGGCGGTGTAACCGGCCCGCTGATGGGCCAGGACGATCCCCAAGCGGCGCATTACTCCCGTGGACAGGTAGCCCTCAATTCTGGCCAAAGCCTCCGCCACCGGGATTTTCAGTTCCCTGGCCAAAGGTTCAAAGGGGGTTTCCCGAACGGGCAGTTCCCCGGACAGGAGATGGATCAGCTTCCGATCCAAACTGTCCAGCTCAGCCAGAGCATTGGTCTCTTCCATGGCCGGACGGGGAGCTTCCGGCGGCAGGAAAGCTGAATTTTCCCCCATTTCTTCCATGGGGAGGGCCACCCTGATCTTGTAGGCTTTTTCGCTGGGCAGCTCCATTAGGTCATCCACTCCGTCCATTTCGGCCAGGGCGGACAAAACCGCCTGTTTTTCCACCGCCCCCAGGGTCAGCAGGGTGAACCAGAGCTGGTACTTCCCCTCCCGCTGGTAGTTGTGGGTCACGCCGGAAAATCGGTTGACAAAGTTGGCCGTCGCCGCCAGCCGGTCCTCTTCCACGGACAGGGCGATGAGGGTTCCCCGATAGCCCAGCCGCCGGGAGGAAAAAAACGCCCCCAGCCGCCGTATATATCCGGCCCGCTTCAGGCCGGCCGCCTTGGCCACCACCTGCCGCTCAGACATCCCCAAATCCCGGGCGATGACGGCAAAGGGCCGCTCCGTCACCGGCAGGCCCCGCTGCAATGCGTCGAGGATGGCCCGATCGATACTGTAAAGCTCAATACTGCAATTTGAAACATCATTCATAGGAAACTCCGCGCGAAGAATATTGCATTATTCACCTCTCAGGCTCCCAGGTCGCCAGATGTGCCGGAGAGGGCACTTGCCTACAGGGGAGGCTTTGAGACGGATATAAATTGGGGTCATTGTACCCTAAAATTCTGAAAAATACAAAAACGTCCCGGAGCCTTTCGGCTCCGGGACGAAATATTTTACTCTATGATGGCTTCGGCAATGGCGCTGAGCAGCTCCGCCCGGCCCAGCCCCTGCACGGAGGAATAGGGCAGCACGTCAAGATTCTGCACACCCAGCACCCGCCTGATTCGGCTGACGCTTTCCAGCTGGGCCTGCTTGCCCAGCTTGTCCATCTTGGTGGCAACGACCAGCACCGGGATGTTGCGGCTCACCAGCCAGTTGAACATATAGATATCCGAGGCCATGGGCTCATGACGGCTGTCGATGAGCTGGCAGACGAATTTCAGCTGGGGGCTTGTCTGAAGGTATTCTTCAATAAAATTCGCCCAGTTCAGCCGCTCGCTCTTGGGGGCCCTGGCATAGCCGTAGCCCGGCAGGTCAACGAGATAAAAATCGTAGCGGCGTCCCTTTGAGGCCACGTTTGCCCCCACCAGGAAAAAGTTGATCATCTGAGTCTTCCCCGGAGTCTTGGAGGTGTGGGCCAGATTGCGGCGGTTCATCAGGGAATTTGTCAGGGTGGACTTGCCCACATTGGAGCGGCCCACAAAGGCGATCTCCGGCCGCTTTTCCACCGGGTACTGGCTCCTGGCCACAGCCGAGGTCAGGAAGCTGGCCCCGGTAATGTTCACGATTTCAGCCATGGTCATACCTCCCATACGTGACGGAGGACTTCGTCCATGGTTTCCACCGGGACGAACTCCAAATCTTTTCTCACTGCCTCCGGGATATCGACGATATCCTTTTCATTTTCCTTAGGCAGAATTATGGTCTTCATGGCTTCCCGGTGGGCGGCCAGAACCTTTTCCTTCAGCCCGCCGATGGCCAGCACCCTCCCCCTAAGGGTGATTTCCCCGGTCATGGCCATGTCCCCCCGGACTTTCTTTTCCGTAAGGGCTGAGATCATCGCCGTTGCCATGGTGATACCGGCGGAGGGCCCATCCTTGGGGATGGCTCCCTCCGGCAGGTGAATGTGGATGTCCAGCTTTTCGTAAAAATCCGCCGGGAGCTTTAATGCTTTGCTGCGGCTCCGGATGTAGGAAAGGGCCGCCTGAGCGGATTCCCTCATCACGCTTCCCAGCTGGCCGGTGAGGATGAGCTGTCCCTTCCCCGGCAGCACGGCGGCCTCGGTGGGGAGGATCTCGCCCCCCGCCGCCGTCCAGGCCATGCCGGTGACCACCCCTGCCTGGGCCTTGTGGTCAGCCTTGGAGCGGCTGTACCGGGGACGGTCCAGATACCGTTCCAGCTCCTTTGCCTTTGGCCGGACCGTCTTTTCCAGCCGGCCCTCATTTTCCACGATTTCCCGGGCCACCTTGCGGCAGAGGCGGGTAAGCATTCTCTCCAGTTCCCGGACGCCGGCTTCTCTGGTATACTCGCTAATCAGCCGCCGGATCACCGGCAGTCCGATAGCCACGTCCTTTGCTTTCAGCCCGGCGGCTTTGCGGGCCCTGTTTACCAGAAAGCTCCGAGCGATTTCTTCCTTCTCGGCGGCGGTGTAGCCGGAAAGCTCTACTATCTCCAGCCGGTCCCGCAGGGCCGGCGGGATCACCGCCCGATTGTTGGCGGTGATTATCCACAGCACCTCCGAAAGATCAAAGGGCAGTCCGATGTAGTGGTCGGTAAAGAATTCGCTTTGAACCGGGTCGAGGATCTCCAGCAGAGCCGCCGCTGGATTTCCCCGGAAATCCGCGTTGAGCTTGTCTACTTCGTCCAGCAGGAACACGGGATTTTTCGTTCCGGCCTTTTTTATGCCCTCGATTATCCGCCCCGGCAGCGCGCCTACATAGGTGCGGCGGTGGCCCCGCAGCTCCGCCTCGTCGTGAACGCCCCCCAGCGCCGCCCGGACGAATTTCCGGCCGGTGGCTCTGGCTATGGAGGAGGCCAGAGAGGTCTTGCCAACCCCCGGCGGCCCTACCAGGCAGAGGATGGGCGCCCGGCGGGCCTCTGATTCTCCGGAAGCTTTGTCCAGCTTCCGGACGGCCAGATAGTCAAGGATCCGCTCCTTTACCTTTTCCAGCCCGTAGTGATCGTCATTCAGGATTTCCTCCGCCCGCTTCAGGCTGTCGTTGTCCTCCGTGGCCTCAGCCCAAGGCAGGTCCAGCAGCCATTCCACATAGGTACGGGCCACCGCCGCTTCCGGGGAGTATACCGACATTCCGGCCAGATGCTGGATTTCCTTATCTACGGCGGATCTTACCGCTTCCGGATAATTTCCCGCCGCCAGC
>CAJTSO010000083.1 GCA_910579115.1 uncultured Selenomonadaceae bacterium
TTTTATTGACTCACCAGTTAAACTGGTGGTTTTTATCATGCCTATTCGGCGCCAATAAAAAAATCTCTGGCTTTGACCCGGGTGGGAGCCAGAGATTTTTTATGCCTTAAAGGTGGGCAGCCAGGGCTGGATTACTTTAGGTTCTTCCTGAAGAATTTTTCCAGCTTATCGAAGGGTATCATATCTACCTTATCGTACAGATCGAAGTGGATGGCATCCTTGACGATGACCAGCTCCTTTGGTTCGGCGGCTTTGGCGTAAGCCTCCTCCGTGAAGTAGCGGGAGTGAGCTTTTTCCCCCATAATGAAGAGCATGGGGCGGGGGGAAATCGTTTCAATATCCTGGAAAGGATAGAAATTCATAAATTTCGCGTTGGTGGCTTTGTCAGAACGGGTGTTGATTTCAAAGGGCTCGCCCTGGGGAACAAATTCGCCCCGGCCATGGTAAAATTCGTAAGAAGCCTTGCGGGTAGCCGGAGAGCTTGCGTCTACCGTAAAGGGAGAACCGCCCACGAAAGCCTGCTGGCCCCCCAGGAAATCAGCGTAACGCTGCTGGGCGGCTTCGGCGATAACTTTTTTGCGCTGCTCGAGACTAAGGGAATTGTTGATGCCGCTGCGGCGCATTTCGCCGATGTTATACATACTCACGGTGGCAACGGCTTTCATGCGGGGATCGATTTTGGCGGCGCTGATGACGAAGCTGCCGCTGCCGCAGATGCCGATGATGCCGATTTTTTCCCGGTCAACAAAATCCCTGGTACCTAAAAAATCTACCGCCGCGTTGAAGGTTTCCGCGTACAGATCAGGGGCGATGCCATGGCGGGGGGAACCGCCGCTTTCACCCCAGAACAACTGGTCGACGGCCAGCGCCACGAAGCCTCTATGAGCCATCTGGGCGCCGTAGACGCAGGAAGCCTGTTCTTTAACGGCTCCCATGGGATGGCCGATGACAAGAGTCCGGCCCGGGGCTTTCAAGCCGGCGGGAACAAACAGGTTGCCGACGATTTCCATACCATATTGATTGCTGAAGGAAACCCGATAAAGCTTCACATCGCCGGGAACGGTGAAGGTGGCAAAATCCCGGGCGGTGATTTCCGTCATGGTGGTGGGCGGCTTGTGGGCGTCTGCCGCCAAGGCCGGGGCGGTAAAAAGGGCGGCTGCTGACAGAATGGAAGCGGCGGCAGCCATAGCTAAGGCGCAGCGTAAAATTTTCATCAGATTTTTTCTCCTTTGCCATTCAGTTGTCCATAGCGGTCATTCCGGGATTTCCCGGGGGTATTGCTCATCGCTTACCGGCTCCAGCCAGGTTACTCCTTCCGGACTTGGCTCTGAGATGGCGATATGGCTCATGGAGGTAGTGGCGGTGCTCCCGTGCCAATGTTTGACGCCGGCAGGGCATTGCACTACGTCGCCCGGGCGGATAACCGTCACCGGCTTGCCCCATTCCTGGGTGTAACCAACCCCTTCGGTAACGATTAGGGTCTGGGTGCGGCTGTGAATGTGCCAATTGGTTCTTGCCCCGGGGGTAAAATAAATTAACGCGCCATAGACCGGGGTTTCGGCGGTGGCGCTGAAAAGCCGGGTGGCATAAGCAAGGCCGACGAAATTTTTGCCGTTGGTTTGCGAGGTGGGAAGCGCGGCGGCCTGTTGCACTGTCTGCACAGGATGCGGTGCAGGCGAGGGCGCGGCTGATACGGCGGAAGCAGTCCCGGCCAGAGAAAAGATAAGCGTAGCTGCTGCGGCAGCTGTTCTGGCCGTCAGGGCGCGGCAAAATTTTTTCATAATAAAGACCTCCTTTTAATACCAATAATCCGTCTCAGAGGCTCCCCTCCAGAGGAGAATTTGGTCATTCTCATCGGTATAATAATACCTGGCGACAATATAACGGTTAAAGCTGACTTTAAGTCAATACGCAAAAAATATTTAGTGAGATTTTTAGTAAAGATATGTTTCCGTAATTGGCCGCAAATTGAAATTTTCGATTCACCAAATTCATCGTGTCCCAATAATTCATCCTTCCCTATTGACAATATATCGGACGTATTATTAAATTTTACAGTATGCAATATAGTAATCATCATATGCTATAATGAAGGTCTATTTTTGACTTCTACAGGGAAAGGATGAAATTCGGTGATTTTAATTTTGGGTGAAGTGGAAGGATGGCTGATGCGGGGAAGCGCTTACGGATACACGGTTCCTTCGCCGGCAGGTTCCGTGGTTTGCGGGCAGGGGAAAGGGGGAAACGGGAAATGAACCGGGAACATTTTTCTTCCAGATTAGGGTTCATTCTGGTTACGGCGGCGTGTTCTATCGGATTGGGAAATATCTGGAGGTTTCCTTACATCGTTGGGAAATACGGCGGGGCCTCCTTTGTGCTACTGTACGTTCTATTCCTGATCATCTTGGGGCTTCCCTGCGTGGTGATGGAAATGGCCGTCGGCCGGGCCAGTCAGCGTAGCACGGCGTTGTCCTTCGACATTCTGGAGCCGGAGGGTTCCAGGTGGCACTATTTCAAACACGTTACCTTTGCGGGCAATTATCTGTTGATGATGTTCTACACGGTGGTCAGCGGCTGGCTGATCTGGTACTTTGTGGAAATGACAAAGGGCCGGTTCCAGGGACTGAACACCGCTGAGATCGCCGGGATGTTTTCCGGTTTGCTGCAAAGTCCCGGCATTATGACGGCTTACACGCTGGCGGCAATTTTCATTTCCGTTGCGGTATGTGCCAAAGGCGTGCAAAAAGGGGTGGAAAGGGTTACAAAAATCCTGATGATGCTGCTGTTTTCCCTCCTGATCCTCCTGGCGGTAAAATCGGTGCTGCTGCCTAATGCGGAGCTTGGACTGCACTATTACCTCTACCCCGATTTTGAACGGGTGAAGGAGATCGGCCTGGCGGAATGTATCTTTGCGGCCATGGGGCAGGCGTTTTTCACTTTGAGTATCGGCATCGGCGTGTTGACGGCCTTTGGGAGTCGAATCGATAAGAGCAGTTCCCTTACGGAAAACGCCATATACATGGGGGTTCTCGATACAATCGTCGCCTTTCTGGCGGGCCTGATTATTTTTCCCTCCTGCTTTAGCTTCGGGGTTGAGCCGGACAGCGGCCCGAATCTGCTGTTCGTGACCCTGCCCAATATTTTCAACGCGATGGAGGGGGGCCGGATCTGGGGGAGTTTGTTTTTCCTGTTCATGTGCTTTGCCGCTGTGTCTACCCTCATTACCGTGATTGAAAATATTATCACCTATACCATGGACTGGAAGGGATGGAGCCGGAAAAAGGCCGTGATTGTCAATTTCATCGGACTGTCCATTTTATCCCTGCCCTGCATTCTGGGCTTTAACCTGTGGAGCGGAATACAGCCTCTGGGGGCTGGCTCAACGATCCTCGACCTGGAGGATTTCATTTTGAGCAACAATCTGCTGCCCCTTGGCAGCCTGGTGTTTCTGTTATTCTGCACCTGCCGCTATGGTTGGGGCTGGGACAATTTTTATCGGGAAACCTCTATTGGAAAGGGGATGAATTTTCCGCTGTGGACCCGCAGGTACATCAGCTATGGACTTCCCTTTATCGTCCTGCTTATCTTTGCCTGGGGGTATCTGACCTGACGGCGGCTTGAATTGCTTCCCGTCAGGCAGTCAATCGAAAAAATTATAAATTCCCTTTTTGCCGTCCTGTTTTGTCAGGGCGGCTTTTCTTCAATTTAATTTCATTAAGTTTCATTTAATTGGGAGTGGTAAATTGTCAAAAAATGCGGCTGGTAATGCCAAAAAATTTTGACAATGGACAAAATGGTTTTGCGGGGGTGTATAATCAATGAAGAATTTTCGGGAATCGCTGATTGCGGCGGAAATATTACTGGCGATCGTTCTGTTTTTTACCTTTGGGGAGGACAGTATGGTTGAAATTCTGATCGATTATATCTTCATAGTTTTGAATTTCTTTGAAAGCGAAGCCCCGCACACTGCCTAAGGGTAACCTCTAATCCGTCTGGCTGGCCCCATTCAGGCTGGCATGAGCACTTAGCCCGCTGAGAGCGGCTGAGGGGTGACATAACAACCCGATTTTTCTGATAACCCCTCCGGCTCGACTAACTCACTTAATGAGTCCGAATGAAATGATGGACACATTTAGTGAGTGTC
>CAJTSO010000084.1 GCA_910579115.1 uncultured Selenomonadaceae bacterium
TCCGTTACGATCAGGCCTACACCTTTATCTATTCCAGACGGTCAGGTACGCCGGCCGCCGAAATGGATAATCAGGTTTCGGAAGAAATCAAGCACCGGCGGCTTAACCAGTTGATGGAACTGCAAAACCGGATCAGTCTGGAAATAAATGAAAGGCTGGTGGGGACTTTGCAGGAGGTAATGGTAGAGGGCCCCAGCGTGAAGAATCCTTCTGTGTGGACGGGCCGCACCAGAACGAACAAAATCTGCCTTTGGACTCATGGAACGGAGCGGCCGGGACAACTGGCGAACGTCAGGGTGACCCAGGCTCAGACCTGGCTGCTGCGGGGGGAAATACCATAACGCGGCCCTGCGGAAATTTGCCGGGCACTTTTTCCCGTTTGGCATTAAACGTCTTGCCGTTATAATATTTGCATGAGAATTTGCCCTGAAATACATTTCCTAAGGGAACCTTTTATCCACGCCGGTACCTGACGGTTGCCCCCCAGAGGGAGCGGGCAGAGATTGTGAACCGCAGGGTGAATAATTACAGGAGAAGGGGTTCCCGGGGGAATGTATTTCAAGGTATTTGTATTAGGAACAATGGTGTTACAATGCCAGAAAATATCGATACTACCGAACTCACCCCCATGATGCTCCAATATTTGGAGACGAAAAAGGAGTATACTGAGGAAATAATTTTCTTCCGCCTGGGAGATTTTTATGAAATGTTCTTTGAGGATGCAAAGCTGGTATCCCGGGAGCTGGGCCTTACCCTTACCAGCCGCCGGGGGGATAAGGACAGGACGCCCATGTGCGGCATTCCCTATCACGCGGCGGAGGGATATATCACAAAGCTGATAAATCTCGGGTACAAGGTCGCCATCGTGGAACAGATCGGGGATCCCAAGGCCAAAGGTCTTACGAAGCGCGAGGTTATCAAGGTGATCACCCCCGGCACGGTGCTGAATGAGTCGGCGCTGGGGGCGGCCGTGGGGACCCAAAACAACTATCTGGCCCTCCTATATGAAGGGGCGGGGACGGAAGGGGATACCGGCGTTGTTCTCGTGGCGGCGGATGCCAGCACCGGCGAATGCGCCTATGGCATTTTTCCCCCTGACGAGAAGGGCGGGGGCAGGGAGGCGCTTTTTGACGAGCTGTACCGGCTGTCCATGCCGGAGCTCATACTGTGCGGGGAAATTTCCTTTGAGGCAGAGCTCCTTTCCTTCCTGAAGCAGCGCCTCCCCCAAACGATCATTACCCGCCGCCAGCCCCTGAGCCGGGCAGCTTCGGAAAACCGGGTGGCGGAGCATTTTCCCGGGGAATGCCGTCCGGTGGAGGATCGGCCGGTTATGGCCGTGGCGGTCCTTCTGGAGTATCTTCACGAAACCATCAGGACGGACCTTTCCCATATAAACCGGCTGACTCGGATGGATAATGAAGGGAAGCTGGTGGTGGATTCCTACAGCCTGCGGAACCTGGAGGTCACCAGGAATCTGCGGGACGGCGGCAAGCGTAACACCTTGTTTGAGGTGCTTGACTTCACCGGTACCGCCATGGGGGCTCGCCGCCTGAAAAAATGGCTGGAGGAGCCCCTTCTGGAGAGGGGGGAGATCGAAGGCCGCCTTGACGCCGTAGAGGCGCTGTATGCTGATTTCCCCCGCCGT
Source organism: uncultured Selenomonadaceae bacterium (assembly GCA_910579115.1). Taxonomy (GTDB): domain Bacteria; phylum Bacillota; class Negativicutes; order Selenomonadales; family Selenomonadaceae; genus RGIG250. The sequence continues at coordinate 1,646 of CAJTSO010000084.1, forward strand.
CAGGCTATCCAGGAAAAGCTAAAGGGAATATACGATTTTGAGCGGCTCCTTACCCGCATAGAGGTGGCGGCGGCAAACGCCAGGGATCTGGTGGCCATGAAGCTGTCCCTCCGGGCGCTGCCGGGAATCAAGGAAGAATTGGCCGCCCTGCCGGGCAGCGATCTGCTGGCCGGGGCCAACAGCGAGATAAATCTTTATGAGGAGCTGGCGGAGCTCATTGAACGGGGCATCGTGGACGAGCCGGGGATTTCCGTCCGGGAAGGGGGCATAATCAAGCCTGGCTACAATGAGGAGCTGGACGAGTACCGCCGCCTTTCCCATGACAGCAAGTCAATGCTGCAGGAAATCGAGGAACGGGAGCGGCAGGCTACCGGTATCCGCACCCTGAAGATCGGTTATAACAAGGTCTTTGGCTACTATATTGAGATCCGCAACACCAGCCGGGAGCTGGTCCCGGAAGGCTATATCCGCAAGCAGACCCTGGTAAACGCGGAACGCTACATCACCGAGGAGCTGAAGGATTTTGAGACGAGGATTCTGGGGGCCCAGGAAAAAATCGTCAATATCGAGTACAATCTCTTTTCGGAAATCCGGGAGGCGGTGCGGGGGAAGCTGACGGATATCCAGCGGACGGCAAGGGCGGTGGGGACGGTGGATGCCCTGAATTCACTGGCCATTGCGGCGGCGGAGTACAACTATGTCCGCCCCCGTCTGTCGGAGGACGGAGCCATAACCATCGTGGACGGACGCCATCCGCTGGTGGAGCGGCTGCTGGAAAGGGAGCTGTTCGTCCCCAATGGCGCGGCGCTGGACCATGTGAGCCGGGAGCTGGTAATCATCACCGGTCCCAATATGGCCGGTAAATCCACCTATATGCGGCAGGTAGCGATAATCACCCTCATGGCTCAGGCCGGGAGCTTTGTGCCGGCAAGGGAGGCAAACATTTCCCCGGTAGACAGGATATTTACCCGCATCGGGGCCAGCGATGACCTGGCCGGTGGCCAGAGCACCTTTATGGTGGAGATGAACGAGGTGGCCCACATCCTGAAGCACGCTACCGGCCGGAGCCTGATAATCCTCGATGAAATCGGCAGGGGGACCAGTACCTACGATGGCATGAGCATTGCCCGGGCGGTGATAGAGTACATTCGGGACAGGATCCACGCTAAGACCCTTTTTGCCACCCATTACCACGAGCTGACGGAGCTGGGCGACAGGGGAGAAGGAAAGATCATCAATGCCTGCGTAGCGGTGAAGGAACGGGGCAGCCGGGTGGATTTTCTCCGGCGGATCGTCAGCGGGGCAGCTGATAAATCCTACGGGATCCACGTTGCCCGGCTGGCGGGACTGCCAAACCCGGTAACCGGCCGGGCGGAAAAAATCCTGGCGGAGCTGGAAAGCAGCGGAAATAAGCCCGACTGCCGGAACGGCGGCGAAGAAGCCACGGCGGAAGGGGAGCCTGCCGAGACAAATGGGACAGCCGGCTATATGGGCTCCCTGTTTACGGATGCCCTGCGGGACGAGCTCCTGAAGCTGGATATAATGACCATGACGCCGCTGGAAGCCATGAATGCCCTGTACAGGCTTCAGGAGGAAGCAAGGAAGCAGTAGAACAGGCAGGAGGGGCGGAGACGGTACAATATGGGAAGGCAAAGACCATGAAACCAGATGCAGACGCAATATCTGTCCAGGTGCTGGACGAAACTACGATAAATAAAATCGCCGCCGGCGAGGTGGTGGAACGCCCCGCCTCCGTGGTTAAGGAGCTGGCGGAAAACGCAATTGACGCCGGGGCGGCCCGGATTGAAATCGAAACCATGGCCGGGGGGACCTCGTTTATCCGGGTCACCGATGACGGCTGGGGGATGTCCCCGGAAAACGCCCGGATGGCAATAATGCGGCACGCCACCAGTAAAATAAGCTCCGTGGAGGATCTCCTCACCATTGGAACCATGGGCTTTCGGGGGGAGGCGCTGCCGACGATAGCCTCCGTCTCCCGATTTTCCCTGAAGACCCGGCGGCCTGACGACCAGCTGGGAACGGCCATCGAGATAGCCGGCGGCAAAGCTGCCGATATATCCGAGACCGGCTGCGCCCCCGGCACCACCGTTAAGGTAGAGGATCTGTTTTTCAATACCCCCGCCAGGAAAAAATTTTTGAAGACGCCCCATACGGAGGGGCAGAAGATAAGCGAGGCCATTACAAAGCTGGCTTTGGCCAATCCCGGCATCGCCTTTAAGTACATCAGCAACAACCGGCCGGTAATCGCCACTCCCGGCAGCGGGGATAGGCGAGAGGCAATCCGGGCCCTTTACGGCCAGCAGGCGGAGGAGTCTCTGCTGCCCCTGAATTTTTCGGATACGGATGTGACTATCGGCGGATATGTATCGAAGCCCTCAATGCTCAGGAGCAGCCGGGGCTGGCAGACATTTTTTGTCAATGGGCGGATCATCTCCAGCAAGGCTTTGGCCAAGG
>CAJTSO010000085.1 GCA_910579115.1 uncultured Selenomonadaceae bacterium
AGGTTTTTTTGTCCGGCCCGGATGAAGGAAATGATACCGAGGCTCTTTAATGAATAAGCATAAACTCAAATCGGGAGGAAGTTTTTGATGAAGGTCACTAAGGAAAATCTTGAAAACATGGAAATGGCTCTCACGGTAGAAGTGCCGGTGGAGGAGTGGGAAAAAGCAATTAAGCAGGCAATAAACCGTGTTGCCCATAGCATAAATATTCCGGGCTTCCGCAAGGGCAAGGCTCCCCGCAGTATCATCGAGCGTACCGTGGGCATGGACGCCGTCCTGGACGAGGCTTATGAGATCTGCGCTCCGGATGCTTTCGACAAGGTTCTCCGGGAGGAGAATATCGAGCTGGGGGCGTATCCCAGGTTCGAGCGGATTACCGCCGTTTCCGGCCAGCCGCTGGTTTTCAAGGCGGTCATCGTTCCGAAGCCTCCCGTAACGCTGGGAGAGTACAAGGGCGTAAAGGTTGAGAAGAAGGACGTTGAGGTCACCGAAGAAGAAGTCTTGAAGCACATCGACAGAATGCGGGAGCGGAAGGCCAGGCTGGTGGATGCGGCTGCTGACGCCGTCGTGGCCAGGGGCGATATGGTCACCCTTGATTTCCAGGGCTTTGTGGATGATGAACCCTTTGAAGGGGGCGAGGGCAAGGATTATCCTCTGTCCATCGGCTCTGGCGCTTTCATTCCCGGCTTCGAGGATCAGCTGATCGGCGTTGCCGCCGGGGGAGAAAAGGACGTGGAGGTCACCTTCCCGGAAAACTATCATGCGGAGAAGCTGGCCGGCCGCCCGGCTGTTTTCAAGTGCAAGGTCAACACCATCAAGCACAAGGAGCTGCCGGAGCTTACCGATGAGTTCGTCAGGGAAGCCAGCACCTTCCAGACCGTTGACGAGCTGAAGAACGACGTCCGGGAAAACCTAATCCGTCAGGGAGAGGCCCAGGCAAAGCAGGAGCGGGAGGAGGCCGCCGTAGACAAGGCGGTGGAAAACGCCACCCTCGAGGTTCCGCCCAGGATGGTGGAGGATCGGGTAAATCAGATGATTGAGTCTCTGGCAAGCCGTCTGGAGAGTCAGGGATTGAAGTTTGAGCAGTACCTCCAGTACGCGGGCACCGATATGGCCCGTCTCCGGGAGGATTACAAGGAAACTGCCCTGAAGAGCGTCAAGGCGGATCTCGTTCTGGAAGCAATTTCCAAGCAGGAGGAGATAACCGTCACCGCTGAGGAAATCGAGGCGGAGATCGGCTCCATGGCCAAGGCCTATAACGCCACCCCGGCTCAGGTGAAGAAGATCATCCGGGAGCAGGGCACTTATGGCGGGCTGGTGGCCAATATCGGCCGCCGCAAGACGGCAAAGCTGATTATCGACAACATGGCTGAGTGACTTCTTTGCTGTCAGGTATGTAAATTACGGAGGGCAGGCTTCAAGCCCGCCCTCCCTTTTGTTAAAGAAGGAGAAAATCATGGGCTATATGATCCCTATGGTTGTGGAGCAGACCAATCGCGGCGAACGCTCCTATGATATTTATTCCCGCCTGTTGAAGGATCGCATCGTCTTTCTGGGGGGCGAGATCAACGACGATGTAGCCAATCTGGTGGTGGCGCAGCTGCTGTTCCTGGAGTCCGAGGACCCGGACAAGGATATCCACCTGTACATAAACAGCCCCGGGGGCGTTATTACCGCCGGTCTGGCTATCTATGACACCATGCAGTACATCCGTCCCGATGTATCCACCATCTGCATCGGTCAGGCGGCCAGCATGGGTTCCCTGCTGCTGGCCTCGGGGGCTCCCGGCAAGCGGTACGCCCTGCCCCTGTCCCGGATAATGATCCATCAGCCCTTGGGCGGAGCCCGGGGCCAGTCCACGGACATTCAGATCCAGGCCAGGGAGATCCTGCGGATGCGGGAAATCCTTAACGGGATCTACGAAAAGCATACCGGCCAGCCGGTAGACCGGATCAATCAGGATACGGAGCGGGATAACTTCATGAGCGCCGAAGAGGCCAAAGAATACGGCCTTATCGATCAGGTAGTGGCAAGCCGCCCGGCAGCCAGCAAGGAATAATTTACAGGTTTGGAAAAGGAGGGCTGTCATCTTGAATTTCGGAGAAGATAAAGGTCAGCTGAAATGTTCATTCTGTGGAAAAATGCAGGACCAGGTCCGCAAGCTGGTAGCCGGTCCAGGTGTTTATATTTGTGACGAGTGCATCGAGCTGTGTAATGAAATCGTGGAGGAGGAGCTGGCGGACGAACCCCTGGGGGTAAATCTGGAGGATGTGCCGAAGCCAAAGGAGATCAGGGAGATTCTGGACCAGTACGTGATCGGGCAGGATCAGGCAAAAAAAGCCCTTTCCGTAGCGGTTTACAACCATTACAAGCGGATAAATTCCCAGGGGAAATCCTACGGGGAATACGCTGATGTGGAGCTGCAAAAGGCCAACGTGCTGATGCTGGGGCCCACCGGCAGCGGCAAGACCCTGCTGGCTCAGACCATGGCCCGTATTTTGAAGGTTCCCTTTGCCATCGCCGATGCCACCAGCCTGACGGAAGCCGGTTATGTAGGCGAGGATGTGGAAAATATCCTCCTGAAGCTGATTCAGGCCGCCGACGGGGATATTGAAAAGGCGGAGAAGGGCATTGTCTACATCGATGAAATCGATAAAATCGCCCGTAAATCGGAAAATACCTCCATCACCAGAGATGTTTCCGGGGAGGGGGTTCAGCAGGCCCTGCTGAAAATAATGGAGGGCACCGTTGCCTCAGTTCCCCCCCAGGGCGGCCGGAAGCATCCCCATCAGGAAATGATGCAGATCGATACTACCAACATTCTGTTTATATGCGGCGGCGCTTTTGCCGGAATTGACAAGATAATCAAAACCCGCCTTGGTCAGAATACCATCGGTTTCGGGTCAAGGGTGAAGAGTAAGGCAGAGCTCAGCGAGGATGAGGTGCTGGCAAAACTGGAGCCGGAGGATCTGCTGAAGGCGGGCCTGATCCCGGAATTTATCGGCCGGGTGCCGGTGACGGTTACCCTGAACGCCCTGTCGGAGGAGGCTCTCTGCCAGATAATTACCGAGCCCAGGAATGCCCTGATGAAGCAGTACCAGAAGCTCCTGAATATGGACGGGGTGAAGCTGACCCTGGACGAAGGAGCCGTAAAGGCTATCGCCAGGAAGGCAATGAAGCGGAAAACCGGCGCAAGGGGACTTCGCTCCATCGTAGAGGATGTAATGAGGGACGTCATGTATGAGCTGCCCTCCCTCGAAGGAGCCAGCGCCTGCCGGCTCACCGCAGACGTCATCAACGGACGGCAGAAGCCTATCATTACCATGCAGCAGGCGCCGGTGGAAAAGGGCCGGCGGGCGGTTACGGCGTAAAAAAGGATGCAGATAAATGAGTGAACCACGGATTTACCCTTTGCTCCCCCTGCGGGGAATGATGATTTTCCCTTACATGATCATCAACTTCGATGTGGGGAGAGCCCGCTCTTTGGCAGCGTTGGAAATGGCCAACCAGCGGGATAAAAAAATATTTCTGGTGGCCCAGCGGGATGAAAATATCCAAAGCCCGGAGCTGGAAGACCTGTATGAAATGGGCACCGTGGCGGAGATAAAACAGGTGATGCGGCTGCCCAACGGCGGCGGCCGGGTCGTGGTGGAGGGCCTTTCCAAGGCAAGGCTCCTTCAGCTTACCCACGAGGCGGAATTTGATCTGGTGGCCGTTCAGCCGGAGGAGGACCGTGGAGTAAACGATTCTCTGGAGATGACGGCCCTGGTGAGAGCTGTGGTCCACGAATTTGAGACCTGGGTGAAGCTCTCCCGGCAGCTTCCGGCGGAGGCGCTTATTTCCGTAGCCATTACCGATGACCTGCCCCGAATGGCGGATGTTATCGGCGGCCATTTGAATTTGAAGCTTGACCAGAAACAGGAATTGCTGAACACCCTTGAGCTGAAAGACCGGCTTGAACTGCTCTATGGTTATCTCCACAAGGAA
>CAJTSO010000086.1 GCA_910579115.1 uncultured Selenomonadaceae bacterium
GACGAGCATTTCGGCGTGGATCCCTGGGGCATCCTTCGGGCGGCGGTAGCCAACATTCTGGGAGGGTCCGTCCGGGAGGGCGGGTCCACCATCACCCAGCAGCTGGCGAAGAATGCCTATCTGACCCAGGAACGGACCCTCCAGCGCAAGATTCAGGAGATTTTTCTGGCCGTCAAGCTGGAGAGAAAGTATACCAAGGACGAGATCCTGGAAATGTATCTGAACCAGATTTACTTTGGTCAGGGGGCTTATGGAGTAGAGGCGGCGGCGCTTACCTACTTTGGCAAGCCCGCCAGCCAGCTGACCCTCAATGAGTGCGCCATGCTGGCCGGGGTGCCCAAGAGCCCCAATTATTACTCTCCCTTCCACCGGGAGGGGAACATCTGGCCCGCTCAGGAACGAATGATGATGGTTCTCGACGCCATGGAGAAGTTCGGCCGGCCGGCCAAGAAGCGGATGTACAGCCATGCGCTTATAAGCGAGGCAAAGGAGGCTCCCATTAAGCTCCGGGACGTAAAGAATGGCGAGCAGGCAGAAGCCTCCTATTTTATTGATTACGTGCTTCAGGAGCTTATCGCCAATCCGAAGTTCGGAGCAGATGCCGTCTATATGAACGGCCTTAAGATTTATACTACCATCGATTTGGACATTCAACGGTACGCGGAGCAGGCAATAAAGAATAATCTGCCCCTTTATTCCAAGTACAACGGCATCCAGCAGCCCCAGGCGGCGCTGGTAGCCATTGATCCCCATAACGGATATATCAAGGCCATGGTGGGCGGCCGGGGTACCGACCAGTTCAACCGGGCAGTGCTGGCGGTCCGGCAGCCCGGCTCCGCCATGAAGCCCTTTGTCGTTGCGGCGGCCCTTATTGAGAACTTTACCCCTGATACCATCATCGAAGACAGTCCCATGAAGGTGGGCGACTGGGAGCCGGAGAACTACAACCGGGATTTCAACGGCAAGGTGCCTCTGCGGACAGTGGTCACTTTCTCCCTTAATGTGCCGACCGTCAGGATCGCTCAGGCGGTGGGCATGGGCAAAATCGTGGACCTGGCGGAGAAAATGGGAATCACCACCTTGGTTCGGGAGGGCCGGATAAATGACATGAACCTGGCTTCCTCCCTCGGCGGCCTCACCCGGGGGGTAACTCCTTTGGAAATCACCAGTGCCTATGGTATTTTTGCCAATTACGGCGTTCATGTTCCGGCCAGGGGAATCATCAAGGTCTGTGACCGGCATGACAATGTGCTGTATGAGTCCGAGGCGGCCCCCGTCACGGTTTTCTCTGAGGAGATCGCTACGGAGATAAACGACATGCTTCAGGCCGCCGTTCTCAGCGGTACAGGTACCGGGGCTAATATTGGCCGGCCGGCCGCCGGAAAGACCGGTACTACCAGTGATTATATTGATGCCTGGTTTGTGGGCTATACGCCGGACCTGGTTACCGGTGTGTGGATCGGCTGCGATGATAATGAAGACCTCGACGGAATGACCGGCGGTGCGCTGCCGGCCTCTGTCTGGCAGATCTTCATGTCCGCCGCCACCGGCGGAACGCCGGTGAAGCACTTTGAAGGCAGCCGCCGGATAGTGGCAAAACCCGTCAAGGAAGTCCTTGACCCCAATTCTAAGAACAAACCCGATCCCCGGGACAAGAATGGCAAGAGCGGCAAGAACCAGACGCCGGGGAATGCGGTAAAACCTGCCGGGCAGGACACTAAGAAGGAATCCCGCGAACCGGCGGTGGAACGGAGACCGATAGCAGTTGTTCCGGAACCTGATTCGGCTTCGTCGGTCCCCAGCCCCGTCGGCCCCTCCATGGGTGCCGGCGGTAAAGGCAAGAATTAAATGATGTTTAGGGAGTACAGATAAATGGCAGTCAGCGTATATGATACCCTTCTTGAGCGGGGCTACGTCGCTCAGTGTACACATGAAGAAGAAGTCAGAAAACTTTTAGATGAAGAAAAAGTTACCTTTTATATCGGGTTTGACCCAACGGCGGACAGCCTGCATGTAGGGCACTATGTAGCCCTGATGGTCATGAGTCATCTGCAAAGGGCAGGCCACCGCCCCATCTGCCTCGTGGGCGGCGGTACGGGAACCGTGGGGGATCCCTCTGGCCGTACCGACTTGCGGCAGGTGCTGACCGATGAAATAATCGAGCATAACTGCAACTGCTTCAAAAAGCAGATGTCCCGCTTCATTGACTTCAGCGACGGCAAGGCTCTGCTTTTAAACAACGGGGACTGGCTACGCAAGCTGAACTATGTCAACCTGCTTCGGGAGGTGGGGGCTCATTTCTCCGTAAACCGGATGCTGGCGGCTGACTGCTACAAAGAGCGGTGGGAGCGGGGGCTCACCTTCCTGGAGTTTAACTACATGGTAATGCAGGCCTACGATTTCTACACCCTCTATCAGACCCACAACAATAAGCTTCAGCTGGGCGGTGATGACCAGTGGTCAAACATCATCGCCGGGGTAGAGCTTATCCGCCGGAAGAAGGGCGGGGCGGCCTATGGACTCACCCTCCAGCTCCTCACCAAGAGCGACGGCAAGAAAATGGGCAAGACCGCTTCCGGGGCCCTCTGGCTTGATCCGGAGAAAACATCGCCCTATGATTTTTACCAGTACTGGCGCAATATCGGGGATGGGGACGTGGAGAAGTGCCTGGCCAGGCTGACCTTCCTGCCCATGGAGGAGGTCCGCCGCCTGGGGGCTCTTCGAGATTCCCAGATCAATGAAGCAAAGAAGGTCCTCGCCTACGAGGTGACCAGACTGGTTCACGGGCAGGAAGAGGCCGGCAAGGCGGCTCAGGCGGCGGAAGCCCTCTTTGGCGGCACTGGCAGTGCCGACAGTATGCCTACCGTTGAGGTGGCCAGGGCAAAGCTGGGAGCAAAGCTACTGGATGTCCTTACGGAGGGCGGGATATTCACCTCCAAGGGGGAGGGAAAACGCCTCATCGCTCAAAGCGGCGTAGCTTTGAACGATGATAAGGTCGATTCGGTGGATACCGTCCTGACAGAGGAGGATTTTGCCGGTGGTCAGGCCATCGTAAAAAAGGGTAAAAAGAAATTCTACCGCCTGAGGCTGGGCGAATAACAGAAAGGGGGCCGGCACGATAATGTGACCGGCCCCTTTTGTCATCAGCCGGATAGGTCCCGGAACGAATTTTGGGGAAGCTATAGAGAATGAAACGATACCGAATCGTCCCTGAGCGAAAGGACGCATTTTCCCAGCTGGCGGCAGGAATGCTGCTGTCGCCGGAGGACAGGGAGGAGCTGGCAGGGGCCACGCTGCTTCACATCGAGGTCACGCCGGAAACAAATACTTGGGAGCTGCTGCTCCGGACAATTGACGTTATAGATGATGACCTGCTGCGCCGGTTGGCCCTTCACGTGAAGGAGACAACCGGCTATTCGGCTGTCTTTTACCAGGCCCCCATAAATCTGGGGGAGGCAGTGGTCAGGAGCTGGCCTCAGCTCCTGCAGGAGCTGAGCCTGACGGCGCCTCTGGCAGCCCACATTTTAACCGGGGCAGAGGTGGCCGCCGACGGAGTAAGCCTCACCATAGGGGTGGGAGGTCTGGTGGCCCATCAGCTGCTGGAGGAGAAAAATGTTGCCCACTGCCTCATCGAGGCCATAAGGCGGAAGCTGGGGGTAGACGTTACCGTTACCTTTGAGGTCAGCGATCATCAGGCCGTGTCGGGCGCCGATGCGGATCAGGCCCTGTACCGCAGTGAAGAATATAAAAAAGCGGTAACCGCCGCAAAGGAAATACCTTTGGGAACGGGGGGCGAAGCGGATGGGGGCTTTGGGGAAGAATGCTGGGCGGGA
>CAJTSO010000087.1:0-3179 GCA_910579115.1 uncultured Selenomonadaceae bacterium
GAATGGAGGCTCTGGCCATTACCGATCACGGCAATATGTACGGGGCGGTGACTTTTTATCAGGAATGCAAAAAGCAGGGAATAAAGCCCATCATCGGCTGTGAGGTTTATCTGGCTCCCGGGGATCGCCGGGACAGGATGGATGTGAAAGGCATCCGGTATCACCATCTCATCCTGCTGGCGGAGAATGAAACCGGCTACCGGAATCTGTCCAAGCTGGTCTCCCTGGGGAATATCGAGGGGTATTACTATAAGCCCCGCATTGACAAGGAGATCCTCCGGCAGTATTGCGAAGGGCTTATCTGCCTGTCGGCCTGTATAATCGGCGAGATACCGAGAGCCGTCATCGGCGGCGACATGGAAAAGGCCAATGAGCTTACTCAGGAATACATAGATATTTTTGGCCGGGGGAATTTTTTCCTGGAGATCCAGAACCACGGGCTGGAGGAGGAACGGAAGGCCAGGGAGGGACTGCTGTATCTGGCGGAAAAGTACGGGCTGGGGCTGGTGGCCACCAACGATATTCACTATGTGCGCCGTCAGGACGCTTCCTACCACGACATCCTGCTGTGCATTCAGACCGGGGCTACCATAAACGAGCCGGGCCGGATGAAATTTTCCTCCGACGGCTTCTATTTGAAGAACGCAGCGGAGATGGAAAAGCTTTTTCCCCCCGATGCGTACAAGGATGCCCTCACCAACTCCCGGCGAATAGCGGACCGCTGTCAGGTGGATTTCGTCTTTGGAAAGCATTATCTGCCAAAATTCCCCCTGCCGGAGGGACTCACCGGCCAGCAGTATTTACGGCAGCTTTGTGAGGAAAAAATCACCCGCCGGTATGATCCCGTGACAAAGGAAGTGCGGGAGCGGCTGGAATATGAGCTGGATATTATCCACCGGATGGGCTTTGACAGCTACTTCCTCATCGTCTGGGATTTCATAAACTACGCCAGAGAACGGGGGATCGCTGTAGGCCCCGGCCGCGGCTCTGCCGCCGGTTCCATCGTGGCCTACGCCCTGGGCATTACCGATATTGACCCCCTGCGCTACGCCCTCCTCTTTGAACGGTTCCTTAACCCGGAGCGGGTATCCATGCCGGATATAGACGTGGACTTCTGCTATCTCCGCCGGGGAGAGGTCATCGACTATGTAAAGGAACGGTACGGGGAAGACCATGTGGCCCAGATCATTACCTTTGGCACAATGCTGGCCCGTGGGGCAGTCCGCGACGTAGGCCGGGCCCTTGACCTTCCCTACGGCGACGTGGACAGGATCGCCAAGTTGATCCCCACGGAATTGGGGATGACCCTGGACAAGGCCATGAAGGAATCCGCCGAGTTCCGGCAGCTTTATGAAACCAGCGCCGAAGCAAAGCGGGTCGTCGACTACGCCCGGGCGGTGGAAGGCCTGCCCCGCCACTCCTCTACCCATGCGGCGGGCGTGGTTATCGCCGGGCGGCCCCTGACCGATTACCTGCCGGTACAGCTGTCGGACGGGACGCTGGTCACCCAGTACGACAAGGACCTGGTGGAGCGGCTGGGCCTTTTGAAAATGGACTTTTTGGGGCTCCGAACCCTTACGGTGATCGCCGACGCCCTGGAAAATATTTATCACAGCCGGGGCGAGCGGATAGACATCGGCAAAATTCCTCTGGAGGACGAGCTTACCGGTAAAATGCTCTGCGACGGCCAGACAAGCGCCGTGTTCCAGATGGAATCGGCAGGAATGACCCAGCTGGTGAAAGACCTTGCCCCCCGCTCCTTTGAGGATCTGATTCCCCTGGTGGCCCTCTACCGGCCGGGCCCCCTGGGCAGCGGCATGGTCAGGGACTTCATCGACGGCCGTCACGGCCGGAAAAAAGCAGAATACCCTCATCCTCTGCTGGAACCCATATTGAAGGAAACCTTCGGCGTGATCCTCTATCAGGAGCAGGTAATGCAGATCGTCCAGGTGCTGGCCGGCTTCAGTCTGGGACAGGCCGACCTTCTGCGCCGGGCCATGGGACACAAGGAGCCGGAGCTCTTGATGAAGCAGAAGGAAACCTTTCTTGCAGGAGCGAACGCCCGCAATGTGGATGAAAAAACGGCGGAGCATATATTTGAGCTGCTGACCCATTTCGCTGATTATGGCTTCAACAAATCCCACAGCGCTGCCTACGCGCTGGTGGCCTGGCAGACCGCCTGGCTGAAAGCTCACTATCCGGCGGAATTTATGGCGGCAATGCTGACATCGGTGGTTGACTCCTCGGGCAAGGTGGGCGTGTACATCGAGCAGTGCCGGCGGATGGGAATACCGATCCTTCCCCCGGACATCAACGCCAGCAGCGCCTCCTTCAGCGTCGACGGAAAGGCTGTCCGGTTCGGACTGTCCGCCGTAAAAAATGTCGGGGACGGAGCCATTGCGGAAATAAAGAACAGGGAAGCCGCAGGCGGACCCTACACTTCCCTGGAAGACTTCTGCTCCAGGGCGGATATGCGTACCGTCAACAAGCGGGTGATCGAAAGCCTCATCAAGTGCGGAGCCTTTGACTCCCTGGGAGCATACCGCTCCCAGCTGCTGGCCATCCTTCCGGATGCGGCGGCGCAGGGCGCCTATCATCAGAAGGACGCGGAAAGCGGCCAGCTGGGCCTGTTCGGCGAAGAAGAAAACCTTATGGCCATTTCCCTGCCCAACATAAATGAGGCTCCCCTTGAAGAGCGGCTGGCTTGGGAAAAGGAAATAACCGGCTTCTATATTACCGGCCACCCCCTGGATACCTATAAACGAAAAATTGAAAACTTCTTCGGCATCGGACGGATACTCAACGGAGAACTGCCGGAAAAGGCCAGGGTGAGGGTGGCCGGGATCATTACTCACGCCAGGCGCAGCACCACCAAAAAGGGCGACACCATGTGCTTTTTGACGGTGGAAGACTACACCCATTCCCTGGAAGTGATCGTCTTCCCAAAGGTCTTTTACGACCACATGAACGAGCTGCTGCCGGAATCCATGGTGGTCATCACCGGCCGGGTAGATGCCTCTGAAACCGGTACAAAGCTGCTGGCGGATGAAATCACCTCCCTTGAGGACTACCACCCAACCTATTTTCTGACAATAGAGCCGGAGGCAGCTACGGCTGATATACAGAAAAAGATAACGGACATATTGGCCCGACACCCGGGACAAAACCCGGTCCGCTTC
>CAJTSO010000087.1:3189-3401 GCA_910579115.1 uncultured Selenomonadaceae bacterium
AAAGCCCAGAAACGGCACGTAAAGGCTGAACCCGGCCGCGCCGCCGACGACTCCCCGGAACTGGCGGAGGAACTGGAAAAGGTTCTCGGCAAGGGAAACGTTCTCTGGCGTTAGAAAGGATACACATGAAATTATCAACACGGGGAAGATACGGCGTTACGGCCCTCTTTGAGCTGGCCTTAAACTACGGCCGCGGTGTAGTCCCCCTGCGG
>CAJTSO010000087.1:3481-3833 GCA_910579115.1 uncultured Selenomonadaceae bacterium
GTTACCAGCACAAGAGGCGCCCAGGGAGGCTACTCTCTGGCCAGACCACCGGAGGAAATAACCATCGCTCAGGCAGTAGAAGCCACGGAAGGCCCCATTGCCCTGGTGGACTGCCTGATGGCCGGCAGTGAAACGAAAGCCTCCGCCTGCGAAAAAGCCGGAACCTGCGTCACCAGAGACGTGTGGGCCCGGGTCTGCGACAGTATAAATCAGGTGCTGAACTCCATCACCCTGGGGGATTTGGTGAAAGATTACCAAGGGGAAAAGGACCACGGCAAAAAAGATTTTGAAATTTCTTTAAAAAAGGGATTGACAAAGAACTCCTAAATTGATATTATACACGAGTCGCTCA
>CAJTSO010000088.1 GCA_910579115.1 uncultured Selenomonadaceae bacterium
CTCACTTGCGTGAGTCAGCTTGTACATAATAACTCATGCCTTCGATTTTGTCAACCACTTTTTCAGGTTTTTCAAATCAATTTTTTGAGTTTATGTTTGGCTGAATCCCGTGTTGCGTTCATCAGCAATGTTGCATATAATATACTCAATTCTGAATTTCGTCAAGAGGTTTTTTCAAAAAATTTCGGGCTGCTTTTTGGAGGTTCAAATGAAAAAGGTTTTGACCATCGCCGGCTCTGACTCTTCCGGGGGGGCGGGCATTCAGGCGGATATTAAGACCATCACAGTTCACGGGATGTTTGCCCTTTGCGCAGTCACTGCTTTGACTGCCCAGAATACTACCGGCGTTTTCGGGGTTCTGAACGCCGATGCCGCTTTTGTCTCCGCTCAAATCGATGCGGTATTTGACGATATTCCCCCGGATTCCGTCAAGGTGGGGATGGTTTCCACTGCTCCGATTATAGAAGCGATTGCCGAGAGGCTTATCCGCTACCGGGTGCAGAAGGCGGTTGTTGATCCCGTAATGGTATCCACCAGCGGGGCGCGCCTTTTGGAGGAGTCAGCTTTGGTATCCCTCCAGAGTAAGCTGATTCCCGCCGCTTCCCTTATAACCCCCAACATTCCCGAGGCAGAGATCCTGTCAGGTATGACTATCGCCAGCAGGTCGGATATGTCGGCCGCCGCAAGAAAAATCGCTGCCTTCTACAAAGGAGATATCCTTATAAAAGGCGGTCATCTTGCTGATGATGCCAGCGACCTGCTCTATGAGGGCAAGCGGGACGAGGATATCTGGTTCCCCGGGGGCAGGCTCGATTCAACTTCTACTCATGGGACAGGCTGTACCCTTTCCTCGGCAATCGCCTGCAATCTGGCCGCCGGAATGTCTTCCCGAGAGGCCGTGGCCAAGGCAAAACGGTATATTACCGAAGCTATCCGTCAGGCTCCCGGCTTTGGCCGGGGACATGGCCCCCTAAACCACCTGGTCACCGTCTGATACAGCCCTAATGGACGGGAGCACCATCACCCTGATCTCAACCGCCTGATTGTCGTCTAATCACGATTCACTCAGAAATAATCTCATAAAAAACGGCAGAGGAGCTGGCAATCCCTTCCTTCTGCCGTTTTGCATTCATACGCACCTCAATACATAAAAAGTGGCGGTGCCCTTCATATACATCTTGCCTGTTTCCTTATCCGTGACCTCACCCTCAGTTACCATCGTATGTTTTCCGTCATGGACGACCCGGCCGGCCGCTACTATTTCGTGCCCAATGGGCACCGCGCTGAGAAAATTCAGGCTGCAATTCAGACTTACCACGCTTTTCCCCAGGCTGAAGCAGGACCCGCCCATAGCCGTATCCAACAGCGTCGTAGCTACGCCGCCGTGGGCGATTCCATGGACGTTCGCCTGACGGGGAGTAATTCTCAGTCCCAGCTTGATTTCCCCTGCCCGGATACTCACCACATAGGCTCCCAATTCCTCAAGAAACGGGTCTTCCTTGGGGAAACCGGCAAAGAAATCCATCACCTGTTGATTTGGCATCTTTTCGTCCATTGTTTTCTCCCTTCCTGACTATCCTCATTACATGATACATTCATTTCCGTTTTTTCTCAATTCTTTTCTCTGTTTATGATATAATCAACAAGCACGTTCAAGCGAAAGGAGAACGCTATTGTGAAGATAGATAATATACCTGCCGTAATAGCGGAGGAGCTGGCCATAAAATCCCGCCAGGTCACTGCCGCCGCCGAACTGCTGGATGGCGGCGCAACGGTCCCCTTCATCGCCCGCTATCGAAAGGAGGCCACCGGCGAGCTGGACGAAACCCAGATCCGCGCCATTGAGGAGCGCCTCAGCTACCTCCGCAATCTGGTGGCCCGTCAGGAGGAAATCAGGATCAAAATCGAAAGCCTTGGCAAGCTGACCCCGGAAATCGCCGCCGCCCTGGAAAAAGCCGCAAAGCTGCAAGAGCTGGAGGATATTTATCTCCCTTACAAGGAAAAACGCCGGACCCGGGCGACGGTTGCCCGGGAAAAGGGACTTGCCCCTCTGGCGGAAATACTCCTTGCTCCCCGGACTCCCGCTGAAAACCGAACCATTGACCAAATCGCCGCTGACTACATTAACGAAGAAAATGGTGTAGCCAGCATCGCAGACGCCCTCGCCGGGGCAGCCGACATTATCGCCGAGACAATCAGCGAAGATGCCGGACTCCGCAAGCTTTTCCGTCCCATCCTGTGGCAGAGCGCCATCCTCCTGACGGCGATAGAAGACGACGCGGAAGAGGAACTGAAGCAGACCTTTGAAATGTACAGCGGCTACCGGGAACCTGTCCGCACCCTGCCCTCTCATCGGGTGCTGGCCATAAACCGGGGCGAAAAGAAGGGCGTCCTCAAGGTAAAGCTGGAAGTGGACAGCGAAGAATACATCCAGCGCATCGTCCACAGATTTCTGCCCTCGCCGGCCGTAGACTCTGAAATCATTAAAACGGCCGCTGCCGACAGCTACAAACGCCTGCTCTTTCCCGCCCTGGAGCGGGAAATCAGAAACCGCCTGACGGAATCGGCCGAGGCCCAGGCAATCAAGGTCTTCGGGGCCAATCTCCGCCGGATTCTCCTGGCCCCGCCCCTCAGAGGATACGTGGTCATGGCTCTTGACCCCGGCTACCGCACCGGCTGTAAGCTGGCCGTAGTGGACGAAACCGGCCGGATAATGGACCATGGCGTTCTCTATATCACCCACAGCGACGCCCAGAAGAAGCAAAGCGCCGGCAAGGCCCTTGCCCTCATAAAAAAACACGGTGTCAGCCTCATCGCCATCGGCAACGGAACCGCCAGCTATGAGACGGAAAGCTTCGTAGCGGACCTGATCAAAAATAACGGTCTTTCCCTCCGCTATCTCATCGTCAACGAAGCCGGCGCCTCCGTCTACTCCGCCTCTCCCCTGGCTAAGGAGGAAATGCCTGAATACGACGTTACCATCCGGGGAGCCGTATCTCTCGCCCGGCGGGTTCAGGACCCTCTGGCCGAGCTGATAAAAATCGAGCCAAAAGCCATCGGTGTTGGCCAGTACCAGCATGACGTAAACCAAAAGGAACTGACCCGGGTACTGGACGCCACCATCGAATCAGCCGTAAACCATGTAGGCTGCGACCTGAACACCGCCAGCCCCAGCCTCCTCTCCCACATTGCCGGAATCAGCGGCGCCGTAGCCAAAAACATCACAAAATACCGTAACGAGCACGGCGCCTTCAAACAGCGCCGGCAGCTGCTGAAGGTGCCCCGCCTGGGGGAAGCCGCCTTTACCCAATGCGCCGGATTCCTGCGGATCGTCCATGGTGAAGAACCCTTTGACAACACCTCCATCCATCCGGAATCCTACCCTCTGGCCGCCGCCATTATGGAAAAGCTGAACATCTCCCCCGAAGAAATCTCCGACCGGTCGCAGCAGGTTTTTCTCCAGGCGAAGCTAAAGCTGGCTGACCCGGAAAAGCTGGCTTCAGCCTTAAACGCCGGTCTGCCCACCGTCCGGGACATCCTTGCCGCGCTGGCGGCCCCCGGCCGC
>CAJTSO010000089.1 GCA_910579115.1 uncultured Selenomonadaceae bacterium
GGCCGCCGTTACCAGGTCCTTGATCCGGGAGGCTCCGTCCAAAAGGCTGTACTCCGTGTGAACGTGCAGGTGAACAAAATCAGCCGGTGAAACTGCCATGGTAATGCCTCCATAAAATTTTCTATAATACTTTCCCAACCGCTCAGCAGTCAGCGGGTTTTGCCGGGCAATTTCCCCCAGATTTCATTCTGGCTTTGACACCGGGGCCAGTTACCGCTATCTTTGCGGTTTAACCAAACAGCTCCATCTGGTCTGATTCCGGCAGTCCTCCCAGGGCCCCGAACTCCCGCAGCTTTTCAATACAGGTCTTGGAAATGCCGCTGCGCCGTCGGAGATCCCCCACACTGGTAAATTCCCCGTTGGCCCGGCTGGCCGCCAAATTTTTCGCCGCCACCAGCCCGAAGCCACCAATGGCCGAAAAAGGCGGCAAAAGAGACTTGTCCCGCAGGATAAACCGGTCGGCGTCCGACTCGTAAAGGCTTATCTGCTCCACGCTGAAGCCCCGGAGATACATCTCCCAGGCCAGCTGAAGGACGATCATCAGGTCCTTCTGCTTCTGGTCGGGCTTGTCGATGGCGTAGAGAGCATCCAGCTCCCGCTTGACCCGTTCCTTGCCTCCGGCCACGATAGCCAGGTCAAAGGCATCCGCCCGGATTGAGAAATAGGCCGCGTAAAAGGCCAGCGGGTAATGGACCTTACAGAAAGCTATCCGGTAAGCCATCATTACATAAGCCGTGGCGTGGGCCCGGGGAAAAAGGTATTTTATCTTCTGACAGGCCTCGATATACCACTCGGGAATCCCGCCTTTCCGTAGCTTCTCCACCGCCTCCGGGTCTATGCCCTTGCCCTTTCTTACTTTCTCCATCGTCTTAAAGGAAAGCAGCGGGTCGATGCCGGAGTGGATGAGGTACATCATGATATCATCCCGGGCGCTGATGGCGTTTGAGATCGTGCAGGTTCCTGCTTTGATCAGCTCCTGAGCATTTCCCAGCCAGACATCCGTCCCGTGGGAGAAGCCCGATATCCGCACCAGGTCGGAAAAACAGGAAGGATTGGTATCGTCGATCATCTGCCGGGTGAAGCCGGTGCGAAACTCCGGAATGCCGAAGGTGGCGCTGTTGGATCCCAGCTCCTCCGGGTCAAGGCCGATGGCCTCGGTGGAATTAAAAATAGACAGGGTGGCCTTGTCATCAAAGGGGATCGTTCTGGGATCACGGTGGGTTATATTTTCCAGCATCTTGATGACCGTGGGATCATCATGGCCGAGGATATCCAGCTTAACCAGGCGGCTGGAGATACTATGGTAGTCAAAGTGGGTAGTATAAATTCCCGACTCCTTCTTGTCCGCCGGGTGCTGTACCGGCGTAAAGAAGTGGATATCCATATCCCGGGGCACCACCATTATCCCCGCCGGGTGCTGGCCAGTGGTTCGCTTCGTCCCCAGGCAGCCCTTTTTTATATGGTCGATAAAGGCCGGCCGCTTCTTCTGCCCCAGATCCTCAAAGTAGTGCATGGCATAGCCGTAGGCCGTCTTTTCCTGGACGCCGGAAATTTCCCCGGCATTGTACACGTTGTCCTTGCCAAAGAGCTCCTCCGTATACCGCTGGGCCGTGCACTTGTATTCGCTGGCAAAGTTCAGGTCAATATCGGGAACCTTGTCCCCGTCAAAGCCGAGGAACACCGCAAAGGGGATATCGTGACCGTCCTTTATCATGGCCGTACCGCAGACGGGGCAGTCCCTGTCCGGCAGGTCATAGCCGCAGCCGTAGCTTCCGTCGGTGATAAAGCGGCTGTACTTGCAGTTTGGACAACGCCAGTGGGGCGGCAGAGGATTTACCTCTGTTATGTCCGTCAAGGTGGCGATAAAGGAGCTGCCCACCGAACCCCGGGAGCCCACCAGATAACCATCAAGATTTGATTTCTTTACCAGACGCTGGGCAATTAGGTACAGGACGGCGAAGCCGTGGCCGATAATGGGCTTCAGCTCCTGATCGATTCGGGCCTGAACCACGGAGGGGAGATTTTCTCCGTACAGTTCATGGGCCCGGCGATAGGACATTTCCCGAATCTCCTCATCCGCTCCCGGAATGACCGGGGAATAGAGGACATCCTCGTCAGGGATGGGCTTTATCCGGTCGATGGAGTCCGCAATGGCCCGAGGATTCTCCACCACGGCGGCATAGGCTTCCGCCTCCGGCAGATAGGAGAACTCCGCCAGCATCTCCTCCGTGGTTCGCAGGAAAAGGGGCGGCTGCCGGGAAGCATCCTCAAAGCCGTTCCCGGCCATGATGATCGCCCGGTAGATAGCGTCCTCCGGATTCAGGAAATGGGTGTCGCAGGTGGCCACCAGCCTTTTCCCCTGTTTCTTCGCCAGCTCGGCCACCTTGAGATTTATCTTTATCAGATCCTCATCTGTATTGATATTCGGGAAGGCGTCCTTCAGCTTCAAAAAGTCATTGTTGTGAATGGGCTGTATCTCCAAATAATCGTAGAAGGAGGCAATTTCCAGCAGCTCCGCTTCATCGCGGCCATCCACGATGGCCCTTATCAGCTCCCCGGCTTCGCAGGCGGAACCGATAATCAGCCCTTCTCGAAATTCCGACAACACGGCCTTGGGTATCCGTGGCTGACGGTAGAAAAATCTCAGATGGCTGAGGCTCACCAGCCGGTACAGATTACGGAGGCCAATGGTGTTTCTGGCCAGAAGGATTATGTGGTTGGCGTGCCTTTGGTGATAGTCGTCCCCCGTCAGGTAACCCTCCATGCCATAAATTATCTTGATAGGCAGCTTTTTGTCTGTGACTCTTTTCATGGCCGCCGGAAAACCCTGAACCACCCCGTGGTCAGTAATGGCAATGGCGGGCCATCCCCAGCGGGCGGCGGTGTCCACCAGGTCGTTTACCGATACCACCGCATCCAGTGTGGACATCTGGGTGTGGGCATGGAGCTCCACCCTCTTGACATCTGATGTATCCTCCCGCCTGGGGACATTTTCTTCCATTATATCGAAGGGCTTTATCACGTTATCGTTAGTGTAGCTGTCAAACTCCACAGGTCCCCTGAGACGTACCCGGATGTCCGCTTTCAGGACGTCTTTCAGCCGCTCGTATTCGTCGCTGTCCTTCACGAACATCTTACAGGAAATTCCATTTGTTTCATCGATAATATCAAAGGTGATGATGTTGGTCTTGGCAAATTCCCTGCAGGTTACGTTGTCAATGATGCCGCAGACCACAACATTCTTCATTTCCCCGGCAATATCGCCAATGGGCGTAGACTCTCCGGTAATGCACTTCCCCAGGAGACA
>CAJTSO010000090.1 GCA_910579115.1 uncultured Selenomonadaceae bacterium
ACCTATGCGGAAGAAATCCGCTACGCTTTCTTCGGGGAAGGCCTGGACGGTCTGCTTTCCCAGCGGGCCGGGGATCTGACCGGAATAATAAACGGTATCGACGAGGAGCTGTATAATCCGGCGAAGGATGAGAGCCTGTTTTATTCCTATGATCACCTTTCTACTGACAAGAAGCTGGATAACAAGCGGGAGCTTCAAAAGCAACTGGGATTGGAGGAAAAACGCAGAGCCCCTCTGCTGGCCATCGTCAGCCGCCTGGTGGAGCAGAAGGGCCTGGACCTCTGCGTAAGAATACTGGACGAGCTCCTGCGCACTGATCGGGTTCAGCTGGTGGTGCTGGGCAGTGGCGATAAATTCTATGAGGGCTGGTTCAGGGGGCTGGCTTGGCGGTTCCCCGGCCGGGTGTCGGTGAATATTGGCTTTTCGGAAGAGCTGTCCCGCCGGATTTACGGAGCGGCGGATCTGTTCCTGATGCCCAGCATTTTTGAGCCCTGCGGGATCAGCCAGTTCATCGCCATGCGCTATGGGGCGATTCCGGTAGTTCATGCCATCGGCGGCTTGAAGGACACGGTCATACCCTTTGACAAGCTGAACCGGACGGGTACGGGCTTTACCTTTGAAAGCTATAACGCTCACGATTTCCTCTATGCCATCCGCCGGGCGCTGAGGGTCTGGGAGGACTATGGGCTCAGGCAGAGCGTCATAATAAATGGGATGAAGACGGATTGCAGCTGGAAAAAGGGAGCAGGGGAATACGCCGCGCTGTACCGGAAGCTGACAGAAGAAAAGTCTCAGGAGGAAAAGTCTGAGGACTTAAACCCTGATAAGTAACGTTATAAAATAAGAGGCGGCTGGCGCCGCCTCTTTTGTGGATGGAGACAATTATGCTTAAAATTTGCCATGATTCCCACCTGCCGGTATATCGCCACCCCTTTGGGGCCGCTGAGGCCAGCAGTGATGTGACACTTTCCCTTTCGGTGGAGGGACAGGAGCCGGTTAAGAAAGTAACTCTGCGCCTGTGGCTGGATGAGTCAGGGGAGCAGCTGGTCCCCATGGAGCCTGCGGGCGGCGGGGGAAGCGTGGCGTATTACCGGGCGGTGGCCAGGATGCCGGAGGAGGGAACCCTGCTCTGGTATTATTTCATCATCGAGAAAGAGGAGGGCGGCCGCCTTTTCTACGGCAATGATCCTCAGCAGCAGGGGGGCGAGGGTCGAGTATATGAAAATGAGCCTCCCGCCTACCAGATAACTGTTTACGACCGGGGAGCCGTGACGCCGGACTGGTTTAAGCACGCCATTATGTATCAGATTTTTCCCGACCGCTTTTACCGGGCCGGGAGCGAGCTGATCGAGAAAAAAGGCGCCGTTTACCGGGGCAGCTGGCAGGACGATCCTGGCTATTTTTTCGATCCGGTCACGAAGGAAGTGGCGGCCTATGATTTCTTTGGAGGCAATCTGGCGGGGGTAGAATCAAAGCTGGATTATCTGAAGGGGCTGGGGGTCAGTGTAATTTATTTCAATCCCATCTTTGAATCGGAATCTAATCACCGCTACGATACTTCGGATTACTTGGCAGTGGATAATATCCTGGGGGGAAATGAAGCCTTTGACCATCTGCTTTCAGCGGCGCGGGAGCGGGGAATTTCCGTGATTCTGGACGGAGTGTTCAGCCATACGGGCATGAACAGCCGCTATTTTAACAAGGACGGGCGATACGACACCCTGGGGGCCTGGCAGTCGGAGAAGTCCCCTTATCATCAGTGGTACCGGTTTGAAAATTTCGCGGCGGACCGGGATAAATATGAATGCTGGTGGGGCTTTAAGAATCTTCCCAATGTGGACGAGTGCAACGGCAGCTATCAGGATTTTATTATAAACGGGGCGGACAGCGTGCTTCATCACTGGCTCCGGGCCGGGATCAGGGGCTGGCGGCTGGATGTTATCGATGAGCTGCCGCCGGAGTTTTCCCGCCGCTTCTACCGGGAATTGAAGAAAGCGGACAAGGAGGCGGTGCTGATCGGCGAGGTTTGGGAAGACGCCTCCAATAAGGTGAGCTACGGCCGCCAGAGGGCCTATCTCTCCGGACACGAGCTGGACGGGGCAATGAATTATCCTCTGCGGAACATAATAATTGATTTTTTGCTGTGGGGCCAGGATAATGACAGCACCCATAACCGGGTGATGAATATGCTGGAGAATTATCCGGCGGAAAATCTGGCGGCCATGATGAACCTTCTGTCCAGCCACGATGTGGAAAGGCTGGTGACGGTTTTAGGCGGAGCGCCCTCGGCCCAGGGAATGGATGCCGGCCAGCAAAGGGCGTTCCGGCTGTCGGAGGAACAGCGGGAGCTGGGAATGACCCGCAGCCGGCTGGCGGCCCTTTGGCAGTTCACCTTTCCCGGGGTGCCCTGCATATATTACGGCGATGAGATCGCCATGGAGGGTCATCGGGACCCGGTGAACCGCCGTCCCTACGAGTGGCAGCTCACCGATGAGGGGCGGTTGGCCCAGCGGGAGTGGTACAGGAGGCTGGCCGGGCTCCGCAGTCAGAACATCGCCCTGCGGACCGGGCGGATCCTTCCCCTGCGGACGGGGAATGAGGGCTTTGCTTTCCTCCGCTATGTGGAAAATGGACGGGATATGTTTGGCGCGGCGGGAGAGAATGCTGTTTTCCTGACGGCTCTAAACCCAAGCCGGGAGTCGGAGGTTGAATTTTCCCTACAGGTTTCCAACCTGGCGGCAAATGATTTTACGGTGGTGTTTACCACGGAGCTTACGGCGGGGAATGAAGGAAAAGGCTCCCTGTCGGAAATCGAGGTAACGCTGGAATACGGGCGGCTGCACTTCGTCCTGCCGCCCTTGTCCGGGGTACTGCTTCGGGAGAAAAAAACGCCGCAGCAGTTTGCCCGGGAGGCTGGTATCCTCCTTCATCCCACCTCGCTGCCGGGAGCTTATCCCATTGGGGACCTGGGGAAGGAAGCCAGAGATTTCGTGGACTTTCTGGCGGCGGCGGGACAATCCCTGTGGCAGATACTGCCCCTGACGGAGGTGGACGACGCCTTCTCCCCCTACCGCTCGACTTCGGCCTTTGCGGGGAACACCCTCCTCATCAGCCCGGATATGCTGGTGGAGGACGGGCTGGTGGAGAACCTGACCG
>CAJTSO010000091.1 GCA_910579115.1 uncultured Selenomonadaceae bacterium
CTATGATGTGGAAAAAAACGCCATTTTTTCCATGTGCCTTGTTATGCTGTGGAGAAAGCGCCATTTGCGTTGATCGTACTCTTTATCTTCGTGTGCCCGAATACATTCCTGTAGAAGCGGAAATCTCCCTTCTCAGCCGTGCAGGCGTCAGCAGGAAGCGGTTCACCCGCCTTGCAGTCGCCGTCTCTCAGAAGATTATACCATACAATGTATTCCGTTAGATTAAAAACGGCAGGCTGTGAAAAAATGATCCCTCATTTTTCACAGCCTGCCGTTTAACTATTGCTCTTCCCTGCGGACGGTCTCTTCCTTTTGGGGCGCGCCGGTTTCCGATATATGGCGGATGGCCTCATCCATCTTTGTCCTGATTTTTGCTTCCAGCTCTTTGTAAAGCTCCGGCTGTTCCCTGAGAACCATGCGGACCTTGTCCATGCCCTGGCCCAGCCGGTTGCCTTCGTAGGAGTACCAGGAGCCGCTCTTTTGAATTATGTCCAGAGTGACGGCGATTTCTATGAGGCAGCCTTCCCGGGACACCCCTTCCCCGTAGTAAATGTCGAAGTTTGCTTCCTTGAAAGGTGGCGCCACCTTATTTTTCTTGATAGTGGCCTTTGTCCGGTTGCCTACGGTTTCACCGCCTACGGTGATGGCGTCCTTCTTCCTGATGTCGATGCGGACGGAGGAGTAGAATTTCAGGGCCCGGCCGCCGGTAGTTACCTCCGGGCTTCCGTACAGAACCCCCACCTTCTCCCGGATCTGGTTAATGAAAATGGCCACGGTACGGGATTTGCCGATAAAGCTGGTGAGCTTGCGCATTGCCTGACTCATGAGGCGGGCATGGAGACCCACGTGGGCGTCCCCCATTTCCCCGTCGATTTCCGCCTTGGGCACCAAAGCGGCCACGGAGTCCACGACGATGATGTCGATAGCCCCGGAACGGACGAGGGCCTCGGCAATATCCAAAGCCTGTTCGCCGTTGTCCGGCTGGCTTACCAGCAGGTTGTCAATATCTACCCCCAGCTTCCGGGCATAGATTGGATCGAGGGCGTGCTCGGCGTCGATAAAGGCCGCAATGCCGCCTCTCTTCTGGGCCTCGGCGATCATATGAAGAGTGACGGTGGTCTTACCGGAGGATTCAGGGCCGTATATTTCAATGATTCGTCCCCGGGGCAGTCCGCCTACGCCCAAAGCAAAATCTATGGGAAGAATACCGGTAGGGATCACTTCCACGTTCATGCGGGCTCTGGGGTCCCCCAGCCGCATGATGGCCCCTTCGCCAAAATCCTTTTCTATGCCTTTCAGAGCCAGCTCCAGGGCTTCCTCCCGGGTTTTCTGGCCCTCCTTTTTCAGTTTGGGGTCTTTTTTTGTCTCCGCTGCCATGTATCGTTTCTCCCTTCATGAGTGTTCCGTTTTATTTCAGATTTTTGTCTGTTATACATCTTTGTGGGTATTATAACCGATTGAATATACCAATAAAAGTGCTTTCATAACAAAAAGCGGGAAATTTCCGAAAATTCTTACGGAAACTTCCCGTTTCTTTACTGAAAATAAAATTTAGGATCGTAGCCCTCGGCGGCCAACTCGGCCAAAGCGTCAATCAGTAGGCAGCGGAAGGTGCCCGGATGTCTCTCTCCTGCCTGCTCCGCCGCCCGTTCTCCAGCGGCTCCGTAGAGGGTAAGGCCGGAAATTGCCGCCGTCAGGGGGCCTGCTCCTGCCCCCAGGAACGCGGCAATGATTCCGGTGAGCATACAGCCGCTGCCGGTGATTTTGCCCAGCATTTTATTCCCATTTGAAACGAAGCCAGTATTTTCCCCATCGATGATCAAATCTGTTTCGCCGGTGACTACAATAATTGTGTTATTCTTTTGGGCAAACTGCTGAAGCTCTTTTATTTCCCAGGATTTTTTCTTATCCTCTGCCGCTGGGGGGCAGAGGTTGTCCTCCGCCCCGGCGTCCACCCCGGCCGCGTGGCTGTTACAGCCTGCCAGGGCTAAAAGCTCCGAGGCATTTCCCTTGACGATGGCCGGCCGAAATTCTCCAATGTATTCTCTGGCAAAATCAAGCCTCAACCGGCTTACTCCCACCCCTACGCAATCGATTACGTGGGGCTTATTCTGGCGGAAGGCGGTCTCTCCGGCAGTTTTTATCGCTTTGAGGCGGCTTTCATTTATATTTCCCAGACTTACGCCCAAGGCCGCTGACACGGTGACGATTTCCGCCGCTTCCAAGGGGTGCTCGGCCATTATCGGCCTTGCCCCGATTGCCAGCAGGCAGTTGGCCGTGTCATTGGCGGCAATCTGATGGGTAATCATGTGGATCAGGGGCTTTTTCCTTTCCAGGACTTTCAGGTTGGCCGTTATTTTTTCTTTCATTAGCTTTGAGTCCTTTCGATTGCCTATTCTGTCACCCATCAGTCGCTTTCAGCGACAGCTCCCCTACAGGAGAGCCTATTGCCCTCTCCGGCACATCTAACGAGGTGCCACCTCTCCCAAGGGGAGAGGCAAGAAATCCCTGGCTCTCCCTCTGGGAGAGCTGGCAGTCCGTCAGTACTGACTGAGAGGGTATAAGCGCAGCGCATTTAGTGCGGGCCCCCTGAAGGAGCTTTAGGCGACCCCGATTATTTTCAATCCTTATACACCCTGCTGCCCAGCCGCCGCTGAATGTCAGCCAGGGAGCCGTTGCGGGCCAAGGCTT
>CAJTSO010000092.1 GCA_910579115.1 uncultured Selenomonadaceae bacterium
TGCCGACGTTGCCGCCGGCGGTGCAGCTTAAATTGAGTGGACACAATGTGATGAACATTTTCAAAAGTGAAAAAATTTGATAGTTTTGAAAGTGGATGCTATAATGGTTTCAAAAGTTAAAAAATATTTCATTTTTGAAAGTGGAGATATGAAATGAAGATTATCGAAAGAAAGGATTACTTAAAAAGACTGATACGCCTGCAAGGGACCCCGGATATTAAGATTATTACAGGACTGCGTAGATCCGGCAAATCTGAACTCGTGCGCCTGTACTTGAAATGGATTAAATCAAATACAGAAAATTGCACCATTATTTATGTAGATTTTGCCAACTTGAAAAATGATGATTTGAAAAACTATAAATCTTTATATGCATACATAGAGGAACATTATAATGATGGCTGCCTGAACGTTGTTGTGATTGATGAAGTTCAGCTGTGTAAACAGTTTGAACTGGCAATTAACAGCCTGTATAATAGTCATAAATACGATATCTATATTACCGGTTCAAACGCGTTTTTACTTAGTTCTGATTTATCCACGTTGTTTACGGGCAGATTTATAGAAATACCTGTTTACCCATTCAGTTTGGCAGAATACTGTACGTACTATGGACTTGACGTGAATACAGTTAATCTTCTCGATTCATATGTTACTGATGGAGGTTTGGCAGGATCATATGTCTATAAAGAAAAGGAAGATCAAGTATCATATATAAGGGATATTTACCAAACGATTATAAAAAGAGATTTGGTTGATAAATACGGTATCAAGGAAGAATCGCTTTTGGATTCTTTAACAGATTACCTGATGGATAATATTTCAAATATCACTTCGGCAAGTAAGATTAGTACTGTGTTTAAGAAAAATGTGATAGAAACAAATCATGTTACTATCGGTAATTACATAAAATACCTTTGCAATGCTTTTATGTTCTATAAAGTAAAGCGATATGACATCAAAGGTAAGAAATATTTGGAAACAACAGATAAATACTATCTTAGCGATTTGGGATTTCGATATGCCATGCTTGGAACAAGAAATATGGATTATGGACGCGCATACGAAAACATTGTGGCAATAGAGCTTCTTAGAAGAGGATACGATATTTATGTGGGAAAGCTGTATCAGAAAGAAATCGATTTCGTAGCCATGAAACAGCATGAGAAGATATACATCCAGGTTTCGGATAATATATCCGGGGCAGAAACATTGGAAAGAGAGCTTTCACCATTAAAGGCAATTAAAGATGCGTACCCAAAGGTTTTAATTGCCAATACGGGACATGCGGCTTATGACATAGAAGGTATCAAAGTGCTTGACCTTACCAGATGGCTATTAGCAAAAAGTCAAAATTTGGAAGTGCTGTAATAATGGAAACCAAGGAATTTCGGTCAAAACGATTTACAATTTATTTCGGATAATTGAAAAGTTTAGGATTTTAGAAATCCAGGAACAAAATATTTATTGTAAATTGTATAATAAAACAAGACACATAAAAAGACATACGGAACAACTTGTGTTCTGATAAGTTTGATTTGATGAGTATTCTACCAAAAGTAGTTACCTGTATGTCTAATACAGATTTTGCCTTGACACAAGTAGATGTTGATGATAGTATTATGTCATACAAAAGTATACACAAAAGGAGGGAGAGGTATGAGCGCTGTCATTAGCGTAAGAGTAAACGATCGAGAAGCGAAAGTCC
Source organism: uncultured Selenomonadaceae bacterium (assembly GCA_910579115.1). Lineage (GTDB taxonomy): Bacteria > Bacillota > Negativicutes > Selenomonadales > Selenomonadaceae > RGIG250. The sequence continues at coordinate 1,709 of CAJTSO010000092.1, forward strand.
TGGCAAAGGCAGCCGAGATATTTAACTGCAAGGTGTCATCGCTTATAAAAAAGTTTACTTTTGAGCGGCTGGAAGATGAGTATGACATGAAGGTTTTTGTGGACTACGAGGCTGAAAAAAAGGCAGGGACATTGAAAACACGCCCCATTGGGGAATTGTGGAAAGAGCTTGATTTATGATTTATCAGTTGACTACCACAGATAAATTTGATAAAGCCTTTAAGAAACTGGATAGACAGACGCAAAAGATGATTAAAGCGTGGATTGATAAGAATTTGATTGATTGTGAAAATCCTCGCATTCATGGCAGGGGGCTGGCTGCCAATCGAGGCGGGCAATGGCGTTACCGAGTAGGCGATTACCGGATTTTAGCAGAAATAATGGATAATAAGCTGGTGCTGGTACTCATTGATGCAGGTCGTAGAAGCATGATTTATTAGCTGGCATTGCCGACGTTGCCGCCGGCGGTGCAGCTTAAATTGAGTGGACACAATGTGATGAA
>CAJTSO010000093.1 GCA_910579115.1 uncultured Selenomonadaceae bacterium
TAATATGCCCTTATAGGGCTTGTTCAAACCACCGGTTCAACCGGTGGTTTTGATTGCGTTGCTGGTCAGAGGTATGCTGCCTGGAGCTGCCTGACGGCTTCTTTCATCCGCTCCACCATGGGGTCGGGGCCGGTAATCTTTATGCCCTGGCCAAGGCCAACCAGCCAGCCGATAAACTGCTGGCTGTCGTAGATTTTCACGGTGCAGGAAAAATGATTTTTGTCCTGCTTCTGGATGGGGATGTCTTTTCCGAACCGGTCGATGATAACTCCGGCAAGCTCGTTCGCGCAAAGGAGTTTGACATATACCTCCTGGCCGTTAAACATGCCGAAGTGCCTGCTGGAGTAAGAGCCGAAGGAATCCTTATTAAAAACCGCCGTCCCCTCCCTGTCCTGCTCGGTGACGGTGATGTTTTCCATCTTATCTACCCGGAAATTCTTTTCGATCTTCTCCTCCGGGTCGTAGGCGATGAGGTAGTAGTTTTCCTCAGACCAGGTGACGGCCAGGGGACTGACCCGGTAAGGCTCCGGTTTACGGGGAACGAGCTTTTTCTTTTCCGTCCATTTCAGGTAGGTGAAGGTGATGGTTTTGTTCCGGTTTATGGCTTCGTGGAGCTTGTCGATATTTTTGAAACCGCTTTCATTGATGGATTTCACCCGGTTTGAAAGGTATACCTGACGGCGGAGCTGGGCCGCCTGATAGCGGCTGGCCAGGTGGCTGAGCTTGCCGATAAGTTCCCGGGATTTGTTTTCCGAGACGAACCGGGAGGCCTGAACGGCGTCCACCAGAATCTTCAGCTCGCCGATGGTCAGATCCTGCTTGTCCCGTTTGTGAAGCGTGTAATAGGCTTCCCGGCGCCGCCTTTCCATGGTCAGGCTGTAGCCGAGAGCTTTCAGGCAGTCCATGTCGGCGTAAATGGATTTCCTTTCCGCGGGGATGTCGTAACCGGCCAGTTTATCGATGATTTCCTTTATGGAGATTCCGTGCTCCTCGTCGGTACAATCGTTGAGAATTTTTAGAAGAATAAGAAGCTTTGGTCTTTGTCCGTCAAGTTTAGCCATGTTTAATCCCTCCCTGCAGAGACATTATATACCCTCAAGGGCTTTTGCGGTAAATATTTTTCAAGAAATTTCCGGTGGGACGGTTCCCTTTTAGGGTCTTAATGGGCATATACATTGGTTCCCGGCGGTAAATTCTGCTATAATAAAATGTAAGTCTGGCGGGGGAATCCCCCTGAAACAGGAGTTGAGAACTTAAATTGCTGGAGCTTGTAAAATCATTTTGCCTGTCGGCTCTGGGGGGCTTTCTCCTGAGCCTTATCGATGCGCCGCTGCCCTGGATGCTGGGGCCGGTAATCGTCACCGCTTATCGGGGGTACCGGCAGAGGAAACGAATAGCGTGTCCCCTCTGGGTCAGGGAAATTGCCCAGCTGCCGTTGGGGTATGCCATGGGGCGGTCCTTCACGGCGGAGACGGCCCTGCTGATCCTTCAGGCCCTTCCGTTTATGCTGCTGGCGGCGGCGCTGACCGTCGGCGCCGGGCTGGCCAGCGCCTGGCAGATGAAAAAGCATTCGGATATTGATCTGACCAGCTGTCTGTTGGGCTGTGTTCACGGAGGGTTCAGTCAGATGGTTTTGCTGGCTGATGAGATGCCCTGGGCAGACCTTACGGCGGTAACGATCCTGCAAACGGCCAGAATGCTGTCGGCGGTGGCCGTGATTCCCTTCCTGACGATCCATGCCCTGGCTGATGCAGATGTACAGGCGGCCGTGGCGGCGGCTCCGCTTCCTCCGGCAGAATGGCCAACCGTGGGGCTTTTTGCCCTGCTGGCCGTGATGGGGATGATTGTCGCCAAGCTGCTCCATATCCCTGCCGCTTCGCTGATCGGACCAATTCTGGCCACCGGGGCGTATCTTATTGCTGCCGGCGGCACGGCTCCGGCAGTGCCAAGGTTTTGGCTGTCCATCGCCCAGATCGGTATCGGTACTTATATAGGGGCCGGCATTGACGCGGCCAGGCTTCATGATTACAGGGACTATTGGGGAGGTATCCTGGAGGGAATCGTGATCGTCCTGGGGGCTTCCATGCTGACGGCGCTGGGGATTTGCCAGCTGACCGGGGTCGGCATTACTACCGCTTTCCT
>CAJTSO010000094.1 GCA_910579115.1 uncultured Selenomonadaceae bacterium
GCTCGCACTAAAAGTCACTTTCAGCGACTTAAGTGCTCACGCCAACCCAGAGGGAGAGCCAAGTGGATTCGTTCCTGCCTCTCCCTCCGGGAGAGGTGTCATGTCGTCAGACATGACGGAGAGGGCTCATGGCCCCCGGCGCTCACTTCACGATTTCCGTGCCGATGCCCTCGGGAGTGAACAGCTCCAGCAGCAGGGAATGGGGCTTGCGGCCATCGATGATGGAGGTTTTTCCCGTCCCCATGGTCAGAGCGGTGATGCAGGCTTCCACCTTGGGGATCATTCCCCCGGCAATAATGCCGCTGTCGATGTACTCCTCCGCCTCCCGCCGGGAAAGACTGCTGATAAAGGAGCTCTTGTCGCCGAAATCCCGGTAAATACCTTCCACATCCGTAAGGAGCAGGAGCTTCTCCGCCCTCAACGCCCCGGCCACCCTGGCGGCGGCTGTGTCCGCGTTGATGTTGTAGCTCTCTCCCTCGCCGCCCATACCGATGGGGGCAATGACAGGAACGTAGCCCGTATCGATCATATCCTGAAGGATTTTTTCATTGACGGCTTCCACTTCGCCCACATAGCCAATGTCCACCTTTTCCACCCGGCCGCTCTCGTGAACCTCCGCCAGCTTTTTCCTGGCCTTCAGCAGGAAGGCATCCTTGCCGTTGAGGCCGATTGCCGGCGTGCCCTTCAGGTTCAGGTCGCTGACGATAGAGGAATTTACCTTGCCGGAAAGAACCATTTCGGCGATCTCCACCGTTTCCTGATCGGTGACCCTGAGTCCCCCCACAAACTCGGATGCCTTGCCCACCTTTTTCAGCATACCGGTAATATCCGGGCCGCCCCCGTGGACGATGACCGGGCTGATGCCCACGTACTTCATGAGGGCGATATCTTCCATGACCTTTTTCTTGAGCTCTTCGCTTATCATGGCGTTGCCGCCGTATTTAATTACCACCGTTTTCCCGGCGTACTTCTGAATATAGGGAAGGGCCGCCACCAGAATGGAGGCCGTATCCTCAGCTGAAAACATATCCTCGTCTCCTGTCCTGGCGATTTCCCATGAACCGGTCAGGTATGGTACTCGCCGTTGATCTTAACGTATTCGTAGGAGAAATCACAGGTCCAGACCGTGGCTTCCGCCTCCCCCAGCCCCAGCTCCACCCCGATGGTAATATCGTGCCGGGACATGACCTGCCGGAGCTTTTCCTCGTCAAATTTCGCCCCCAGTCCCTTGTCAAAGACCACCACGTCGCCGAAGCGGACGACGGTCTTTTCCGGAACCATGGGAGCGTCAGCATAACCGACGGCGCAGATGACCCGTCCCCAGTTGGGATCTTCCCCGAAAAAGGCGGTCTTTACCAATGGGGACTGGGCGACAGACATGGCGGTTGCCTTGGCCTCCGGGAAGCTTCTCGCCCCGGTGACCTTTACAGTAATGAGCTTTGTGGCTCCTTCCCCGTCAGCGGCCATCCGCTGGGCCAAGCCGATACAGATTTCCTTCAGCCTGGCGGCAAAGGCATCATAATCCTCATTTTCGGAATCGATGAGGGGATTTCCCGCCTCCCCATTGGCCAGGCAAACGCAGCTGTCATTGGTGGACATATCCCCATCCACGGAAACCATGTTGAAGGAATACTCCACCGCGCTGCTCACTGCCTTTTGCAGCAGGGGGGCTGTAATGGCCGCGTCAGTGGTGATATAGCAGAGCATGGTGGCCATGTTGGGGCGGATCATGCCCGAGCCCTTGCAGATGGCCCCAAGGCGGACTTCCTTTCCTCCCAGGAGCAGGGAGCAGGAGCAGGCCTTCTGCTTCGTATCCGTGGTCATGATGGCCAGGTTGGCATCCTTACTGCCCTTGTCGCTAAGCTCCCCGACGATTTTTTTGATCCCGGCGGTAACCTTGTCCATAGGAAGGTTCACGCCGATTATGCCGGTTGAGCCCACAATAACATCATCAGCCTGACAGCCG
>CAJTSO010000095.1 GCA_910579115.1 uncultured Selenomonadaceae bacterium
TTATATTGGGGATCTGACCGATGTGCGGACGGTTTCCACCCTGGAGGAATCTGTCCGCCATCTGATGGAGCTGCTGGAAATAAAGCCGGAACTCATCGTGACCGATCTCCATCCCCGCTACAATTCGGCGGCGGTGGCCGGAAGGCTGGCGGAGGAGCTGGGCATTCCCCTTCTTCCGGTTCAGCATCACTACGCCCACATTCTTTCCTGTATGGCGGATAACGATTACCTGGAGCCGGTTCTCGGCATTGCCCTGGACGGTACCGGTTACGGCGCCGATGGAACGATCTGGGGAGGAGAAATACTCCGGTGTGACGGCCGGGGCTTTCAGCGGCTGGATTCTTTGCCGCCCTTTCTCCAGCCCGGCGGCGACGCTGCCGCCAAAAGCGGGCGGAAGCTGGCTGCCGCCCTGATCCGGCAGGGCTATTCAAATCCTCTGCTGCCACTGGCAGACTCGGCCAGCCCCCTTGTTTCCCCCGCCGAGCTGGCCGCCATAGATTTTCAGCTGGCCAACAGGGTGAATTGCGTTAAGTCCACCAGCGCGGGACGGCTGTTTGATGCCTGCGCCGCTCTGCTGGGGCTGAAGGGCGACAACAGCTTTGAGGGAGAGGCCGCCATGGCCCTGGAGTTTGCGGCGGCAAGGCCGGACAGCCCCGCCCGCCGGTTTCATCAGGAGCTGGCCTGCTGGATACTGGCCGCCTGCCGGAAAGGGCGGGAAGCCTCCGGGCTCTCCGCCGTGGCCCTCAGCGGCGGCGTTTTCCAAAATGCTTTACTCTTGAACCTGACAAAACAGCTCCTGACAGAAGGCGGCTTTCAAGTCCTGACCCACCGTCAGGTACCCCCAAACGACGGCGGACTGTCCGTAGGGCAGGCTCTGGGGGGATTGTGTATACTTGATAAAAACAGTAGATTTTTAATTTGATATAAGATATAATGACTCCCAATATCCTTGGTTCGCTATATATAGGAGGAAATGATATGCTTAATGCAGATAACACTCCGGACTTTGTCATCACTCCGGCCCTTGCCGCCCGAATCGACGAAGTGCTGGAAAAGCATAACCACGATTTCACTCAGGTGGTCGGCGTGCTTTTAGACACCCAGGACTGAAAACAACTACATTCCCCAGCCGGTAGCCTTCTACATTGCCCAGAAGCTGCCGGTGCCGGTGGCTGTTATCTACGACTGCCTGAACTTTTACTCCGCCCTCTCGACGGAGCCCCGGGCAAAGCATCCCATCCAGGTCTGCCGGTCTATCGTCTGTCACATCAATGACAACGACAAGACCCTTGAGTACCTGAAGGAGCTCCTGGGAATCGATATCGGCGAAGTCACCGGTGACGGCCGCTTCTCCCTGGAAGCTGTCACCTGCTTTGGCGCCTGCGATGTAGCCCCGGCCGTCCGCATTGACGGTGTCGTCTACGGCCATCTGGACACTAAAGAAAAGATTGCCGGTGTCCTTCGCCAGTTCGCCTGACCGGCTTTCACAAGAAAGGTTGAGAAATATGTCAAATAAAACATCGACGGCCAGCTTCATCACGAAGAACTTTGGCCGCTATAATCCCCTGTCCCTGGACTCTTATCTGAGCATCGGCGGCTATCAGGCTCTGAAAAAGGCCCTGACCATGGACGGGGAGGATATTGCCACCCTCATTGCCAATGTAAAGGTTAAAGGCCGGGGCGGCGCCGCCTACGATATGGGCAAAAAATGGTCCCAGTCCCGGGCTGTCAAAAAGCCCAAAAAGGTCGTTATCTGCAACGCCGATGAAGGAGAGCCCTGTACCTTTAAGGACCGGGAGCTCATCAGGAACGATCCCTTCAACATCATTGAAGGGATGACCATCTGCGGTTACGTGGTGAACGCTC
>CAJTSO010000096.1 GCA_910579115.1 uncultured Selenomonadaceae bacterium
TGCGGCGGACGATATTCTTTTCGATATCGTGAAGCAGCTGGGCGATCTCCTTGCCCTGCTCCGGATACTCCGCCAGGAATTTCTCCATGGCCTCCGCATTGATGGCGGCGATATTTTCATCCCGGTTCAGCTTGTCCGGATTGCGGACAGCCGCGTCAAGGCGGGCTTCGGCGAAGTCACGGACGGCCTGCTCCAGCTCAGCCGGAACCGCAAAGAGCTTGACGTCCCGTTTCTCCTTGCCAACCTGAGCAATGATTCCCCGCTGGAATTCAACGATCCGCTTGATTTCTTCATGACCGAAGAGGATAGATTCCAGGATCACATCCTCCGGCAGCTCGTTTGCCCCGGCCTCCACCATCATAACCGCGTCGTAGGATCCGGCAATGGTAAGGTCCAGGTCAGATTTGGCCCGCTGCTCAACGGTGGGGTTGATCATGAACTGGCCATCCACCCGGCCAACCTTTACCCCGGCGATGGGGCCGTTAAAGGGGATGTCGGAAACGCCCAGGGCGCAGGACGCGCCAATCATGGCGGTGATTTCCGGCGCGTTGTCCTGCTCCACGGAGAGGACGGTGGCAATGACGTTTACATCATTGCGGAAGCCCTTGGGGAAAAGTGGGCGAATGGGGCGGTCGATAAGCCGGGCCCGCAGGATCCCGCTGTTGCCGGGACGGCCTTCCCGCTTAATGAAGCCGCCGGGGATCTTGCCCACGGCATACATTTTTTCTTCGTAGTCAACGGTAAGCGGGAAAAAGTCCACCCCTTCCCGCGGCTCCTTGGAGGCAACGGCGCATACGAGCACTACCGTCTCACCGTAGCGGACGAGAACGGCGCCGTTTGACTGTTTGGCCATTTTGCCATGCTCAATGACAAAGGGACGGCCGCCTACTTCCATCTGAAATGTGTTCATTCAATAATTCCTCCTATACCCTTCCACTGTCTCATATCTCATTCCGGCAGGGATGAGCCTGCCCGCAATATAAAGAAGCGGGGAATATCCCCGCTTCTTTATATCAATATTACTTGCGAAGACCCAGCCTGGCAATAAGGGTGCGATAGCGAGCCAGATCCTTTTTCTGGAGGTAGGCAAGCAGACGGCGGCGATGGCCAACCATCTTCAACAGGCCCCGGCGGGAAGCAAAGTCCTTCTTGAAGGACTTGAGATGGTCGGTGAGCTGGGCGATGCGCCTGGTGAGCAGAGCAACCTGTACCTCCGGGGAACCGGTGTCGCCTTCGTGCCGGGCAAACTCTTTGCAAATTGCGGATTTTTCTTCGTTGGTAAGCATTGGAAATTCCTCCTGTAAATAAATCTGCCGTCAGCCGGGGGAGCGTTGGAGCGTCGCACTCTCAGCCGCGGTACGTAACCGGCCGGCTCTCGCCGGCACACAACTTCTGGCATTATAGCATAGGACTTTCCCCCTGTAAATATATTTTTTCCGCCGTTTAACGGCAGCTGCCGGTAAATGTCATTTTTGCCAGGACAGCTCCCCGGCGTTATAATGGAATCATTCGGGGATTTCTCCGGAAATTCCTGTCTATCATCATTCAGCGGCTCTGCCGTTATAAAACCATTGAGGAGCAATCATGTCCGCCTTTATCATAAAAATCTTCGGCATCGTTCAGGGCGTAGGTTTTCGCCCCTTTGCCGCCAGGCTGGCCCGGCAGTTTGGCTTCCCCGGTTCCGTGAGTAATCGGGGCTCCTGGGTGGAAATCGCCTTAAAATGCCGTCCTGACCAGCTGGAGGACTTTATCACCCGGCTGAAGGAGACTGCCCCGGAGCGTTCGGCCATCCTGAAAATTGATTTCCGGCCCGCTCTGCCCACGGAAGCTGAAAATCCC
>CAJTSO010000097.1 GCA_910579115.1 uncultured Selenomonadaceae bacterium
CTACTTAGAGAAGCTGAACGCAGTGAAAGCTGAACTTAGTGGTTTGTAAGAGGTGTCATGTCGTCAGACATGACGGAGAGGGCCTGCGGAACCAGCTCACGCCGACCTACAGGGAGCCTGTGAGACCGATTATAAATAAGGAGAAAATCATGGAGAAATATACCCGCCCCGACTGGACCGAATACTTCCTCGACATCGCGGAAGCCGTGGGCCGCCGGGCCACCTGCCTTCGCCGCCGCTACGGCGCCATTATCGTCAAGGACAGGATCATCATTTCCACCGGCTACAACGGCGCGCCCCGGGGGGAGGCCAACTGCCTTGACACCGGCATCTGCGAGCGGGAGCGGCTCAACGTCCCCAAGGGGCAGAACTATGAGCTCTGCGTAGCCGTCCACGCGGAGCAAAATGCCATCATCAACGCAGATCCGGAGAAGATGGAGGGGGCCACCATCTACATTTCCGGCCGCAATGCGGACGGCTCCCTGGCCAGCGGCCAGCCCTGTCTCCTATGCCGCCGGATGCTGCGAAATGCCCGGATAAAGAACGCCGTCTATCGGGACGTCAACGGCAATATCGTGGATATCGAGCCAAAGGACATAACAGACTGACCCGAAACCTGCCAAAAATTAACAGGCTGGACAAAATGAGCGATCATTTTTGTCCAGCCTGTTTTTATTTCAATGGCTCGCCCGTACTTTTCTCAAAGGCGAATCCTGCACAAGCTATAATTCAGTTGTCAAAATATTTTTGCAGCTCCGCCGCATCCTTTGTGATTCCCAGAGCCGCCATGAGCTTCAGCCGGGCTTTCTGGCCGGTAAGCTCTCCCGCCATGATTATGCCGGCCTCCTGGAGGGAAACGGCGCTCCCCTCGTAGCTGTAAGCCTTTACCACCCGGCCGGCCTGAACCCGGGAAGCCAGCACTACGGGAATCCCCTTACGGCGAACCAGTTCGATACCAGCCTTCACCGGCAGGGGCACATTGCCGCAGCCAAGGGCTTCCACCACCAGCCCCTGACAGGGCTTTTCCGCCAGGCACCGGAACAGGTAGCTGTCCATCCCGGCGTAGGCTTTCAGGAGGTAAACGTCCTCGCAGAGGGCTTCCGGCTGAATTTTCTGCAAATTCAAGGGCTGGCGGCGTATCACCACCCGGTCAAAGTAAACATGGCCGATGGGGCCCCAGCCGGGGGAGGCAAAGGTGGAACAGGAGGTGGTGTGGGCTTTTGTCACTTCCGCCGCTCCGTGAATCTCGTCGTTCAGCACCAGGAGAGCTCCCTTGCCCTCTGCCGCCGGGCAGGCCGCCGTCCTCACCGCCGCCAGGATATTTGCCCCTCCGTCCGGCCCCGTATCGGAAGCCCCCCGCATGGCTCCGGTGACCACGATGGGCTTGCCGGTCCTGGCGGTGAGTCCCACCAGATAGCAGGTTTCTTCAAGGGTGTCCGTCCCGTGGGTGATGACTACCCCGGCCACATCCTCCCGCCGGCAATATTTATCCGCCAGCCGGGAAAGCTCCAGCATCATGGCCGGGGTCATGTGGCCGCTGGGCACGTTGGAAAATTCCGCCACCTCTATTTTCGCCACATCCTTCAAGGCCGGAACAGCCGAAACGAGATCGTCGCCGCTGACGGCCGGGACAAGTCCGCCTGACGCCTCATCGTATTTCATGGCGATGGTGCCGCCGGTGGTGATGACAACTACTGTTTTCATGGTCTTTC
>CAJTSO010000098.1 GCA_910579115.1 uncultured Selenomonadaceae bacterium
GAGAAATTCTCCTGCTGGCTGTCGTGCCGGAGCTGGCCACCTGGCTGCCTCAGGTGCTCAAGTAAAATTTCAATTAACCATGCGACCCATTTCCTGACAATTCTTTTCGGTGCGTATCAAACATAACCGTCCCCGCTAAACGCAAAAGCTGCTGCACGATCATGTGCAGCAGCTTTTTTGCTCTTATAGAATTTATGCCTTTAGCGCTCCCACCAGCTCATTTACATGGGAAAATCCTTGCTCATCAAGGTAAGCGGCTATACCGCCGGCAATCTTCATGGAGGCAGCGGGATCTACGAAGTTCGCCGTGCCCACCACCACCGCGGAGGCTCCCGCCAGCAGGAATTCGATGGCATCTTCCGCCGTAGAAATGCCCCCCATACCAAGGACAGGAATCCTCACGGCCCTGGCCACCTGCCAGACCATCCGCAGGGCAATGGGTTTAACGCAGGGTCCGGAAAGGCCGCCGGTAATATTTCCCAGCACCGGTCTTTTCGTTTTAATATCGATGGCCATGCCCATGAGGGTGTTGATAAGGGACACAGCATCTGCCCCCGCTTCCTCTACCGCCTTTGCCATCATGACAATATCTGTTACATTGGGGGAGAGCTTCAAAATGACGGGCTTCTTCGTGTGGGATTTGGCCGCCCTTACGACAGCGGTTGCAGCCGCCGGATCAGTACCGAATACAATGCCTCCCTCTTTAACGTTTGGGCAGGAAACATTCAGCTCAATGGCCGCCACTCCGTCAACGTCCAGCATTTCCGCCAGGGTGCCGTAGTCTTCGGTAGTACTGCCGGAGATGTTTACGATAATGTTCATATTGTATTTTTTCAGCCGGGGAAGGGTTTCCTTCAGGAAGACTTCGACTCCCGGGTTTTCCAGACCGATACAGTTCAGCATACCGGCAGGAGTTTCAGCCATGCGGACTCCCTCGTTGCCCCGGCGGGGCAACAGGGTGGTTCCCTTTACCATTACGCCGCCCAGCCGCTCTAAATCCACAAAATCAGCAAATTCCTCACCAAAGCCAAAGGTGCCTGAGGCGGTAAGGATGGGCGTATTCATGTGAATGCCGCAGATCTCTACGGCAAGTCGCGGATCGTAAGTCATGGAAAAACCTCCTCCCCCAGGAAAACCGGACCGTCCTGACAAACATGAAGGCGGCGGCCGTCAGTGCTGTCGATGTTGCAGGAGAGACAGGCTCCCAGTCCGCAGGCCATACGCCTTTCAAGGGAAACCTCGCAGGGCACGCCCTGCTCACGGCAGATTTCAAAGGTCTTCTTCATCATGATTTCCGGCCCGCAGGCCGCCACCCGGTCAAAGCGTCCGGTAGCGAGAAGCTCAGGCAGCAGCGCAACGGTAAAGCCTTTTGTCCCCACAGAGCCATCATCGGTGGTGATGTGCATTGCCCCGGTTACCGGTTCGTAAAATTTTGTCCAGAAAAGCTCGGCGGCATTCCGGCCCCCCAGCAGGACTTCGCAATGATCGAGGCGCTCGGCCAGAAACTTAAC
>CAJTSO010000099.1 GCA_910579115.1 uncultured Selenomonadaceae bacterium
GTTATACCGCTGTTCGTCGAGCAGATTTTTTCAAGGTTAGTTCAGGGTTGTATGGTTTTCCAACAGCGCTCTTTCATGAAGGCGGTAATGACAGCAATGTCTTCGCCCTCGTAATATTTTACGAGCAGTTTCCTAAATGCGGGCACTTCTTTTTCGGGAATAACTAAAAAGCCGCCGCCGCGAGCTATCAGGTAGTGGTTCGCGAAGACGACCGCCGTCCGCTTGTTTCCGTCCAGGAATATTTGCGCCTTCATGCAATAAAGGCACAGCTTGACGGCAATATGAACGGGGTCGTCCGCATCTCCGGCGATTTCGCGGATTCGGTCTTTTACGTCCGCTTCGTCGGGTATCGGCGGGATGTAAGACGAACCGCCGATGGAGATGGGAACTCCCCGTATGCGCCCGCCGTCGGCAAAAAAGCCCTCGTTGATAATTCTTGCGATACGGCTGAGCATATAGTAGTCAGAGCGGGAGGCTATCACGTCGCGATCTAAGATAAACTCCCAGGCGTGCTTCAAATTTAGAATCTTTTGCACGTCGGCAGCGGCAGCGCCGAAGGTCTTGCCGTTTTCTATGATTTCTGCCGTTTGCGGAAAAGACGTCGCGATGCCTTCCAGCACGCCTTGATCGTAGATGTTCGCTTTCATATTGATCCGCGCGAATTCTATATTGGCGGTTACGGCGGCGGGCAGCTCGTCTTCTGAGTAACCGGCGGCGGCCAGTTGTTTTTCCAGGCTGCGAAGTTCTTTTCTAATTTCGCGAAGTTCTCTGGCGTTGCGAAGCAAAAGGTTATATAGCTCGTCCGAATACGATCCTGCGTAAGTCGATGTCTGTCTGCCCGCTATGCGCTTTCTGACGTAAAGATATTTCCCCTCGCCGCGGTCCTTGATTTCGGGCGTGCCGTCGTAGGGCGCGAGCTTCAGCCTTGTATTAAGGTCGGCCCGTTTTCTAAGCAGTTCTTCTATTTCATGATATTGCGCCGCCATATCGTTTCCTCCTTTGGGGAGCATTTCTCTTAAGCATTATAATGTTTTGCTCCCCAATAGTCGAGATGTATTTTATGTCAGACGGCAGGTAAAGAACCTTTTTGTTCACAGTTCAGGTCTTGTTTGATAATTGAAAGTGCGGACAATCATCAAACAAGGCCTTATATAAGGAGTATATTAAATGGGTAACTCAGCGCAAAAGCCAATTTTAGAAGACAAAGATATAGTGGAGGCAAATGCTATGTTCAAGAATAAAACTTTATTGATAACCGGCGGCACTGGTTCCTTTGGCAACGCCGTTTTAACTCGCTTTCTAAATACCGATATCGGCGAGATCCGCATTTTTTCCCGGGACGAAAAGAAGCAGGACGATATGCGAAAGC
>CAJTSO010000100.1 GCA_910579115.1 uncultured Selenomonadaceae bacterium
CACTTTATTAAATTGTTGCGACACAACTCAAATGTCTTCGTAACCGCAGGAAACACTGACATATTCTACTCCTCTCCATAAAAGAGTCTGTTTTTTTGGCGGAAAGAAAAACAGAGACGTCATAATCGGCGTCTCTGTTTTGAAAATATAATTTTGGCAGGAGGGGTTAAGATCGTTCCATCGACTCTTTTACCTTCATTGCGAATGCTGCGTCTTCAGAAGAAAGATAGCCTTTGATATCTACTTCTGTTCCATCTGTCAACAGGTTCAGGCAATCATAGAAGGAAAGGAAAAATTCCGTACCATCTTCCTTACGAATATAACTCATACTATTGTTGGCAGGGACGGATGGAAGTTCCATACTCTTTTCATTCCAATTACGAGGCACAGTCATAAACCCATAAAACGAATCATAATCGAAACAACTCACAATGCATCGATTCGGATGATTTGTTTCAACAACATGACACGCTGTTTTCAAAGATACCATCATCATTCTCCTATTCATTTGTTTTTGACTAATTCGCCAATCGTATCAGTGTTGATTTCAAGATTGTCAAGACGACCGACCCAACATCCACGCAAAAGTGTGCCAGAGGCCATTCCTTGGAATATGTAATCGGCATTTGGCGTTTTTCCTTGCGAGTCAATATAATGAATCTGTCCGTTTACATTT
>CAJTSO010000101.1 GCA_910579115.1 uncultured Selenomonadaceae bacterium
AATCAAAACCACCGGTTGAACCGGTGGTTTGAACAAGCCCTATAAGGGCATATTACCTGTGGTGGCACCCTAAAGGGTGCACTGAAAAAGCCTGCAACCACACCATTATTACGGGCAGCCCCCTACTCGGGGGCTGTTTTCATGCCTTTCGCTTCGTATCTATGTTTTCGAATGGATCCAGTAATTCCTTCAAGCTTAGCTGATCGTTTGCTATGTCTTCCTGTAGTTGATTTCGTATGTATTCCTTTATTGCTTTTTCATACTTTCCTACGGTATCTACATAGTATCCCCTTGCCCAGAAGTGTCTGTTTCCATACTTATATCTCAAATTTGCGTGCCTATCGAATATCATCAGACTGCATATCAGTCTTTATTTTTCCATATATCACCTGTCTGCGATATTTCGGTGCAAATACTATATGGTATTTGCACCTCCACTTACTATCTGATAGACTTTTCACATCGTTCATTACATGACCTCCTATGTTCTTTTGTGTGGTTGCTAGCCAATACATTCGTAGCATAGGAGGTCGTGTACTTTTCTACAAGATTTTTTATTGACTCACCAGTTAAACTGGTGGTTTTTATCATGCCTATTCGGCGCCAA